>CAJUPS010000008.1 GCA_910588045.1 uncultured Oscillospiraceae bacterium | reverse complement strand
TTTATCTCTCTTGTCAACTGTTTTATGTATGCTCTTTATTTTGTCAACAGCTCCAACGCTACACGAACTTTATGGGACGCATCCTCTGACTCATGGACGGCTCTTCCCCGGCGGTGACTGTTACGCCATCACTGAACAACTACCGAAAAGCGTTATAACGCTGAAGAAAGTACTTCTGGAACATACTTTGATGCCGTACTACCTTCGCTTTCATCCTCCCGGGAAAAAGCAATCAGTGTTTTGCAACCTCCTGGCTGGAAGAAGCGGCAATCTGACGAGTATCCAGACTTAGACACCAGAAGGAAAGCAGGGCTTGAAATTCTGCCCGACCTGCCGTGCCGAGGATGCAGAACAATATGGCGAACCTTATTGGCATCGGGAACACCAAATTCCGCTGATGCCACTCTGTCCCAAGCATGGCTGCCGTCTCCGGCTGGTTGAGATCCCGCTGTCCAAGCTGTCAGAAGTATTCCTTCCGCTGTCCTCTATAAAGGCTGGGAATGATGTCGCACCTGCCGACTTGCCTTGGGAGCCGCTGCTATCTGGCGCACTGAACTGTATTCTGAGCTTGCCATTCGGGACGGGACCTCCGCTGGGATATAGCAATCTGGAGAACACCTTGCTTTCAGCAGGATTTGGTATCCACGTTGTCCGGGAAAAGGTCTCTCTGGATGCAGAAAAGCTACGGGTAGGCTGTATTAATTTCTATGGTAAGAGTATTGGTGAACAATACTTTGCGAAGCTGTCACCGGCCATCATTTACCGGGTATGTCACTGGAAGCTGACCTCCCCGGAGCGATACGCCCTCCTGACGGTTGAGGATCTGTTGGGGACAGAGATTCCAGTGACATACCCACTGCTGAAAAAGCTGCTGGAATACAAGGAGAAGGGACTCGCTTACAAGAAGGAGGAATTGGCTCAACTCGTTGGCGTCAGTCCGCATCAGTTGGATTCTTTAGCGAATAAGTACAATATTGCACCATTTTGGAAACAATGCGGAGGCAAACGAACAGAAACCATTCGAATTACCTTAACAATAGAAGAGAAGCAGCGCATCGCCAAAGCCGCTGCTATCCACGGTAATGGGCAGACAGCGGTGTTCGCCCGGGAGCTTCTGCTCCAGGAAGTAAATCGAATTTTAACAGGAGGAACCACAAAATGAATAACAAGACGAAAGAACGTGTAGCCCTAATTGCGGGAAGTCTAATTGATTTGGCAGATATGAGGGAGTTCTGTCTGCAACCAACTGTTGAACTGATTGGCACCAATGCTATCCGAGCTTTCCTGGGCATGGATTACCTCGACTTTGAGATCAGCCCTGAGAACTTATCGGAGGATATCTGCGATTATATTGACTGGCATCCAGTATTAACCGCCCCCAAGCGGACAGACGAGGAATTGATCAGGATCGGCCTGTTGATTGCGGATTTAGTGGAGGATACAGATCCGTTTGATGAGGATGCTACAGAGACTCTGTTTGAGATCTTGTGCTGGTGTGGATTGGGAGCCTACCTCGATTGCAATGCTGAAGCCGGGATGGGGCGGGATTATGAATAATCGGATACTCAAAGACCTTTTCCATGGCAACTTGGCACCTGCTGATCAACAGATGATGCCCGGTTCTGACGTGGCCCGTGCTGTGGCGGAACTGTCGAATGCTGAAAACCTGCTGACCCAGACGCTTCCACATGAACTCCAGCCACTCATGGATAGCGTTATGAAAGCACAGGGGAAGGTGGATGTGATCATGGCTGAGACGAACTATATCAACGGGTTCAAGATGGGCGCACTCTTCATGATGGAGATTCTGGACGATACCCATGAAAATCTGAAACCACTCACCGATTGACAGGAGGGGGGTGACATTGTGGACATTATGAAAGATTATTTCCGGGAGAAATACAATCACTGGATTCACCGCCCAGGAGCGGATCATTCCTTCTAAGTTTCACACAAAAGGGGGAAAAGTTGTATGAAATTGTACAACCAAACAGAAAAATTTCCACACACCGCACGATCTACCGGTACAGAATGAGGCTGAACCAGGTGACGACGTTCCCGCCGGGCTGAAACTCGATTCCCAGCCGCTCCGCAGTGTCAATGATTAAAATCCCGTGGCTCTCCACGCAGGGGAACATCCGCTCCGGATGTCGGCAAGGGGCGTCAGGGTAGGTACACGTTTCACAGATGGCGCAGGACTCCGTGGAGAGGGGATAGGTCTCTGCTCCCTGCTCCCGCAGCAGTTGATCGACCTGTCGGGTAATCTCCTCATGGGGAGCCCGGGTAGACAGAGTCCCTTCGATGTCCGCCAGGTCGTCCACCTCGGTCATGGTGGTGATCAGAAGTGCGTCAGGGTAGAGGAGACAACGGGCCCGGCATTCCTCCACCGTGCCCACGGCGGGAGGACAGGCCCAGCTTGAACCGTATCGGGGGCAGTCCGTCTCACAGACCAGCCGGACCCGGGGGGTAAAGGTCAGGTCTTCCGTCTTAAAAAATTCGTATTGTACAATGGGCAGCTCCCCTAGCTGCGCCTCCAAAAGCTCTCTGTTCATGGTGACTCTCCTGTTTCGTCAATTTTTATTAAGTATAGCACACCCTCCGAGAGATGAAAAGAGGGACTTTTCCGGGATAGGGCGCTTCCTCTTGTTTTTTTCAGCTGGGGATGATAAAATGGAGAGCAGAACAGAAAAGGAGTTTTCCCATGCGGATATTGGGTATTGATCCCGGCGTCGCCACCATTGGCTTCGGGGTGATTGAGGCGGACCGGGCCAACGTGCAGCTTCTGCAATACGGCGTGATTACGACTCCGGCGGGTCTGCCGCTCTCCAACCGGCTCTATCAGATTTCCCAGGATATGTCCCAGCTTCTCGAACAGTTCAAGCCCCAGGAGATGGCGGTGGAGGAGCTGTTTTTCTCCAAAAATATCACCACCGGGATTGCTGTGGCCCACGGCCGGGGAGTCATCCTCCTGGAGGCGGAGCGGGCAGGCGTGCCCGCCTTTGAATACACCCCTATGCAGGTCAAACAGGCGGTGGCGGGCTACGGCGGCGCTCAGAAGAAGCAGGTCATGCTCATGACCCAGCGGCTGCTGAAGATGAAAAACATCCCCCGGCCCGACGACGCCGCGGACGCGCTGGCGATTGCCATATGCCACGGCAGGAGCGCCACCAGCCTGCTGAATACCGAGCGGAAATTCAATCCGGACCGGTACGATACGCGCTGACGCTCTCCGGATAAAGGGAAGACTGTATTTTTGAGAGGTACGCCAGATGAAGAAATTGTTTTCCGCCCTGCTGCAAGAGCTGTCCCGCCGCCGTCCCGCCGTCCTCTGCGGTATCGTGGCCAGCCACGGTTCCACCCCCCGGGGCGCAGGGGCCAAGATGCTGGTCCTGGAGGACGGCAGAGCCATCGGCACCATTGGCGGCGGCGCGGTGGAGTACCATGCCGCCCGCTTGGCGTCGGAGCTGTTGGAAAGAAAGGAGTCCCGCTTTGAGACCTACCTCCTCTCCGCTGGGGAGATCGCCGACATTGGCATGATCTGCGGCGGGGACGTGCGGGTATACTTCCAATACTTTGATCCTGCGGACCGGGTAGCGGTGGAAACGCTGGAAAACGCGCTGACGCTGCTGGACGCCCCCGGGCCGTCGTGGCTGGTCACTTCCATGGCGGAAACCGGCTGGCGCATGGGAACCTACGACGCAAAAAACGGTCTGCGGGGACTGGAGGTCTCCACGGGGTGTCTCTCGCCCCTGCTGGGGAAGCGGGGCGTGTTGGACGAGGGCGGGACGCCCCTCTTTGTCGAGCCCCTGACCCCTGCGGGTGCCGTGTTCCTCTTCGGAGGGGGCCACGTGGCCCGGGAGCTGGCGCACCTCCTGGCCATGACGGACTTCCGGGTGGTGGTCTATGACCAGCGGGAGCAGGCGGTGACCCGGACCTTTTTCCCAGAGGCGTCCACGCTGCTCTGCGGCCCCTTCTCCGAGGCCCTGGCGCGGGTCGGTCCCATTGCGGAGGAGGACTACGCGGTCATCATGACCCCCGGCCACCAGGCGGACTATGAGGTCCTGGCCCAGGTGCTGCGGACCCCGGCGAAGTATATTGGCTGCATTGGCAGCAAAAAGAAGATCGCCGCCACGCGGGAGCGCCTGCTGTCGAACGGCTTCACAGAGGCGGAGATCGACCGGGTCCACGCCCCCATCGGCCTGCCCATCGGCGGGGAAACACCGGCAGAGGTCGCGGTGAGCGTGGCCGCACAGCTGATCGCCTGCCGGTCCGGCCGACTGGAGGCGTTCTCATGACCGGGCGGGAACCGGGAGGCGTCCGGTCGGTGGGCAAGGCGATGGAGCTGCTCTCCTGCCTGACGGGAGGGCCTCTCTCCCTGGGGGAGCTCTCCCGCCGCACGGGCATTCCGAAGGCCACCGTCCACGGGCTGCTCTCCGCCATGCGCCCCTCCGCCGTGGTGGAACAGTCCCCGGAGGACGGGAAGTACCGGCTGGGGGTGCGGCTGTTTGAGTACGGCTGCGCTGTCAGCCAGGGGTGGAACGTGCTGGAGGCGGCGGCAGAGCCGATGCGGCGCGTGGCGGAGGAGACAGGGGAGTCGGTCTCTATCGCCGCCCTGGACCGGGGCGAGGTGCTGGTCCTGGACTGCGCCGATGCCCACAGCGACCTGCGGGTGGTGTCCCGAAAGGGGGCCCGTCTGCCGGTGCACTGTACCTCCCAAGGGAAGCTGCTGCTGTCCTATCTGCCGGAGGGCCGGCGGAGGAGCCTGCTGCGCAGCTGCGATTTTACCGCCTACACCCCCCACGGACACACGGACGCGGCCTCGCTGGAGGCGGAGGTGCCGGAGATCCTGGCCCGGGGCTACGCCCTTGAGAACGGGGAGTACCGCATCGGGCTGCGGTCGGTCTCTGCGCCGGTATTCGATGTGAACGGGGACGCCGCCTACGCGGTGTGCGTGGTGGGGATGTTCCGTCGGGTCAATGCACCGGAGCTGGAGCAGGCCACGGGCCTCCTGTTGGAGGCGGCGGCGCGGATTTCCTTCGCCCTGGGATACCGCGGCGATGGCGGAAAGGAAGCGAAAAATGCTGCAAATTGAGCGCGTCAGGCTGGAACTGGATGAGGACGAGGAGCTTCTGCGGCAGAAGGTCTCGGCCGTACTGCGGGTGCCGGAGGGAGACGTCCTCCGGTGCTGGATTTTTCGCCGGGCGATCGACGCCCGGGAGGGCGTTCGCTTCATCTGCACCCTGCGGGCAGAGGTCAAAAACGAGGGTCATGTGCTGAAACGCTGCAAAAATAAAAATGTCTCGCCGGTCAACGAGACGCCGTACCGTCTGCCGGACGGCGTGCGCCCGCCGGACCTCCCGCCGGTGGTGGTGGGCGCGGGACCCGGAGGACTGTTCTGCGCCCTGGCCCTGGCCCGCTGCGGCGCGCGGCCCATCCTGCTGGAGCGGGGATGGAACGTGGAGCGGCGCGCGGAGGACGTAGAGCGATTCTGGGAGACCGGAGAGCTGGACCCGGAATCCAACGTCCAGTTCGGCGAGGGCGGCGCGGGGGCCTTCTCCGACGGCAAGCTGAACACCGGGACCAGGGACTTGCGCCACCGCTTCATCCTGAAGACGCTGGTTGCCCACGGCGCACCGGAGAGCATCCTCACGGAGGCGAAGCCCCACGTGGGCACGGACTATCTGCGTCGAGTGCTGGTCAGTATCCGCCGGGATCTGGAGAAATTGGGCGGTGACATCCGGTTCGGCCACCGGCTTGCGGGGCTGGAGATATTGGACGGCCGGGTGGTCGCTCTGGAGGTCGAAGGTCCAGAGGGTGCATACCGCCTTCCGGCGGAGGCCGTGGTCCTGGCTCTGGGCAACGGGGCCAGGGATACCTTTGAAATGCTGTACGCCGCCGGTGTTCCCATGGAGCCCAAGCCCCTGGCGGTAGGCGTGCGCATCGAGCACCGTCAGGCGGACATCGACCTGGCCCAATACAAGGCCCTGGCGGGCCATCCCCGGCTTCCGGCGGCCAGTTACAAGCTCAGCTGCCACCTGGACAGCGGACGGGGCGTGTTCAGCTTCTGCGTCTGCCCCGGCGGACAGGTGGTGGCCGCGGCCAGCGAGCGGGACCGGGCGGTGACCAACGGCATGAGCTTCTATGCGCGGGACGGGATCAATTGCAACGGCGGGCTGCTGGTGGGCGTCACCCCGGCAGATTTCCCGGGGGACGGCCCCCTGGCGGGGATCGCCTTTCAGCAGGAGCTGGAGGCGCGGGCCTACGCCGCCGGAGAGGGCGGCTTTGCCGCTCCGGTTCAGCGGGTGGAGGACTTTTTGCTCCGCCGTCCCTCCGCCGGGCCGGGGAGGGTGCTCCCGACCTACCGCCCCGGCGTGCGGTGGTGCAACCTGTGGGAGGTTCTGCCGGACTTCATCTGTGAGGCGCTTGCGGAGGCCCTGCCCATCCTGGACAAAAAGGTCCGGGGATATGCCGCCCCGGATGCGGTGCTGACGGCGGCGGAGACCCGGTCCTCCTGCCCGCTGCGCATTCTGCGGGGGGAGGACGGGCAGTCCCCGGTCCGGGGCCTGTGGCCCTGCGGCGAGGGCGCGGGCTATGCCGGGGGCATCCTGTCTGCCGCCGCCGACGGACTGCGGACCGCGGAGAAGGTTCTGGAAACAATAAAAAATACCGCGCGGGAAGGAGAAACAACATGAAAAACATCGCCGTATGCGCCAGTCATTTCATCACCGACGCCCACCGCCTCCAGATCGAACGGACGGCGGAAAGCGTAGGATTTTCCGTCACCTATTTTGATACCCAGGCCGCGCTGGAGGAGAAGATCGCGGACTTTGAGGTCCTATTCGGCTACATTCCTCCGGAGCTGCTGCCGGGCGCGAGATCCCTGCGCTGGCTGTGCGCCGCCTCCGCCGGGGTGGACCACCTGCTGGACGACGCCATCTGGCCCCACCCGGATTGCCTGCTGTCCAACTCCTCCGGGGCCTACGGCCCGACGATCTCCGAGCATATCCTCATGGTGCTGCTGATGCTGCTGCGGCGGATGCCGGAGTACCAGCAGCCCCTTCTCCGGCGGGAGTGGCCCTTCCTCACGCCCATCCGTTCCATCACGGGCAGTTATATGGTCCTGCTGGGGACCGGGGACATAGGCTCCAACACCGCCCGGAGGCTCAAGGCCCTGGGGGCGGAGGTCACCGGTGTGTGCCGCAGCGGACGTGCGGCGGAACCGGCGTTTGACCGGGTGGTGCCCCTGTCCGGGCTGGAGGGCGTCCTGCCCCGGGCGGACGCGCTGATCCTCTCCCTCCCCGCCACGGCGGAGACGGCGGGGATCCTCTCCCGGGAGCGTCTCGCCCTGCTGCCGGAGACGGCCTACATGGTCAATGTGGGCCGGGGCTCCGCCATCGACCAGGAGGCGTTGGTGGAGGCGCTGCAAGGCGGGCGTCTGGCAGGCGCGGCGCTGGATGTGATGACCCCCGAGCCCCTTCCGGCGGATCACCCGCTGTGGAGCTGTCCCAATATGATCATCACGCCCCACGTGTCCGGGAACATGTCCCTGGGGCTGACCTGCGACCTGGATATTGACATGTTCTGCCGCGATCTGGCCCATTATGGCGCCGGAGAGCCCCTGGAGCACCTGGTGGACCGGAAGCGGGGATACTGATGGACAAGGAGAGCGACCTCTACGGCCCGGTCCGGGACTACCTGACGGGCCTGGGCTACGAGGTGAAGGGCGAGGTAAAGGACTGCGACGTCACCGCTCTGCGGGACGGGGAGCTGATCGTGGTAGAGCTCAAGCGGGGATTCACCCTGGAGCTGATCTATCAGGCGCTGGACCGGCAGCGGGTGGCGGACGGGGTCTATGTGGCCGTGCCGCTGCCCAAGCGGGGATACATGTCGCCCCGCATCCCGGATATGAAATCCCTGTGCCGTCGGCTGGAGCTGGGTCTGATCTTTGTGGGGCGCACCAGCCGGGGGATCGGGCAGGTGGATGTGGTGCTGCATCCCAAGGAGGCGTCCGCTCCGCGACCGGATAGAAAGCGCCGTCTGGCGGTGATCCGGGAGCATGAGAGCCGCACCGGCAGCGTCAACGCCGGTGGCGTGAGCCGAAAGAAGATCCTCACCGCCTATAAGGAGCAGGCGTTGTGGGTGGTGCGCATTCTGCGGGACAGCGGTCCCATGCGTGCAGAGGATGTGAAAAAGCAGGGCGGCCCGGCCAATACCGGCGTGATCCTGGGGCGTAACGTTCTGGGCTGGTTTGACCGGGAGCCGGACCCCAGCGCGAAGCGCTACCTCTACCGCCCCAACGAAAAGGCGCTGGCGGCGCTGCTGGAGTACGAGGATTTGCTGTAGGAACAGAGTTGGGTGCGCAGAAATTTTTGATTCGTTGCACAATTTCATACATCTTTTCCCCCTTTTGTGTGAAACTTAGAAGGAACACAAAAGGGGGATTCATTTTATGCGTATAGACGATATATTAAACTTCACCTCTTATTTGGAGAGCGAGGGGCGCAGTAAAGGGACTGTGGAGAAGTACCGCCGGGACGTACGGGCGTTTGCGGCATGGCTGGATGACCTGGAGTTGGAGGAGGCATCCGGCTGGCGGGAGTACCTGCTGGAACAGGGATATGCGCCAGTGACGATAAACTCCATGTTGTCCGCTGTCAATCGGTTTCTCAGGTTTCTGGGTCGGGAAGACTGCAAAATCAAGTTTCTCCGAGTGCAGAGGAAGGCGTTCCGGGAGGAGAACAAGGAGCTGACCAAGGCGGAGTACCAGCGCTTACTCGACGCCGCCCGTGAGACGGGCCAGGAGCGATTGGAGCTCCTGATGGAGACCATTTGCGCCACGGGGATCCGCGTTTCGGAGGTCCGCTATATTACTGTTGAAGCTGCAAACCGGACGGCGACGGACATCAATCTCAAGGGCAAAATCCGCAGCATTTTACTTCCCAACAAGCTCCGTCGGAAGTTGCTCAAGTACGCCAAGAAAAACAAAATCGCCTCCGGGGAGATTTTTCTCACCGGAAGCGGTAAGCCGATCTCGCGCGGCCAGATTTGGCGCGAAATGAAAGCCATCTGCAAAAAGGCAGGCGTGGAGGAAAGCAAAGTCTTCCCCCATAACCTCCGCCACCTGTTCGCCACAACCTTCTATAAAGTCTGCAAGGACATCGTAAAGTTGGCGGACGTTCTCGGCCATAGTTCAATCAACACCACCCGGATTTATCTGATGACCTCCGGTGCGGAACATGCGCGGCAGCTGGAAAAGTTGGGGCTGGTCACGTGACTTTCGTCATGTTGACAAAATTTTTATTTTGTCGCATTTCTACATAGTTAGCTTTCCCTCATTATAGCATAGATTTCCAAAAAAGAAAGACGGTTTTCCCAAAATCAGCGGTTTAACGAAAAAAGGACATGAAAATCCAAGGACTGTGAAAAAGCATTTTGCGCAGTCCTTACTTTTCATGCCCTTTTTTGCTTTTCTTTGGGGCTTAGTTGCCTAAAAGCGTGCAACCAAAGGACAAAATAAAAATTTTGTCAACAAGTGTATGCTCCTGTTTCCGCCATACCCTCGGGGCGGGTCAGGTGGTGTATATGTCCAAACGGAGTTCGACTATAAATTGATGGAAGGAGGATGCATCCCAAAATCAATTACCTACGCAAATCCCATCGGCAAACCATTGGAAACAGTGGGACGCAAAGCCAGGTGCGTCGGGGCAAACGCCCCACGCTCGACCGGTTGCACGGCAAATTGCGGGAAACCGCAAGACGCAAAACCAGAGGCTGTGGGGCCCCTCGGGCTCTATGCTCGTTCGGTTACCGGACTCCCTTTGCGTCCGAATAATGCAAAGAAAGGAAACGAAACTATGAAGAAGCACATTTTTTCTCGGGTCCTGGCCCTCATCATGGCGCTGTCGCTGCTGTCTACCACCGCGTTTGCAGCGGTGGAGCTTACGACGGACTACATCGACACCGACACTGGCGCACTGCTCGGATATGATGTAGAGGGCAGCGAGAGCAAAGCGTATGACTACTACCTGAGCGGCGACTTCACCCTGGATAAGACCCTCGTTATCAGCGATGGCATAGACGCCAACATCGACCTGAATGGCCACAAGCTGCAACTCAACGAAAAGGTGACCACTAAAGATAATTACGACGAAGGGTACGACAGCTATATCTTCTGGCGAGGAGGAAAAAGCGGGCCTGTTATTAAGGTAACCGGTGAAGATACCTCTTTGACCATAATGGATAAAGTAATGGAAGAAGGCGCTGAGTCCCGCGGCGAAGAGACGGGCATCATTACCGGTTCCAACGCGGGTGGTATCGCTGTAAACAATGGCGGCGAGTTCACATTGAACGGCGGTAAGGTCACCCAAAACGTCGGTAGGGGTGTAAATGTGGACAATGCTACCTTCAATATGACCGGTGGGATCATCTGCGACAACCAGCAGAACGCTACAGGCGGCGGTGTTGGAGTGTACTACGGAGGGACCTTCAACATGTCCGGTGGAGAGATCACACATAACTGGAGTGGTTCAGTAGGTGGCGGTGTAAGTGTGACAACAGGCGCTACCTTTAACATGACCGGTGGTGAGATCACGGACAACCGGGCTGGCAAGTACGGCGGCGGTGTCTTTGTATCAGATGGAACCCTCAATTTGAGTGACGGTGAGATCAGCGGCAACAAAGCCGTGGGGAAACGCCCGTCCGGCGGCCAGCTGGTAGATGTGGACAGCTGTGGCGGCGGTGTATATGTGCGGGTTGACGGTACAGTCAACATGACTGGCGGCAAGATTACCCAGAATACATCGTCCGTCAGCGGAGGCGGTATAGGGGTAGATCAAGACAAGAACAAAGGCGGCAACTTCCAGATGTCCGGCGGTGAGATCTCCGAAAATGAGGCACAGTCCGGCACGGTCATGGCGGTACGCATGGGCAGTTACACCAGCAACGGCTATACCATCTCCGTGGACGAGGAGGGCAACGTCACCATTACGGACGCGGAGGGGAACCACTTGGATGTCGTTTACGACCACAATGGAGATCCCATCCACGCGGGAAAACTGCCGGAGGGAACAACATCTCTGGACTTTGACAGGGTGCTTTCTCTCTATGTTCCTTCCACGGACAATGAGCAGCCAGACGATCCTGTTATTCCCGGGAATGAAGACATTCCCATGGTGGATGGCTTTGCTGCTGCTTCTGCCGACGCTACCACCATCGAAGACGAGGAAATCCCTCTGGCTGGCCTGATCTCCACGGCCGAGCTGCTGGAGGCTCTGCGCCAGTACGAGGGCGTCGAGGATGTGGAGCTCCCCGAGGACTTCCAGTGGGCAGACCACGACTACGCACAGGCGATCTACTGGGCTCTTGACGAGGCGCTGGTCATCGACACCGAAGACGAACCCCTTGACCCCGACGAGCTTGTGACCGTAGCGATTCTCCGCGAGGTTCTGGAGAGCTTTGTGGAGTACAAGGGCCTGACTGATTTTGTTGTCACCGTCGAAGGCGAGGACGACATGATCGTTATGGACCTTGGCGAGCGTCTGACCGTCTTCTACGGCGAACTGGAAGCCGCCCTTGCGGCCAAGGCATAACCTATTCAGAAAACCCGAGAAAAGGCAACCCCAAGGCCCCGGAGGACGCGCGCGCCCTCCGGGGCCTCCTTTTGCACCTCCGCCGCCGGGCTGTATATAATGGTAACAGACCAGGAGACAGGGGGGAGAGGAAATGAGAAACTGCCGTTGGCTGGGAGCCTGCGCCACGGCGCTGGGCCTGGGCATTCTGATTGCGGTGATCTTCCCGACCGGCTTCCTTCTGTTTCTTGTGGCATTTCTGTTGATTGCCTGCGGCTGCGGCTGTATGCGCAGGTGAAGGAAGGAGGCGGCTATGAAGATCGTCGTTGTCAAATCCCCGAAGTTTCTCAACGGGATTCTCAAGCGGATTTTCAAGATGAAGGAATAACCGAAGGCGTCCTCCTCATACAATGAGGCAAGCAGGTCTGTCATACGCCAAAGGAGGACGCCAGATATGGAACTGAAACTGCAAAAAGCCGATCATGAATACTACGAAACACTCCGTTTCGCTCCCTTCCCCTGTGAGACCATGCGGGAAAACATCGTGCCCGACAGCTGCGGGGACATCGCACGCGTTGTGGATACCACCGGCTGCGTGTGCCTCACGGGCCGGGAGCTGACCGGGGACGGACGCTTCTGCGCCAGCGGCAACGTGGAGGTGTCGGTGCTGTACATACCGGAGAAGGAGGAGGGGCTGCGCTCCCTGCACTTCCAGATCCCCTTCCAGTGCTACGGGGAGGGACAGGGGGACGGCGAGGAGCTGGACATCCGGGGAGAGCTGAGGAGCATCGACACCCGGGTACTCAACCCCCGGAAGGTACTGACCAGGGCGAACCTGATGCTGTACCCCGCCCTCTGCCGCCACGTGTCTCTCTCCGTCTGCACGGGCGTGGAGGGGGAAGAGGGAAACATCCAGCTGCTCCGGGAGAAGAAGGAGACCCGGGTGGCGGCGGGGGTGCGGGAGAAGGAGTTCACCTTCTCCGAGGAGCTGCCCCTGTCGCCGGGCCGGGGCGGTGCGGAGGAAATTTTGTCCACCCGGGTGGACATCCGGGGCTCGGACAGCAAGCTCATCGGGAGCAAGCTGGTGGTGAAGGGGTTCCTGTCGGCCACGGTGCTCTATCGGGAGGCGGGGGGGCGGCTGAGTCTGCTCCAACAGGAGCTGCCCTTCTCCCAGATCCTGGAGGGAAACGGGTTCGACGAGGACTGTGAGAGCGAGGCGGCCTACCGGCTTTTGAGCCTGGACTGCCGCGCGGGCAGCGAGAGCGCCCCGGACGACACCTGCACGCTGACGCTGACGGTGTCCCTGTGCACCCGGGTGACGGTGTGGAAGCGGCTGGAGATTGGGTTCATCGCGGACCTCTACAGCACCGCCGCGCCGGTGGCCTGCCAGATGACGGAGCTGGAGATCGGCGAGGACAGCCAGCAGAACGTCCGGCGGCAGAACGTCCGGGAGCTGCTGGAGACGGGTACGGCGGTGCGCTCGGTGGTGGATACGGCCATTAGCTGCGGCGGGGCCCGGCTGGAGGGCGGCGAGTGGAAGGTGCCCGTCTGGGCCCGGTGCCTGTATATGGACGAGAGCGGCCAGCTGGGCAGCGTCCGGCGGGAGTTCACCGTCTCCATTCCGGACGAGGAGGACGGCGGGGACTGCCAGGCGGAGGCGTTCTGCCGCGGGGACGTGATTGCCAACATCACGCCGGAGGGCGTGGAGCTGCGCTTCCCGGTGGAGTGCGAGATCACGGGGGTCCACCGTCGGCGGTATCTGTGCGTCAGCGGCGGAGAGACGGAGGAGGAGCCCCAGGACCAGGGGCAGGCGCCGTCCCTGATCCTTCGGAAGATGGGGACAGGGGAGACCCTGTGGGCCGTGGCAAAGCAGTACCGGGCGACCCGGGAGGGGATCCTGTCCGTGAACGAGCTGGCGGACGAGAGCCAGATCACCCCGGACCGGCTGCTGCTGATTCCCAGGGCGAGAGCATGAGCGAGGACCGGAGGCGGATGCCTCCGGTCCGTTTTTGTTGACAGTGGGGCGGGAATGGGGTATCATAAGGGACGTCTACTGACAAGGAGGTCATACGATGTCCCAGATAACCTTGTATAGCCCGGCCCTGGAGGAGCTCTCCTTCCGGCGGGCGCTTCTGAGCGACCCGGACACCATGGCGTACAACCACGCCTATGGAGGGACCATCGACTTCCCGCCGGAACGCTGGGCGGACTGGCATCGCCGCTGGGTGGAGGACCCGGAGGGGAGATTCTACCGCTATCTCCGCAGCGCGGAGGGCTTCGTGGGGGAGGCGGCGTACCACTTCGACGGGGAGCTGGGCGGGTTTCTCTGTGATGTGATTGTCCACGCCTCCCACCGGGGCAGGGGCTACGGCGGACAGGGGCTGGAGCTGCTGTGCCAGGCGGCCGGGGAGAACGGCGTAGAGAGACTTTATGACGACATCGCCTTGGACAACCCCTCCGTGGGACTGTTTCTGCGCCATGGATTCCGAGAGGTGAGGCGCACGGAGGCATACGTCCTGGTGGCGAGGGACCTGTAGAGAGGAGGACAGCAAAATGGAACAAGAAGTACAGCGGTATTGCGATAAGCTGCGGCGATACTATACGGAGGGGGACAAGCTGGTGCAGTACCCCCAGAAGAGGCCCATGCGCATCCTGGCGCTGGCGCGCATCGCCGGGCGGTTCGAGGAGGGGCGGCAGTACACCGAGAGGGAGGTAAACGAGGTGATCAAGAGCGCCATTGCCTTCAGCGATGTAGAGATGGTCCGCCGGGAGTTGTTCGAGTACAAATTTCTCGACCGCTGCCGGGACGGCTCGGCGTATTGGGCCGGGGAGAAGTGGAGAGAAACATACAGCGACTATATTGAGGTGCAGTAGGATGAAAAGACCGATTACAACACTATTTATGCTGATGTCTGTTGACGGGAAAATCAGCACGGGGGCGACCGATGCGTTTGATGTGGACAAGGATTTCCCCCAAATTATGGGCGTCCAGGAGGGGCTGTACCAGTATTATGAGATCGAACAGAGCACCGATTTGTGGTCGCTCAATTCCGGCAGAGTACAGGAAAAAATGGGCGTCAACACGAAGGAGATGCCGAGTAAGCTGCCCGTTTCCTTTGTCCTCATCGACAACCATCATTTGACGGAGCATGGTATTCGCTATTTTTGCGCCTTATCAAAGGACTTTGTGCTTATCACGTCCAATGCGGACCATCCGGCGTTTCAGGTGAAGGAGGATAACCTGCATATCATCTATCAGCAGGAATTGTCCTTAACGGAGGCCCTGGAAAAACTCAAGTCCGACTATGACTGCCAGAGGATCACCATACAGAGCGGGGGAACCTTGAACGGGCTGTTCCTGCGGGAAAAGCTGTTTGATTATATTGACATTGTGGTTGCCCCTGTTTTGATTGGCGGCAAGGACACATCCACCTTGATTGATGGGAAATCGCTGCAATTTGAAGACGAATTGTCCCAATTAGGCGTGTTGAAGCTGCTGGAGTGTGCGGTTCTGGAGGACTCCTATCTCAGGCTGCGCTATCAGGTGATCTCCTGACCGATTCCCCTTGAGAAAGGTTCCCTTGATGCAGATCTTCAGGAAGAGGAGGCGCTGCGATGCACATAGCCATCTGTGATGACGAGGAGACCCAGGCGGTGCGGCTGGACGCCCTCGCCGGACGCTGGGGCGCGGCGCGGGGGACCCCCTGCCATATCCGCGCCTTCGCCAGCGGGGAGGAGCTCCTCTTTGAGATGGCGGGCAGCTATCCCGTCGACCTGATCCTACTGGACATCGACTTAGGGGGCGGGAACCTCAGCGGCCTGGAGGTGGCCCGGAAGATCCGCAGGACGGACGCCCGGGTGGCGCTGGCGTTTCTCACCAACGATTCGGGCTGCGTCTTTGATGGGTACGAGGTGGCCGCGCTGCGCTATCTCATGAAGCCGATGACGGAGGAAAATCTCTTCCCCCTGCTGGATCTCGCCCTGGAGCACATCACCCGGACGAGCCGCTACGTGGTGCTGGAGGTGGACGGGGAGCGGCGGCGGGTGGAGGAGGACAGCATTATCTACCTGGAGGCCCGGGGCCATACGGTGCTGGTGGAGACGGCGGCGGGGCCGATCACGGTGAAAGCCGCCCTTTCTGCCCTGGCCTCCCGGCTGGGGGAGGACTTTGTTCCCACACACCGGAGCTTTTTGGTGAATCTGCGCTATGTGGAGCGGGTGGGGCGGAATGAGTGCTCTCTGGAGGGGGAGCGCGTCGTCCCCGTCAGCCGGGGGGCCTGGGAGAAGCTGAACCGGGCGTTTATCAACTACTATCGGGAGGGTTAGGGCATGGGCTGGGTTGTTCTTCTGCTGGTCCCCGTGTGCTCTGCGCTCGGCGCGGTCCTGGCGGTCTGGCTGCTGCACAGGCGCGGCGACCGGCGGATCGCCGCCTATCAGAATAAGCTCCTGGCCCGGCAGATCGCCGAGGTGGAGAATCTGTATCTGACCATGCGGGGCTGGCGGCACGACTACCACAACCACCTGCAAACGCTCAAGGCCCGCCTGGACATGGGGCAGAGCGAGGGGGCCAGGGAGTACCTGGACCGCCTGGAGAAGGATCTGGACGGCATCCACGCCCTGGCGGAGACCGGAAATGTCAGCGTGGACGCCATCCTCAACGCCAAGCTCTCCCTGGTGCTCAAGCAGGGCATCGACCTCAACTTCAGGGCCGTGGCGCCCAAGAGCCTCACCGTCTCCGACATCGACCTGTGCGTCATCCTGGGAAACCTCATCGATAACGCGATGGAGTCCTGCGAGAAGGTGGAGGAGGGGCAGCGGTTCCTCAGGCTCTACATCGGCGTGCTCAGGCAGCAGCTCTACGTCTCCATTTCCAACGCCACGGCCGAAACCGTGCGGAAGATCGACACGGCCTACATCTCCTCCAAGCGGGGGAACCACGGCCACGGCCTCAAGCGCATCGACCGGGTGGTGGAGAAGTACGGCGGCTACGTCAACCGGCAGAATGAGCCGGGGGTGTTCGCCACGGAGATTTTATTGCCCCTATAGCGGGCCGGTGGTCAGCCTGCACGGGGACCGTCATTGGGCTGCGCCCAACGACCGGTCCCGGCAGCGCTGCGCGCCACCTATGCAATTCGCGCACGAATTTCTGCAATTCGTGCGCGGATTTTCTTTTTGGGGAATAGTTGTGCTATACTGTCCCCATCAACGGCAAAGGAGGGATGTATCATGAAACGACATTCCGCTCTCAGCAATGAGATATGGCTTCTGAAGCGGCTGGTCCAGTACGAAAAACGGTTCCCCCTGCTGCTGGGGGCGCTCGTGGGAATGAAGCTGCTTCTGCCGCTCCTCTCCGCCCTGCTGCCCGCGGCGGCGGTGGCGGCGCTGACCCGGGGCGGGGGCATGGGGCGGTATCTGGCGGTGATCGGGGGACTGATGGTCCTCTACGCCGCCGCCACCCTCCTGCGGGACTGGCTGGAGAACCGGAACATCATCCTGCGCAAGGACTTCCGCATGGAGGCGTGTGTGGGGATGCTGATGGAAAAGGCCCTGACCATGGACTACGGCTGTCTGGAGTCCGCCGAGGGCCAGAAACGGCTGGCGGCCGCCAAGAATATGGCGGGCAACCCGATGGCGGGCGGCGTGGACGCCATGGTCTGGGCCATGGAGCCCTGGCTGCGCAGTCTGCTGGGCATCCTGACCTACGGGGCGGCGGCGGTGGCGCTGGACTGGCGCATCCTGCTGGTGCTGGCGGGCATGACCGCTGTCGGCATGGGGCTGGACGCGGTGATCCGACGGTATGAGGAGCGCACGCAGCCGGAGCGCATCCAGAGCTACCGGGAGCGGGACTACCTCCTCGCCCAGTCCGACGATCCGGTCAACGGAAAGGATGTGCGGCTCTACCGGATGGAGGGGTGGTTCATTGCCTCCGTGCGGGCGATCTTGCAGAAGGAGTGGGCATGGCGGCGGGGGCTGGACAGGAGGAGGATCGCTGCCCTGACCAGCGATACCCTGTTCCTGGCCCTCCGGGATATTCTGGCCTATACGGTGCTGGTCTCGGCGTTTCTCGCGGGAGAGACGGACGCGGCGGGGTTCACCTTCTCCCTGGGGATCATCGCCGCCCTGACGACCTGGCTCAATGAGTTCATCCAGACCACGGACAACACCCTCTACAACAACATTGCCTTCGACAACTACCGGGTCTTCATGGAGCGGGACGACGCACCCCCCGCAGGCGGCGGCGTGAAAGCGGATTCCGTCTGCCGCCCGCCCCGGGTGGAGCTGCGGGACGTGACCTTCACCTATCCGGGCGGGTCCGCGCCGACCATAGACCACCTGAGCCTCACCCTGGAGCCGGGGGAGAAGATCGCCCTCGTCGGGCTCAACGGCGCGGGCAAGACCACGCTGGTGAAGCTGCTGAACGGCCTCTACCGCCCGGACAGCGGGGAGATTCTGATGGACGGCATACCTGTGGAGCAGTTCGGCCGGAAGGAATACTTCAAGCTGGTGGGAACGGTGTTCCAGGACGTGAACCTGCTGCCCTTCGCCGTTGGGGAGAACCTGGCCGGACGGGAGGCGTATGACCGGGAGCGGGCCTGGAAGGCGCTGGATAAGGCGGGACTGCGGGAGGCCGTTACCGCCCTGCCCAGGGGGTTGGATACCAGCTTGACCCAGCAGATGGAGAAGGACGGCGTGGAGCTCTCCGGCGGCCAGCGGCAGCGCCTGGCCTTCGCCCGGGCGCTCTATAAGGACGCGCCCCTGCTGATCCTGGACGAGCCCACCGCCGCCCTGGACCCCTTGGCGGAGGCGGACCTGTACCGGAAGTACGCCCGGGAGACGGCGGACAAGACCAGCGTCTTCATCTCCCACCGCCTGGGGTCCACCCAGTTTTGCGACCGGGTGGTCTACATGGAAAATGGCCGCATCACGGAGATGGGGACCCATCGGGAGCTGCTTGATCTGGGCGGGGCCTACGCGAAACTGTTCGAGATACAGAGCTCCTGGTACAAGGACAAGAAGGAGGGCGGCAGTCATGAAGAAAACTGAGCTGCGGGAATTTTTCCGGGACTTCCGCGCGTCCCTCCGGGTGGTATCGGAGGAAATGCCGGGACTGCTGCCGGTGACGGTTTTGTGCGCCCTGCTGGATTCGGCGTTTCCCTTTGTGAGCATCATCCTGGGGGCGAAGATCCTGGACTGCCTCTTGACCGGCGGCGAGGGGGTCATGACCCTGGTCTGGTGGATGGTGGGTCTGAACTTTGGCATCGGATTGGCCGTCCGACTGTTGAAGCCCTACAAGGACAGCCAGCTGCGCAAGTCCGACAATCTGACGGATATGGCGGTTATGAAGAAGTGTCTGACCATGGACTATCAGCAGCTGGAGACCCAGGAGATCATGGACAGGAAGACCCGGGCCGTGGAGGCCAGCCGGAACTGCGGCGGCGGTGGCGGCACGCTGGGGTTTCTCTATGACCTGGCCGATGCTCTAGGTCACGGGGCGACCATCCTCTATGCCCTGCTGACGGTGAGCCGCCTGTTTGTCCCGGGGAATGTGGCCCCGGACGCCCCGGCGTGGGTGCGCTTCCTGAACGCCCCCTGGGCGGCGCTGGCGCTGCTGGCGGCCGCTTTAGGGGTGACGGCGGCGAGCATCCCTCTGACCAAATGGGTCAACGAGGCGGATATGAAGATGTACGAGGACGGCATCGACGGCAACCGCCGCTTCGGGGCCTTCTACCGCCTGGTGGACTACCCGGTGGGGAAGGATATGCGGACCTACAACCTGGGCGGTATGGTCCTGGACAAATTCATGCGCAACGAGAAGACCAAAA
Source organism: uncultured Oscillospiraceae bacterium (assembly GCA_910588045.1). Taxonomy (GTDB): domain Bacteria; phylum Bacillota; class Clostridia; order Oscillospirales; family Oscillospiraceae; genus Pelethomonas. The sequence goes on along the minus strand of CAJUPS010000008.1, from coordinate 53,203 downwards.
ACGCCCGGTTCAGGAAGAATTACATGCGGGCTCAGACGATCCGCTCCCTGATCTCGGTGGTGAACCTGCTGACCGTGCTCCTGTCCTACGCCTTCGTGGGTCTCAAGGCCATGGCGGGCCTCATCACCGTGGGCGCGGTGTCCATGCAGGTGGGGGCCATTACCGCCTTCGCCGGGGCGGTGAGCCAGGGCATCGAGATGCTGGGCCACCTGGACCTCCACAGGAAGTACATGCGGGAGTTCGCCGCCTTTTTGGATACCCCCTCGCAAAAATACAACGGCACCCTCCCCGTGGAGAAGCGGGACGACGGGGACTACGACCTGGAGTTCCGGGACGTGAGCTTCCGCTACCCCAACCAGGAGCAGTGGAGCCTCCGCCACGTGACCTGCACCCTGCCCAAGGGCCAGAAGCTGGCCATCGTGGGCCCCAACGGTGCGGGGAAGACCACCTTCATCAAGCTCCTCTGCCGCCTCTACGACCCCACGGAGGGGGAAATCTTGCTCAACGGCATCGACATCCGCAAGTACGACTACGGCGAGTACCTGTCCCTGCTGTCGGTGGTGTTCCAGGACTTCAAGCTCTTCTCCATGAAGCTGGGGGAGAACGTGGCGGCAAGCGTGGACTACGACCATAGGCGGGTCTGGGACTGTCTGGAGAAATCCGGAATGCGTGAGTGCGTGGCGGCCATGCCGGAAAAGCTGGACACCGGCCTCTTCCAGCAGAAGGAGGACGGCGTGGAGCTCTCCGGCGGCGAGGGCCAGAAGCTGGCCATCGCCCGAGCCCTCTACAAGGACGCCCCCGTGGTCATCTTAGACGAGCCCACCGCCGCCCTGGACCCGGTCAGCGAGTACGAGATCTACAGCCGTTTCGGCCGGATGGTGGAGGGAAAGACGAGCGTTTATATCTCCCACCGCATGTCCTCCTGCCGGTTCTGTGACGTGGTGTATGTCTTTGACGGCGGGGCCATCGTCCAGACCGGCGCCCATGAGGAGCTCCTGGCCCAGGAGGAGGGCCTTTACGCCCAACTCTGGCGAGCTCAGGCGCAGTATTATTGAGGAAAGCTGGACCGGCCCTCTCAAACGGAGGGCTGGTTCAACTTTCCCCCAAAGCCCTCCGCAGGAGTTTGCCGCCCGCAGGCGGCAAATAAATTTCAATCGTTTTTCCGGGGGCGTGTACCTCGGAAAAACACTTTGCGCGGAGCGAGCGTCGAATTGTCCGCTGTAAGCGGACAACCGAGGCGCAGAGCAAAGCGGAACCCTTTCGACAAAGATGCTTCGCATCTTTGTCGATGCATATTTCCGGCCAGGCTGTCATACAGTTACAACAGTAGAAGGAAAACCTCCCACGCACGGAGGTTTTACAAAAATGCGCCTGGGCGCATGGGAGGTAACTATGACAAACACGGATCTCTATCAGGATATTGCCACACGGACCGGCGGTTCCCTGTTTGTGGGAGTGCTGGGACCGGTCAGGACGGGAAAGTCCACCTTTATCAAGCGGTTCATGGAGACCTGCGTCATCCCCAACATCGACAACGTCTACCGCCGGGAGCGAGCCATCGACGAGCTCCCCCAGTCCGGCAGCGGGAAGACTATCATGACCGCCGAGCCTAAGTTCGTCCCTGAGGAGGCGGTGGACATCACCCTGGAGGGCGGGGCCAGCTTCGCGGTGCGCCTCATCGACAGCGTGGGCTACATGGTCCCGGGGGCCATGGGACAGTTCGAGGACGGGGAACCCCGGATGGTCATGACGCCATGGATGGACCACGAGATCCCCATGGCCGAGGCCGCCGAGATCGGCACCCGGAAGGTCATCCAGGAGCACTCCACCGTGGGCGTGGTCATCACCACCGACGGTTCCGTCACCGACATCCCCCGGGAGGACTACCTGGAGGCGGAGGAGCGGGTCATCACCGAGCTCCAGGAGCTGGGCAAGCCCTTCGTGGTGCTGCTCAACTCCCAGGACCCCCGGGGCAGCCGGGCCGTCAGCATCAGCCGGGACATCGCCAGCCGCTTCGGCGTCCAGTGCCTGCCGGTGAACTGCCTGGAGCTGACGGAGGAGTCCATCACGTACATCATCAAATCCATCCTCTACGAGTTCCCCCTGCGGGAGCTGCGCTTCTTCCTGCCCGCCTGGGTGGACGCGCTTCCGGTGGGCCACCCCATCCAGACGGCGGTCTACGGCGTGGTCCGGGAGGGCGGAAACCGGATGGCCCACATCCGGGACGTGGAGAGCGTGGTCAAGGAGATGGGGGAGCAGGAGAACATCTCCCTCAGCCGGGTGCTGTCCATCGACCTGGGGAAGGGCGTGGCCTCGGCGGAGCTCCAGCTGCCCAGGTCCCTGTTCTACGAGACGCTGTCCACCCAGTCCGGATTTACGGTGGCCGACGACGGGGACCTGATGGAGCTGCTGACCAACCTGGCGGGGGTAAAGGCCCGGTTCGACAAGGTGTCCGACGCCCTGACCAACGTGTATGAGACCGGCTACGGCATCGTCATGCCCACCATGGAGGAGCTGCTGCTGGAGGAGCCGGAGATCATGCGGCAGGGGGGACGCTACGGCGTGAAGCTGAAGGCCAGCGCCCCGTCCATTCACATGTTCAAGGTGGACATCGAGTCCACGGTGTCCCCCATCGTGGGCAACGAGAAGCAGAGCGAGGATATGGTGAACTACCTCATGGAGAAGTTCTCCGGCGACCCGGCCCAGATCTGGGAGAGCAACATCTTCGGCCGCAGCTTCCACGAGCTGGTCAACGAGGACTTGCAGGCGAAGCTCTACCGGATGCCCATGGATGCACGGCTGAAATTCCAAGAGACGCTGCAAAGAATCGTCAACGAGGGCAGCGGCGGACTGATCTGCATCATATTGTAAACAAAAGAGGGAGCTTGCGGGAAAAACCCCGGAAGCTCCCTCTTTGCTGTGTGCCGGACCGGGTTCAGAATGCTTCGATCCTCTGTCTGACCTTTTCTTCAAAATACTGGTTGAACCCCATTCCCGGCAGCAGAGACAGCAGCCTCCCCTTGGCCTCCGCCAGTTGTTCCTCCTGCCGCCCCCTCTGATAGAAGGGGAGCAGGACCATAAGAAACTCATATTCATCCCGTTCTGTGCAGACCGCCAGGATGGGTGACAGATACTGGGCAATGAAATCCGCACGGTCTGTTTCGGCGGCGGCTTTCACGAGCAGCCACCATATGTCCAGATTCTTCTCCGAGACCGGAAATAGAATCTCCTCAACTGCGGGTTCCGTATTCCGGATGTCAAGGACCGCCCCATAGTTCTGAAGCTCTGACAGCATGTTGAGATACAGCTGGAGCGTGGTCACGTCCGGACCTTCCACAAAGTTTTTCCTGCACTCCGCCAGAACGTCCCGCCCTACTCCCAGGTTCGCGCGCAGCTGATTTCTTTGCAGCCGCATGGGCAGATACCACAGGTGTTCCGGACGCCCCTCCGTCTTCTCCACAAAGGAATCCGCGATGTTCAAAGCCCGCTGAAAGGCTTCCCGGCCCTGCTGGATCCACAGGTGCATCTTCTCCGCCTCCAGCTGGTCCAGGTCTGCCTCCAGTCCGGCGGGGTCCTCCGCGCCGCTTTTGAGAGCAGCGCCGATGGTTTGCATCTGAGAGTTCACGCACTCCATAGCCTCCTGAAAGGACCGCTCGTCCCGCAGGACGGAGTATTTGCACACCAGGTCCTCCGCCCGTTTCAGGGAAGTCACCCCGAACAGCTCATCGATGCTCACGCTGAAAAAGGCCGCGATTCTGGGCAGCAGGGTGATCTCCGGCGTTCCGCCGCCCGCCTCCCATCGGGAAACCGTCTGCGGCGCTAAAAAGAGGTACTCCGCAAGCTCTGTCTGGGTGATATTCCGTTCCTTCCGCAGCAGGGAAATCTTTTCTCCAATGGACAACGGCATAAATCCTCCTCCAATCAGTTGATATTCCTGTTATTACCGGCATCTACAGTATGGCACAGGGGAGGAAAGTTGTCCAGCAAGGCTCACTTGTAAAATTTCCAAAAGGTCATCTGGTAAAAAAACGGTTGCAGGATGCGCGTAATTATGCTATAATTATGCACATAGAAGGGAGGAGATGATATGCCGCAGATCAGACCGATCACCGACCTGCGCAATACGACCGAGATTTCAGAGCTCTGTCACGCGAAAAATGAGCCGATTTTCATCACCAAAAACGGCTACGGCGACCTGGTGATCATGAGCATGGAGACCTATGAGACCCTGACAGCGCCCCCGGCCGGGAAACAGGAGGGCATGTGCTTCCTGACGGAGAAGAGCCCGATCTGGGCGGGGATGCTGGCGGACGTTCTTCGGCAGCACGACATCCCCTTTGTCAAGGAGAGCTCTCTGGGAGCCGGGCTGGCCATCAAGACGGGTTCGCTGGCGGAAACCCTCCGGTTTTTTGTTCCCGCGGCGCGTCTCGCGGAGGCGGAGGAGCTTGTGGAGGAGTTGTTTGCGGAGAAATCGGAGTAACAGAGGGAGCGTCCCGGGATGAAATGGTCCCGGGACGCTCATTCTGTTATTCTGAGCAGGTCAGCTCTGGGGAGAGCACCTGCTGGGTTTTGAATAGGAGGTAGTCCTCCTCCGCGCCCCCCGCGGCCACCAGCAGCAGGGGACGATATAGGGGAGACTGCGCGGCCTGGGACAGCTTTCCGCTGATGTAGGGGATCCCCGGCGTCTCCGTCTGCCGCAGGAGCATCCGGTTCCCATCCAGCACCAGCTTGAGGATCCGGACGCAGGGCGTCTCGATGAAGTCCAGACGGATGTAGAACACGGGGCGCTCCTCCTCGTCGTGGGTGAAGCGGCCCAGGGCGGCCACGTGGAACACGTTCCCGTGGAAGTCCAGCTCTGTCACTGCCGGACGGCCCAGGCCCACCGGGAGGCGGTGGAGCGCGTCTGCCTCCCGGTAGATCAATTCCGGCAGCTCACCCTTGGCGCTGACGGCCACGGATGTCACCCCGGCGGCGTAGTGGTTGTACAGCGCCTGGAGGGCCAGGGGGAGCAGGCCGACGGAGGCGGCGCGGCTGTCCCGGACGACGAAGGAGCGGTTCAGGAAGGGCGCGGCGGCGGAGCCGATGGGCTCGGGTTCCCGGCTGTAGGCGGAGAGGGAGCGAACCGTGTCCGCCAGCGCCCCTTGGGCCTCCGCGTCCTCCGGGACCTGGGCGGGGAAAGCGCCGCCGAAGTACCGGCTGACGATTTCAAAATACCGGCTCTCCTGGAAGTCTGTGTCCGCACCGGCGTGGGATACGACGATGATCCCCGTGTCCCGGAAGCCCAGGACGTTCTGGCCCAACATTCCGTTGAACAGGAAGGTGTTCTCGTGCCGCCCCACCCAGATCTGATAGCCGTAGTTGAAATCCCCGGTTTCCGCCGGGGGAACGGCGTGGGCCGTGGTGGCGGCGGCCAGGTACTCCCGGGAAATCAGCCGCTCTCCGCGCCACAGACCGCCATCCATCACCAGTTGGCCCAGCTTCGCCAGGTCCTCAGGGCGGATGTAGAGGCCCCAGCCGCCCTTCTCGATGCCCTTGGGGCAGGTCTCCCAGTGGAAGTCCGTGATGCCCATGGGGGCGAACAGGCGCTCCCGGAGAAACTCCGTCAGGCTCTTTCCGGTTTTGCGGCAGACGATGGCGGAGAGCATGTAGGTGTTCAGACTGCTGTAGGCAAACTCTGTGCCCGGCTCGCCCTGGAGGGAGTCCTCCAGGAACCGGCGGACCCAATCCGCCTCCGTCAGGGCCTCCGCCTCGGTGAACAGGACGCCGGAGCGCATGGTCAGCAGGTCCTCCACGGTCATGCCTTTGAGCTTGCGGCGGTGGGAGCCGTCCTCGTCAAAGATGTCCGCTACCGTGTCCCGGACGGACAGCAGTCCGTCGTCCACCAGCAGCCCCACGGCCAGGGATACCACGCTCTTGCAGGCGGAGAAGGTGTACTTGGCCGAGCGCAGGTCCTGGGAACCGTAGGCGGCCTCACAGACCACCTTTCCGTTGCGGAGGATCATCACGTCCTGGGCGTAGAGGTCCCGGCCGCGGTCCAGCTCCTCCAGGAAGGACCGGATGTGCCGGGAGGAGAGGCCCTGGCTCTCCGGGGTGGCCCGGGGGAAGGGCTGCTGTACGTCCCCCAGGGGGATGGCGGGCTTTTCCGGGACGGAGGGCAGGAAGGGCTCGGTGGGGGTACGCACGTCCAGGATGCGGGTGAGGAGCTGGAAGGTGCGGCTGGCGGTGGTGAGCTTCATGGCGGACACTCCTTGGTGTTGTTATTGAGCCACTATACCACGGAGTATCGGGCAAATCAACAGAATTTTGTGAACATTACGACTCTTCCGTCAGGGAGAAGGTCACCTTCCAGTCCCCGTTCAGCAGGTAGCCGCCGGTGGTAAACCTGCCGGACAGGGTACGGCCCTCCAGGTCCTCGGGGGTGACGTCGTAGATCAGCTCGTTGTATTTGCTGCCGTCCTCCTCCCGATAATTCATGGAGACGCACTTGGTTATATCCTCCCGGCCATCGTCCGGAGAGATCAGATTCAGCCAGCCGTGGTTATCCGGACCATAATTGTCATAGCGCAGCAGCAGGTGGAGCTTGCCGTCCAGGAATCCTCCGGCGGTGATGGCGACGCCGTCCGTGACCGGAACGTCCATGGTCCCGGGGCAGAGAAAGTCCGCTGTGCCGTCAGGGTATCGCTGCGGCTTCTCATAGCCCTCCTGGTGCGAGACGCCGAGACAGTATTTTTGCTCGGTCTGAGGTTCCATGGGCAGGGAGGACCAATCCAGGAACAGCTCCGGCTCGCTTTTCGTCTGCCCCAACATCAGCTGTCGGACGGAGAAGGTGAATTTGTCCTTGGAGAAATCCAGCGTCCGTCCATTTTCGTCCTTTGCCTGAATCTGGACCAGGAAGCCATAGGAGCCGCTCTGCTCGTCGTAGCCCAACGGCCGGTAGCCGCTGAGGACCTCGCTGGCGCGATAGGGCGTGTTGATCCGGTAGCTGTCGTAGAAGTCCACCCCCTGGGACAGCCGTTCTCCGTCCTGCTCATCCTGCATGGTGATATAGGCCGTGAACATACCGTCCTCCACGGTGGCGGACTGGACGGTCATGGTAATACCCTGGCTGGTGCTGCTCAGCTGGATTGGCTCAAGGCTCTGTGCAATGGCGTCCGGGATGTCGTGGTAGAAGATGCCGCTGGCCATCGCCGTGGTTCCCAGGATCAGGACCAGCACCGCCGCCGCTGCAACGACTGCGGGGCGGAGGCGTATGCGCCGCTTGGAGGGGCGCAGCTTCTCCCGGATGCGGGCGTCGGCCTCGGGGGAGAGGGACAGGGAATCCATGGCCTGCCTATAATGTGATCTCATCGCTCAATACCTCCTTCAGCATGGTGCGGGCCCGCTGCATCCTGGTCTGTACCGCCGTCAGGCTCAGACCCAGGATGTCCGCGATCTCCTTCTGGCTGTAGCCCTCGTAGTAGTACAGGTGCACCGGGGCCCGGTATTTCTCGGGAAGGGACAGCACGGCCTCCAGCACCGCCCGACTGCTCTCGTCGGGGATGGCCTCCGCCTCCTCCAGCGGCACGCTCTCCCACCGCCGCAGGAACCGGAAGCGGTTCTTGCAGGCGTTGGCGGCGCATTGCAGCAGCCAGGCTTTTTCTTTTCCTGGCATCAGCTCTGTCCCGCCCTCCGCCAGGCGGCAGAATACGCTCTGGCATACGTCCTCCGCGTCCGAGCGGTGCCGGGTGTAGCTGTAGGCGAAGCGGTATATGTCGTCCCCGTAGTGGGCGAACAGTTCGGATAGCTGACTGGCGGTCATTGCGTCACTTCCTTCTCGGATTGTTTGAGGCCCTCAACCATATAACACCGGAGGAGGGGAGATTATCACATGGACAGCGGGAAAATTTTTAGAGGGCGGCATTTCTGCCGCCCTCGCTCTATTTCATCAACCGTCCGGTCAGCTCCAGCAGCGCGTCCACATCCTCCTCCGCCGTGTGCCACGCCGTGACGAATCGGATGCAGGTGTGGGACGGGTCGATTTTTCGCTCCACCTCAAATTCGACATGCTCCCCCAGCGCCTCCACCGCGCCGTCCGGGAAAACAGGGAACACCTGGTTGCTCTCAGCCGGGACCAGCAGGGAAATCCCCTGGTTCTCCAGCCCCGACGCCAGACGTTTTGCCTGCCGGTTGGCATGGGAGGCAAGCCCCAGATATAGGCCCTCCCGGAGAATGGTATCAAACTGCACCCCCAACAGCCGCCCCTTGGCCAGCATGGCCCCCTGCTGCTTCATGCAGTTGCGGAAACAGGGCTGGAGGGCGGGGTTCACGATTACCAGCGCCTCCCCGAAGAGCAGGCCGTTCTTGGTGCCGCCGATGGTGAAGGCGTCGCAAGTCTCCCCGTAGTCCGCGAGGGAGGTGCCGCCCGCGTCCATGGCGCTGCCCAGGCGGGCCCCGTCGCAGTAGAGCAGCAGGCCCAATTCGTCGCAGGCCGTCCGCAGCGCCCGCAGCTCTTCCCGGGTGTAGACCGTGCCCAGCTCGGTGGTGTTGGAGAGGTAGGCCAGCCGGGGGACGGTGGTGTGCTCGTTTACCACTCCGCCTGCGGCCTCCCGCAGCAGAGCCGGGGACAGCTTGCCGTCGGAGGAGGGGACGGTGAGAATTTTGTGGCCGTCCTGTTCCACGGCCCCGGCCTCGTGGACGCAGATGTGCCCGCTGGCGGCGGCGACCACCGCCTCATAGGGGCGCAGAAACGCGGAGATGGCCGTCTTGTTCACCTGGGTGCCGCCCACCAGAAAGTGGACGGCGGCGTCGGGCGCGCCGCACAGCCCCCGGACGGTCTCCTCCGCCTTGCGGCAGTACGGGTCGGTCCCGTAGCCCGGGGTCAGCTCCAGGTTGGTCTTGATCAGCGCCTCCAGTACGGCCGGGTGTGCGCCTGCGCCGTAGTCGTTGCGGAAATACAGCATGGTGGCAGTCCTCCTTTTGCTTTCTCACAATATAGCAAATTTGTCTGAAAAGTGCCGGGAAAACGGGAGAGCGTCGCCGTCTCTCCCGCTTTTGGAAACCGTCAATGCCCCCGGTGCTTCTCCCGCCGCTTCTCCTGGCGCAGCCGGAGACGGCGGGTCTCCTCCGCCTCCCGGGCTTCCCGGGAGAGGGCGCGGCGCTCCTGCTTGTTCTGCTCCCGCTGGAGCTGGAGCGCCTGCTGGGCCTTGGTGCCTATGCCGGTGCACTGGGTCTGCTGCCGGGCCAGCCGCTGGGCGCGCTTGGGGCTGCACGTTCGCTCCCCGGTCCCTTCCGACGGAAGTCCGGGGGAGAAGTCCAGCTGGCCGTAGCGGTCCAGGATGTAGGCGTAGACCTCAGAGTCCCGGGGCTCTGCCCCGAACACCACCCGGCACGCCTCGTACCGGCCCCCGCTCTCCCGCTCGAACAGTCCGACCCAGAAGGGCGGGTCGAAAAGTACCGTCAGCTTGCTTGTCGCAGTTTCCATGCTCAGATTCCTCCTTTTATATGCTGCCGCAAGGAACGGACGACCAAAGGAGGAAGGCTACTGACGGCATACCGCCGCTCCCGGACTACCGACCGGGACGTGTTTTTATCCTTGCCGGGTTCATCATAGCACAAACGGCAGAAAAACGTCAATACCCGCCGGTATCACGATTTTTGCCCGAAGGGATTGCTTTTTTCCGGAAAACCGTTTATAATAAGCCGAAGCGTGCATCCGCGCAAATCTATTGAATAAAGGAATACCATGACATTTCAACAACTGAACTTACTTCCTGCGCTTCTGGACGCAGTAGACGAGCTGGGCTACGTCCGGCCCTCTCCGATCCAGGCCCAGGCGATCCCGCCGGTACTGAAGGGCCGGGACCTCATCGGCTGTGCCCAGACCGGCACCGGTAAGACCGCCGCCTTCGCCATTCCCATTCTCCAGCGGCTCCACGGCCACGTCAGCAAGCGGCACACGCCGATCCGCGCTCTGGTGCTGACGCCCACGAGGGAATTGGCTTTGCAAATCAAAGAGAGCTTCGATCAGTACGGCAAGTACCTGGAGCTGCGCCATACCGTTATCTTCGGCGGCGTGGGGCAGGCGCCCCAGGTGGAGGCCCTGGAGAGGGGCGTGGACATCCTGGTGGCTACCCCCGGGCGGCTCAACGACCTGTGCAATCAGGGACACATCGACCTCTCCGGCATTGAGACCTTCGTCCTCGACGAGGCGGACCGGATGCTGGACATGGGCTTTATCCACGACGTGCGGAAGGTGATCGCCCGTCTGCCGGAGAAGCGGCAGACCCTGCTCTTCTCCGCCACCATGCCGCAGGAGATCGCCGAGCTGTCCCGGACCATCCTCGTCAACCCCGTCCGGGTGGAGGTGACGCCCCAGTCCTCCACGGTGGAGGCCATCGAGCAGAGGCTCTACAAGGTGGACAAGGGCAACAAGAAATTCCTGCTCCAGCATGTGTTGCAGGACGAGAGCCTGGACAGCGTCCTGGTGTTTACCAACACCAAGCACGGTGCGGACCGGGTGGTGAAGGAGCTGGGCCGTGCGGGCATCGCCGCCATGGCCATCCACGGCAACAAGGGGCAGAGCGCCCGGATCAAGGCCCTGGACAGCTTTAAGAGCGGGGCCATCCGGGTACTGGTGGCCACCGACATCGCGGCCCGGGGCATTGACGTCAACGAGCTGGCGGCGGTGGTGAACTACGAGCTGCCCAACGTGCCGGAGACCTACGTCCACCGCATCGGGCGCACGGGCCGGGCGGGCCGAGGGGGAGTTGCCATCAGCTTCTGCAACGTGGACGAGCTGGCCTACCTCAAGGACATCGAAAAGCTCATCAAGAAACAGGTCCCGGTAGTGGAGAATCACCCCTGGCCCATGGAGATCTTCGAGCTGACGCCCAAGAAGCAGCGGGAGCCCAGACCACCAAGGGCCCAGCGCCAGCAGGCGCAGAAGGCGCCGCCCCCTCCGGCGGAGCCGCCCCTCAGGGCGCCCCGGGCGCCCCTGCCGCCGCAGCCCGGTTTGAAGGCCCCGCGGCCTGTGCCGGTGCCCCCCGCGCCAAAGGCCGCAAAGCCGGGGAGACCGGTCCGGCCCGCTGCCGCAGACGAGGAACCGGTCATCATCAAGATCGAGCACCCCAAGGCTACCTATCCCCCCGTGCCGCCCAGGCCGGTGATGCGGAAGATCACCTCCGACCCGCCCCGGATGGGCCGCCTGGCGGCCTTCGCCGACGGACGGCGGGGCGGGAACCGCAACCGGACACGGGGAAAGACGAAATAGAAATCATCAGGAGGAAACCAACATGGAACGCATCGCCAGTTTTCAGGTGGACCACAACAAGCTGGTCCCCGGCATGTACCTCTCCCGCCGGGACGGGGAGGTCGTCACCTTCGACCTCCGCTTCAAGAAGCCCAACACCGGGGACCTGCTGACCAACGCGGAGATGCACTCCGTGGAGCATATCATCGCCACGCTGCTCCGGAACGGGCGGGCCAAGGACGCCGTGATCTACTTCGGCCCCATGGGCTGTCAGACCGGGTTCTACTTCCTCTTCGACAGCCGGAAGCTCAGTGAGGCGGACGCCGTGGAGCTGGTGAAGGAGACCTTCGCCGCCGGGGCGGCCTTCGAGGGTGAGATGCCGGGGAAGAGCCCCGTGGAGTGCGGGAATTATATCAACCTTGAGGTCTCCCTGGCGAAGGAGCAGTGCGCCTACTACAGTGGGATCATCCAGGACTGGACCGAGGAAAAGCTGGCATACTGAAAAATCCAAAATTTTTGCGGAAATTTGGAAAAAAGTATTTGACATTCCGGCTGTAATCCACTATAATACTATTCGTGTCTTTGTGAGGTGCGCCATGCTTTTGAATGTACAGAGGATCATCAACGCCCCCGGAGAGCGGATAGCCTTCCAGTTTGACCTGGATCTGTCCGATGTGGACTTCGGCGGCCTGTATCCCGCACAGAACCCGGTGGTGGTAACCGGCGAGGTGCGGAATATTGCGGGGATGCTGCTCCTGTCCTTCACGGCGAGCTCGACCTTGCAGTCCGTTTGCGACCGGTGCCTGAAGTCCTTTGACGACCCCCGCTCCGTCCGGTGCGAATACGCGCTGGCGGAGAGCGTGGAGAGCGAGGACAACGACGACATTGTCGTCCTGGAGGACGGATGCGTCGATGTGGGCGACCTGGCCCGGACGGCGTTCATCCTGGAGATGGACACGAAGACACTCTGTTCGGAGGACTGCAAGGGGATCTGCCCCGGCTGCGGCGTCGATCTCAACCAAGGGAGCTGTACCTGCCAAAAGCAGGTGGACCCCCGATTGGCGGTGCTGGCGCAGCTTCTGGAGAGAGACGACTAAGAAATAAAAATTCAGATATATAGGAGGTGTCATCATGGCAGTCCCTAAGGGTAAAGTATCCAAGGCGAGACGTGACAAGCGCCGCTCTTCCGTGTGGAAGCTGAAGGTGCCCGGTCTTACTCCTTGTCCCAAGTGTGGTGCGATGCGCCTGCCCCACAGAATGTGCCCCGAGTGCGGTACTTATAACGGCCGTCAGGTCAAGAGCGCCGCTGAGGAGGACTAATTGATTTGCTCCATCTGCCGCCCGGGCTGTAAGCCCGGGCGGCATTTTGCCTGCCGGAGAAAAATCCGGCAATCCGGAAAGATTTGTGTTGCATGGGGGGCGGACTTCCGTTATAATGCAGGGGATGAACGCACAACAGGGAGGTTGTATACATGATAACGCAGTTTCACTACGGAACCCCGGTGGAGACCTTCGCGGTGGTGGAGCAGGTTCCCCTCTGCGACCATGAGCAGCTCCGCCATTTCACCCGCAAAAAGGGCTCGCCCCAGAGTTTCTCCTGCCAGCTGGGGGAGGACGACATAATCTACGGCCTGGGGGAGACCATGCGGGGGATCAACAAGCGGGGTGCCCGATACATCAGCTTCAACTATGACGATCCCCACCACAAGGACGATATGCCCTCCATGTACGGCGCCCACAATTTCTTTGTGGTGGATGGAGAGACCGCCTTCGGCGCTTTCTTCGATACCCCGGCCAAGGTGGTGTTTGACATGGACAGCAGAGGGGATGGCGTCCTGTCGGTCTCCTGCGAGTCCCAGGATCTGCGGCTGTATGTTGTGGAGGGGGAGAACGCCTACGACGTGGTCCGGCAGTTCCTGCACGTCATCGGACAGAGCTTCCTGCCGCCCCTGTGGGCGTTTGGCTACGGCCAGAGCCGCTGGGGGTATAAGACGGAGCGGGACGTCAGCCGGGTGATCGCCAAGCACGAGGAGAAGGGCATCCCCCTGGACTATGTCTGCCTGGACATCGACTACATGGACCGCTATATTGATTTCACCATCAACAAGCGCCGCTTTCCGGACCTGGCGGGGTATACGGCCGGACTGAAGGAGAAGGGGATCCATCTGGTGCCCATTGTGGACGCAGGAATCAAGATCGAGCCGGGCAACCGGGTGTACGACGAGGGCGTCCGGAGCGGCTTCTTCTGCAAGAACCACGAGGGAACGGACTTTCAAGCGGAGGTCTGGCCCGGCATGACCCATTTCCCGGACTTCCTCCGGGAGGAGGTGCGGACCTGGTTCGGGGAGCAGTACAGGATCTACACGGACTGCGGCCTGGAGGGGTTCTGGAATGATATGAACGAACCCGCTATTTTCTCCACGGAGTACCGGGCCAAGGGGACGAAGCCCGACGTGGAGCGGGGCGACCCGGATCAGCCGGAGCGCCACATTGCGGACTTCAAGGACTTCTTCCACCGCCTGGACGACGGCAGGGAGAAGAGCAACTACGAGGTCCACAACCTCTTCGGCGCGATGATGACCCGGGCCTCCGGCGAGGGCCTGGACCGGCTGCTGGACAAGCGGTATCTGCTGTTCTCCCGCTCGTCCTACATCGGGGCCCACCGGTATGGCGGGATCTGGACGGGGGACAACGCCTCCACATGGGAGATGCTGCGGCAGAACGTGTACCATATGCCATCGCTGAACATGTGCGGATTCCTCTACACCGGCGCGGATACCGGCGGCTTTGGAGGAAACAGTAACAGGGAGCTGCTGCTGCGCTGGCTGGCCGTTTCCGTCTTCACGCCCCTCATGCGCAACCACTCCGCCATTTTCACCAAGAATCAGGAGTGCTACCGGTTCCGTCAGCCGGAGGACTTCCGCACCCTTGTCAGCCTGCGCTATCGGCTGCTGCCCTACCTGTATTCCGAGTTCATGAAGGCCGCTCTGCGGCGGAATATGTACATCAAGCCCCTGGCCTTCGATTACCCGGAGGACGGGAAGGCCAGAGAGATCGAGGATCAGCTGATGGTGGGGGAGAGCGTCATGATTGCGCCGATCTTGGAGCAGGGTGCCAAGGGCCGGATCGTCTACCTGCCGGAGCCCATGACCGAGGTGCGCTATGGCAGCGACGGCTTTACCTGCATCAACGTGGGGGCCGGAGAGCGGACCGTGATGGCGCCGCTGAACCAGGTGGTGTTCTACATCCGACAGGGGAAGTTGGTTCCCGTGGGGAAGCCTGCGGCCAATACGGCGGAGTTGGATTTGCTGGATGTGGAGCTGCTGGGCACCGGCAGCGTATACGAGCAGTACGTGGACGACGGCTCCACCAAGCGGTGTGGCCTGGAGCACTGCGTGATACGGCGCAGGGAGGCGTAACGCGCTCTTGTTTTCCAATATTTTCCTGCAAGCTACGTGATGACGTCGGCAGGAGCAATGGGAGCGGTTCCTTGTCAATGAACCGCTCCCATTTTTTGTATGGATAGCGACGGATAAAGAGGCAAAACTACCTCCGTAAGCCGACCGGCTTTCGCAACAAAAAAGGAGGTAACAGATATGGTTTTGGATCGGATTGCACTGCTTCTGGTCGTGATTGGCGCACTCAACTGGGGCACCATCGGACTGTTTGGACTGGACCTGGTAGCCTTCCTCTGCGGCGGGCAGATGGGAGTGATCTCCCGGGTGATTTACGCCCTGGTGGGCCTGGGTGGACTGTGGTGCATTTCTCTTCTCTTCCGGGAGAGAACGCCAAGCGAAGCGACCGCTTAACCCTTTTTCTTCCGGGAAAAAGGTTCCCCAAAAGAACTTTCATTCGCTCTTAGGCAGCGGCTATTCCGAGAGCTTCCCCCGGTAACGCACGATGAGATACGAAACAGGCTCTAAGAGCCTCTGGGTGTCAAAAAAGGTGCTTGAGATATTAAACAGGCTCTTAGGGAATCGCATGAGCGTAGGCAGTCCGTGCAGAAATCCTCGCCTGCGTGTCCGGGACGCGGGCGGGATTTTTGATATATATAGTTGTGTCGGCAGGGCGGCGCGCGGCCATAGGGCTGTGCGCCGCCCTGCTGTGCGCTTATAGGCTGCGTATTCCGTGTATTTTCCCATTGCAAATTACCAGAATTGTGCTATACTATTATCTTGTATTGTTGTGTGATCCACTCTTACGAAAGAGGAGTATTATTTGAATGGGTTTGATTACAAAAATTTTCGGGACTTACAGCGAGCGGGAGCTGAAGCAGATCTATCCCATCGTGGACAAGATCGAGGCGCTGGAACCGGCGTATCAGGCGCTCTCCGATGCGCAGCTCACCGCAAAGACCGGCGAGTTTAAGCAGCGCCTGCAAAAAGGGGAGACCCTGGACGACATCCTGCCCGAGGCTTTCGCCGTCGTGCGTGAGGCCTCCGTGCGGGTCCTGGGCATGAGGCCCTTCCGGGTGCAGCTGGTGGGCGGCGTGGTGCTCCACCAGGGGCGGATCGCCGAAATGAAGACCGGTGAGGGCAAAACCCTGGTGGCCACCCTCCCCGCCTACCTCAACGCCCTGACGGGCAAGGGGGTCCACATTGTCACCGTCAACGACTACCTGGCCAAGCGCGACAGTGAGTGGATGGGGAAGGTCTACCGCTTCCTGGGCCTCACCGTGGGCCTCATCATCCACGACATGGATAAGCCCGCCCGACAGGCGGCCTACGCCGCCGACATCACCTACGGCACCAACAACGAGATGGGCTTCGACTACCTCCGGGACAACATGGCCCTCTACGCCGGGGAGCTGGTCCAGCGGGGCCACCACTTCGCCATCGTGGACGAGGTGGACTCCATCCTCATCGACGAGGCCCGGACCCCGCTGATCATCTCCGGCATGGGGGAGAAGTCCACCCAGCTCTACGACATGGCGGAGATGTTCGTCCGGCCCCTGAAGAAGCTGGTCATCGCCGAGACCGACGAGAAGGCCGAGGAGGACGTGAACCTCGACGCGGACTACGTGGTGGACGAGAAGGCCCGCACCGCCACCCTCACCGCCCGGGGCATCGCCAAGGCGGAGGAGTTCTTCCACCTGGAGAACCTCTCCGACCCGGAGAACTCCACCATCAGCCACCACATCAACCAGGCCATCAAGGCCCACGGCACCATGAAGCGGGACATCGACTACGTCATCAAGGACGGTCAGGTCATCATCGTCGACGAGTTCACGGGCCGCCTGATGTTTGGACGGCGCTACAGCGAGGGCCTCCACCAGGCCATCGAGGCCAAGGAGCGGGTCAAGGTGGAGCGGGAGAGCAAGACCCTGGCCACCATCACCTTCCAGAACTACTTCCGCCTCTACAGCAAGCTCTCCGGCATGACCGGTACGGCCCTCACCGAGGAGGAGGAGTTCGGCACCATCTACAAGCTGGACATCATCGAGATCCCCACCAACCGCCCCCTGGCCAGGAAGGACGACCACGATGTGGTCTACAAGACCGAGAGCGCCAAGTACAACGCCGTCATCCAGCAGATCAAGGAGTGCCACGCCAAGGGCCAGCCAGTGCTGGTGGGCACGGTGTCCATCGAGAAGAACGAGCACCTGAGCAAGCTGCTGACCAAGGCGGGAGTCAAGCACAACGTCCTCAACGCCAAGAACCACGAGAAGGAAGCGGAGATCGTGGCCCAGGCGGGCAAGCTGGGGGCCGTCACCGTGGCCACCAACATGGCCGGACGCGGCACCGACATCATGCTGGGCGGCAACGCCGAGTTCATGGCCAAGAACGATCTGCGGAAGGCGGGGCTCACCGACGAGCTCATCGCCGAGGCCACCGGCTACGCAGAGACGGACAACCAGGAGATTCTGGACGCCCGGAAGATGTTCGCCGAGAGCCTGGCCAAGCACAAGGCCGAGATCGCCGGGGAGGCGGACCAGGTCCGGCAGGCAGGAGGGCTGTTCATCATCGGCACCGAGCGCCACGACTCCCGGCGTATCGACAACCAGCTCCGCGGTCGCGCCGGGCGGCAGGGGGACCCGGGGGAGAGCCGGTTCTACCTGAGCCTGGACGACGACCTCATGCGCCTGTTCGGCGGCGAGCGGATCACGGGGCTCATGGAGAAGCTGGACCTGGGGGAGGACATCCCCATTGAGAACAAGATGCTCACCAAGGGCATCGAGAACGCCCAGACCAGCGTGGAGTCGCGGAACTTCCAGGCCCGCAAGAGCACCCTGGAGTACGACGACGTAATGAACAAGCAGCGGGAGCTCATCTACGGCCAGCGGAAAAACGTGCTGGACGGCGCGGACCTGCAAAAGGATATTTCCAACTTCATCGCCAATATCATCGCGGAGACGGTCCACACCGCCTTCGGGGAGAGCAAGCACATCGATCAGGAGGCCTACCGGACCATGCTGGGGGCCCTGGAGGGCTCCTTCTTCCCCAAGTACGCGGTGAAGCTCACGGCGGAGGAGATCGAGAGGACCGGCGCGGAGGAGTTCATCAAGCTGTTTACCGACAAGGCCATGGAGACCTATGCCGCCAAGGAGGCCGAAATCGCCAAGGCCAAGGAGGCTAACCCCGGCTTCCCCGATATGCGGGAGCTGGAGCGCGTGGTCATGCTGCGGGTGGTGGACGAGTATTGGATGGAGCACATCGACGCCATGCAGGACCTGCGCCAGGGCATTCGGCTCCAGGCCTATGCCCAGTCCAACCCCGTGGACGCCTACAAGCGGGAGAGCCTGCACATGTTTGAGGAGATGGTGGCCGCCATCCAGGAGGAGACGGTGCGGCGGCTGTACTCCGTGCGGCTGAAGACCAACCAGGAGGTCAAGCGGGAGCGGGTGGCCACCGGCATCACCGAGGGCCGGGGGGACGGCACCGTGAAGAAGCAGCCCCGGAAGGTCCAGAAGATCGGGCGCAACGACCCCTGCCCCTGCGGGAGCGGGAAGAAGTATAAGCATTGCTGCGGACGGGATGCGTGAGTATGGAAGTATGGGAGACACTCAACGGCGTATATGGTATGCTGTACCGGCGGGTACAGTCCATCGGTAAGCTGCTGGCGGAGGCCGGGTATACCGCCCGGTGGGGCTGGTACAACATGCACGGCTCCCTGCGGGACGGGGAGTACCGGGTGGAGCTCTTTCCGGTCCCCGTGATCACGGTGGGCCGCTGGTGCGACGTGGTGCTGGAGCTGGACTGCATCTGCATCGACGCCCACCTCCACTGCGACCAGGCCCGGGTCTTCGGCTGGAAGGACCTCCCCTGGCCCTTCGAGGTCTACGGGGTGGAGGACTACACCGAGGACCTCTACCGCCCGGGGATGGACCTGGAGGAGCTGCCCAGACGGATCGGGCGGTACGGAAAAGAAGTGGGGATCGCCATCCCCCTGTCCCTGGACTGCCAGGACGAGGTGATCGTGGAGATCGCGGACTTCTGCCGGAAGTGGGATACCCATATTAAATGAGTTTGCCGGGAGGCCGCTTCTGGCGGCCTCCCGCGCTGCTTTTTCGGAAGTTGGTGAGGCAATATGTCAAAAAAGGCGATTTTATATGTCCACGGAAAAGACGGAAATTCCCAGGAGGCCGAACGGTATAGAAAGAATTGTTTAGGCTTTGATATTGTTGGGATAGATTACGACGTCGATTTTCCGTGGATCGTGGAGGAGCCCATCCGGGCGGCGTATGACAAGGTGCGCAAAAGCTATAGCTGCATCTATGTGATAGCAAACAGTATCGGGGCTTACTTCACAATGCACGCCCTACAGGCGTACGATATTGAGAGAGCGCTTTTCCTGTCACCCGTGCTCGACATGGAACGGCTCATACTGGATATGATGGGCTGGGCGAAGGTATCCGAAGCGGAGCTGCGTGAGCGGGGAGAAATTCCCACCAGCTTTGGAGAAACCTTATCCTGGAAATATTTGTGCTTTGTGAGGGAGCACCCGATCATATGGAGGGTTCCCACTGAGATTTTATACGCGGGGAACGACCATCTCATATCACGCCAAACGGTCAACAGATTTATAGAGCATCACAATGCGCATCTCACTGTCATGGAGAACGGAGAGCACTGGTTTCATACGGAGGAACAGCTTGCGTTTTTGGATACCTGGATGAAAAAGGCAATGTCCTGACGTCCTGGGAGAAAGGAGAAAATAGAATGAAAGCGATCCACATCGAAACACCCCGCCTCATCATCCGTCCGTTTACCATGGAGGACCATGCCGCCCTCTGGGAGATCTTCGGGGACCCGGTGGTCATGGAGCACGTGGCCCCCTACACGGAGGAGGAGACCAGGGACTTCCTGCGGACCTTCTGCGTGGAGCGGGAAACGCCGGGGGCCTGCGCCGCCGTCCGGAAGGAGGACGGGCGGCTCATCGGCTATCTTCTCTGCAACCAGATCGACGAGCCCGGCATCTATGAGCTGGGCTGGATATTCCACCGGAACTTCTGGCGGCAGGGCTTCGCCTATGAGGCGGTGTCCGCGCTGATGGACCACCTCTTCCGGGTGCGGGAGGTCCACAAGGTCATGGCGGAGACGGAGGACACGGTCCGCTCCATGGGCCTGATGGAGAAGCTGGGCCTGCACCGGGAGGGCGTATTCAAGCAGCACTGCCTCAGCCGGGGCAGATGGCTGGACCTCTACTGGTACGGCCTGCTGCGGGAGGACTATTTGAAGAGCTAGGAGGCACTATGTCGTTTCAAACCCACGACCACGGCGGCGTGGTCTATCACACCTCGTCCATCCTGGACGCCCCCGGCGTGACCCACGGCTTTTCCACCCGCCTGGGAGGCGTCAGCGAAGAGCATTTCGCTTCCATGAATTTCCAAAAGCACGGTTCGGAACCGGACAGCTGGGAGAACGTCCTGGAGAACTACCGGCGCTTCTGCGGGGCCCTGGGGACGGACGTCCAAAACGTGGTCCGGTCCAAGCAGGTCCATGAGGACACGGTGCGGCACGTCACCGGCGCAGACCGGGGCAAGGGGATCTTTGTCCCCAGGGACTACACCGCCGACGCCCTGGTCACCAGTGAGCCGGGGCTGAACCTGATGGTCTTCTCGGCGGACTGTATCATCCTACTGCTCCACGACCCCGTGACGCGCTCCATCGGCGCGGTCCACGCGGGCTGGAGGGGCACCGCCCTGGACCTCCCCGCCAAGGCGGTCCGCGAGATGGGCCGCCTCTTCGGGACCAAACCGGGGGATGTCCGGGTGGCCATCGGCGCGGGCATCGGGCCCTGCTGCTTCGAGACCCACGACGACGTGCCGGACGCCATGCGCACCGCCTTCGGCGGCGGCGTGGAGGCGTATATCCGGCCCAGGGGGGCGAAGTGGACCGTGGACCTGAAGGGCGTCAACGCCTGGCGTCTGCGGGAGGAGGGCGTGGACCCGGGGCAGATCGACGTCTGCGCCACCTGCACCGCCTGCCACACGGACCTCTACTGGAGCCACCGCATTTTCGGAAACAAACGGGGCCTCCAGGGGGCGCTCATCGGCCTGAAGCCGGAGGGGGTCGTATGAGGCGGCTGCTGGTTCTGCTGCTGACGGCCTTGCTGCTGCTGTCCGGCTGCGCCGCGCTGGCGGAGCCGGAGGCGCCCGAGGAGGAGTGGGGGGACTATCAGCAGTTCCTGCCGGAGGAACCACAGGAGGAGGAGCCGGAGGAACCGGCATATCCTGCCGCGTTTTCGCTGCCCTACTGCCGGAATATGACGCTGGACCCGGTGGAGGGTGGGGAGGGCTTCCAAGAGAT
The DNA here is from genome assembly GCA_910588045.1 of uncultured Oscillospiraceae bacterium. Taxonomy (GTDB): domain Bacteria; phylum Bacillota; class Clostridia; order Oscillospirales; family Oscillospiraceae; genus Pelethomonas. The sequence continues at coordinate 32,227 of CAJUPS010000008.1, read as the reverse complement.
GGTGGCGTCGCTGCTCTACGAGCCCCTTTTCCGACTGGACGAGCATTTTGAGCCGGTGCCCGTGCTCTGTGAGAGCTATGCCTGGGACGAGAGCGGCCTGGTGTGCACCCTGACGGTGCGGGAGGACGTGGTTTTCTCCGATGGTTCGGCCCTCACCGCCCGGGATGTGGAGGAGACCCTCCAGCGGGCCATGGTATCGGAGCGGTATGCCTACCGACTGCGGAATGTGGCATCGGTGGCGGCCGGCCGCAGAGGACAGACGGTGACGGTCACGCTGACGGCGCCGGATCGGGGCCTCCCGGCCCTGCTGGACATCCCCATTGTCAAGCGGACCACCGCCGGAGAGCGGGTCCCGCTGGGGACGGGGCCCTATGTACTGGAGGGGGAGAACGGGGCGGAATCCCTCCGGGCCCGGGAGGGGACCGATCTGCCGCTGAAGACCATCCCCCTGGTGCCCGCCAAGGACCAGGAGACCGCGCTGTACCTGTTTGAGACCCGGCAGGTGGAGATGCTGCCCACGGACCCCGCCGATACGCCCTCGATGGTCAGCGGCCGGGTGCAGGCCACGGTGCAGCCCACCGCCATCATGCAGTTTATCGGCTTCAACACTGGGGAGGGGAGGCCCTTCGCGGACGAAGCTCTCCGCGCCCAGTTGAGCCGGAGCATCGACCGGGAGACCCTGGTGAGCGCCCAGCTGGTCGGGTTGGCCCAGGCGGCGCAGTTCCCCGTGCACCCCGCCTCGCCCCTCTATCCCAAGGAGCTGGAGCAGCCCTGGGAGGAGGTACAGCCGCCCGCCGCCGGGAGAGAGCCCCTCAAGCTCCTGGTGGGCGGGGGGGACGCCTTCCGCGCGGCGGAGGCCCGGTTTATCGCCGGGGAGCTCAACAAGCTGGGGTGGCAGATCACCGTGGAGGAGCAGCCCTGGGAGGCATACCTGGCGGCGCTGGAGGCGGGGGAGTTCGACCTGTATCTGGGCGAGGTGCGCCTCACCGCCGACTGGGACCTCACCGATCTGATCGGCACGGAGGGGACGCTCAACTATGGCGGATATACCCGGGAAACCACGGACATTCTGCTCCAGCTCTTCGCCGGGGCGGAGAACCGGCAGGAGACGGCCGCGCGGCTGTACAGCCATCTGCGCAGCTTTACGCCCATTGCGCCCATCTGCTTCCGGAATTATACCGTGCTGACCTATCCGGATGTGGTGGAGGGCCTTGCGCCCGCGCCGTCCTATGTGTTCCAGGGCATGGAACAGTGGACGGTGCGTTTGGCGGAGGAGGAAGCGGATGCCGTCATGGGCGAGGATGAGGAATAAAATGTGACTCCTTAGGGGCCACACATTTTGATAATTACAGGAGGTCTACGATGAACGCTGAATTTTTTAGCAATAACCGCCGGCGGCTGATGGAGAAGCTGGAGGAGGGCAGTATGGTGCTGCTGTACTCCGGGACGGCCCCGGTCAAGAGCAACGACCAGGACATGAGCCCCTTTTCCGTGAACCGGAACTTCTACTACATGACCGGTATCGACACCCAGAATGTCTGGCTGCTGATGAGCAAGAACGCCCGCGGCGAATTTATGCACCTGTTTATTGACGAGCCCGATGACTACACGATCAAGTGGAACGGGAAAATGCTGACCAAGGAGCGCGCCAGCGAGCGCAGCGGCCTCAAGGCCGATAGGGTCCACTATATGCCGGAGCTGGACAGCTATGTGACCTCGCCGCTGGCCCGGCTGGCGACAGGCGTGTCGGATGTGTATTTCTCCTTCGACCGCCTGTCCATGAAGGCCGCGCCCACCCCCGCGGAGGAGTACGCCCGGACCATCCGGGAGAAGTTCCCCGCAGTGCAGATCCGGAACATCGCGCGGGAGATCGCCTCCCTGCGCGCCGTCAAGACTCCGGAGGAGGTCGCGTGTATCCGCAGGGCGGGCGATGTGACCATCGAGGCGCTCAGGCATATGCTCCAGAGCGCCCGCCCCGGCGAGTACGAGTACCAGTGGCAGGCGGACTACGAGCACTACGTGGCCCGCAGCGGACTGCGCCACGGCTTCGAGACCATCGCCGCCGCCGGGGAGAACGCGGTGATGCTCCACTACTCCGACAACAACTGCATAGCCAGGGACGGCGACCTGCTGCTGGTGGATCTGGGGGCGGAATACGGGTACTATTCTGCCGACGTGTCCCGGACGTTCCCCGTAGGCGGGAAGTTCACCGACAGGCAAAAGGAGCTGTTCGGCATCGTCCGGGAGGCCATGGAGGTTGCCAGGGAGAAGATGCGTCCCGGCGTGGCCGTCAAGGAATCCAACCAGGCGGTCATTGACTTTTATAAGAAGGCCCTGCGGACGGCGGGGCTTATCAGCGACGACAGCGAGGTCTCCAAATACTATTACCATGGCGTCTCCCACTCCCTGGGACTGGACACCCACGACCCCAGCGACCGCCTGGTCTATGAACCGGGCATGGTCATCACCTGTGAGCCCGGGCTGTACGTGGCGGAGGAGGGGATCGGTATCCGCTTGGAGAACGACATTCTGGTGACGGAGAACGCGCCGGAGGATCTGACCGGCGACCGCCTGCTTCGGGTGGAGGAAATCGAGGAAATGATGGCGCGGTAATTCTTTTTTCGACAGAGAGGTCCTGCTGCAAAACTGACTTTGCGGCAGGACCTCTTCTGCGTGTCAAAAACGATTTGTACTGAGGATTAAGAGAGCTGTGTGAATGCGGCGTGCTGCTTCCGGTAGGTATCGTTGTCCTTCTGCTTCAGCTCCTGTTCCACCTGGGCCAGCTGGCGCTCCAGATCCTTGATCTTGGCCTCGTCGGTCTCGGTATTGAGCTGCTGCTCCAACTCCTGCCGCTTCCTTTTCAGCTTTTCGATTTCGCGGTCTGCCTTGCCGGTATCACAGGCCCAGCGCTCCTCTTCGCCGTCGTTCCTCTCCGGGCCTTTCGCTCCCTGATTGGCCTGCTCGGGTCCCTCCGCCGCCCGCTCCGGGTCGTCGAAATAAATCTTGGGCTGCCCGTCCCCGTCCCTGCCCAGCCAGTAGCGTCCGGATGGCGCCTGGGGTTCCTCCGGAACGTATTCGTCCATCACGGGCTTCCGCTGCGGGGTCTCCTCCTCCGGCCTCTGAACCTGGGGTACTCCCAGTATCTTCTCAGCCGCAGTCGAAGCTGAAACCGCGTTCGCACCAGAAATCGGCATCCTGAGCCCTTCCGTTGTCTGTATGTTCATGTCCGTTCCCCTTTCTGGATATAGATGTTGTTAAGCGCTGCTTCATTCAGTTTATCGGGGAAAGCGGACCGCTGCAAGGCTTTCGTCATGAAATGCGCTCTGAGTGTCATGAAATGCTTTTTCGCTTCTATGCGGTTTGAGTATCCGCGGACTTGCCCGGTGGGCCTATCTCTCCGGCATTTTGAAGTCCACAAGGGCGCGGTTCAGATAATCATTGAATGGCTTCATCCGACGGAAGATGTCCACCGCATGGGACAGGAACCCCTCACTGTCTGCAAGCGCCTCGTCCTGGAGCGGATATTCCAGATACCAGCTCTTATATTTCAAATACGCCGCCTGGGGATGCTCCTTGTCGTATCCGGCCGGAACATTTTTCAGAGCAGTACCGCTCACGGTGAAGCACTCCTGAAAAGAGGGGGCGGTGATGACTGCCTCCCACTTGCCGCCATGCTCCGAGATATAGTCCCGCACCATCCTGGTGGCATCCTTGAACATATCCGCGAACAGACCGCCGCCCAGGAAGGATCGTCCGCCCGGCTTGAGCATCAGGTAGTAGCCCACCGGGATCGGCAGCTTTCCCATGGACGAGATGTGCGCCCGGAATGCGGGGTTGTAGGGGGATTTGTCGTGGCTGAATCTGGTGTCCCGAACCAGCTTGAAGGTCAGGTCCTTGGGGGCGTGGCCGAGAATGCTGCCGTCAAATTCCCCGATTCGGAGGATCAGCGCCTGGAGCAGTTCCTCAAATTGTGCATTGGCCGCCTGGTACGCGGCCTTGTGGGCGTGATACCATTCCCGGTTATTGTTGGCGCTCAGGTCCGTCAAGTAGTCCAAAATCATCTGCGTATTCATCTCTCTGCCTCCTATGTTGACAAAATAGTTGGGGAAGTCTCCGGGGATTGTGCTTCTGGGAACAGTATAAAGGAAAGAAGGGCTTTTCACAATCATATCAGGGAAAAATTAAGAAAAACGGAGACGCAGGATGGCCTCCTTGCGTCTCCACTTTTTTAGAACATGCTCACCAATCCGGCCAGCAGGAGCATGACAGCCGGTACAACATATTTTCTCGGGTGGTGCCAGAGGTCGCTTTCGATCTTCCACCCCCGGATGGGGCAGTACCACTCCAGCAGGACGGAGCCGGTTGCGCTCAGGAGGGCAAAGAACGCGGCCATCACAACATAACGCGGGGCGATCCCGCCGACCTGGATTTGCCAGCTGCACAGGAAAACGATGTCCGCGGCCAGATTACACACAGAAATGAACAGGCAGTAGGGGACGCAGAACGCCGTTTGCTGTCCCGGCAGAAACCGCACCGCCCGTTCCAGCGCCGGATCGCAGGACAGCAGGATGCAGATGGGGGTGTTCAGAGAGAGGATGGCAAAGCCGATGGGGAGGACAAACCGCGCCTCCAGCTGTCCCAGCAGCACCGGCAGGACGCAGGCCACGCCCCACATAGCGGCGGTGTTGACCAGATAATTCTTGTGTCCCATCAGGTAGCGGAACAGATAGCGCCACACGGAGGGGCGGCGGTGGACTTTTACCGTCCGCCTACGGCCGGTCGGCTGGACATAAAAGGCGTAGGCGTCCGAGCGTCCCAGGCGCAGGGGATAGAGGCAGGACGCGGCCACAATGGCGGCCAGGGCGCAGAGGATACTCACCAGAATCTCCGTCCAGCGCCAGTCAGAGACCGCCCATACAACTGCCAGCAGTCCGGCGGTCCGGGTCAGCAGGGTGTAGGTCCCCAGGGCGGCCACATAGGAGACGATCAGACTCCGGCCTTCAAAGGGGAGCATGAACATATTCTCCATGTTGGTCCGGTTGTCCCCGGCGGAGAGGGCCTGCCACATGAGCCCGGCGGAGAAGGCGGCGGACATCAGGTACAGGATGGAGGGGGCGATCTCCATTCGGAACCCGGAGATGTGCAGCCCCCAGAAGATCACCAGCTCCAGAAAGAGCGTCCTGGTCAGCCGCTCATATCTGACGCCAAACAGCTTCCTGGCCGTCACTTCAAAGCTCATTTTCATCATGCAGGGCCTCCCGAATGTTCGCGGCGCTGATTTCGCCGCCCGCAAAGTTCCGACGGATCTGCCCGTCCTCCAGTACCAGCACCCGGTCGGAGGTCAGGGTGATGCTCTCCAGGACGTGGGAGGAGAAGAGGAGCGTCCCATGCTCCTTGTACCCGGCCATCAGTTTGTACAGGTACTCCGTGCTCTGAAAGTCCAGTCCGTTCACCGGCTCATCCAGCAGAAGCAGCTCCGGCTTCAGGGCAAAGGCGGTAATGAGAAACGCCTTTTTCTTGCTGCCGGTGGACAGGTCCTTCAGCAGCGTGTCGGTGTAGTCCTCAAAGTGAAAGCCACGTACCAGCTCCGCCGCATCCGGCAGCGCCTTCTTGTACGCCGCCGCCGCATAGGACAGGTACTCCCGGAAGGTGAAATACTGGAAGGAGTTGTCCTCGGCAAAGACGGTGTATCGACTTAGCTTGAACCCCCTGTCCCGGAAGGCGGTCGGTCGGCCGCCCCAATAGATGCCGTCGCAGCGGAACCCCTCATGCAGACCGGACAGGGTTTTCAGGAAGGTAGTCTTCCCGGCCCCGTTGAGGCCAATCAGTCCTACCACCTCGTGGCGGCGCAGCTGGAGGGAGAAGTCCGACAGCACGTTCTTCCCCTCGCTGTACCAGGCGCAGAGATTTTGCAGCTCCAGGATGTTCCCGCCCATGGTCAGCGCTCCCCCTTACCGCTCTTGGCTTTTTTCCGGGAGGCGCAGGCGGAATACCCGAAGGCGGCCCCCATCAGGACATAGAGCCCGGTCAACTCCAGATTGCCGGACACGCCGCTGACGACCGCCGCCGCCAGCCAGGTCAGAGCCAGGATACCGCGAATATAAACATGACGCATAACTGTTTCCTCCTTGAAGCGTTGCTTCCTTGATGTACCTGCATCATAGCAGAAAACCGGGCGCTGTGCGGAAATGTCCGCAAACGGCAGGTTTTTGACCGCGAAAAGAGCGCCGCCCGTCAGGGCGGCCCGCGCGAAAGAGAAATGGGACAAAAAATTTCCATCCTTGACATCCGCCTCCTTGACAGGTAGAATATAATAAAGATATATTCATGCGTATATGGAGTGCGGAGGAAAATTTTATGTACCATTGCCATGTTCGATTTTATCTGACGGGCAGCCGGTCTAGTTTGTGGGATGCTGTCCGAGATGTCCCGCCCCAGGAACATTTTACCCATGAATTTACGATGAGTGAGGCGCCAGAGGCGGCGCTGGCGGCGCAGGCCGATGTGATCCTGGCCAATCTGTGCGGCACCTCCGGTGCGCTGGAGGTCCTGACGGCGGCCAAGAGGCCGGAGGCCCGGCTGATTCTGATCCTCGACCGGGCGCAGCCCCTGGATGACGTCTGGGCGCAGGCGGACGACGTGTGGCCCGACCCTCTCACGGCGCAGGAGCTCCGCTTCCGGTTTGTGCGCTGGATGCGGGCCTATAAGGTGGAGACGGATGCCTGGGAGTCCCGCCAGTACCTGGATGCCGCCATCAACAGCATCCCCAGCCTGGTGTGGTACAAGGACCGTGACGGTATCCATAAGAAGGTGAACGACAGCTTCTGCCAGACCGTGGGCAAGACCCATGAGCAGATCCAGGACCGGGGCCATGCCTACATCTGGGATGTGGAACAGGATGATCCCGCGTGCATCGAGTCAGAGCGGGTGGTGATGGAGACCCGGCGGACCCACATTTCCGAGGAGACGATCCAGACCGGCGAGGGGATGCGCACCCTGACCACCTATAAATCGCCCCTGTATGATCGGGACGGCAGCGTCATGGGCACCGTGGGCGTGGGCATCGACGTCACCCAGGAGCGGGCCTATGAGGACGCCCTAAGGCAGAAAAACCGCACCCTGGAGACCATCTTTACCTCCATGGACTGCGGCGTGATTTACCACTCCCTGAGCGGGACCCAGATTATCAGCATCAACCGGGCGGCCCTGGAGATTCTGGGCTACGCGTCCCTGGAGGAGATGCTCGACGACGGCTTCCAGACCGTGGCCAACTCCGTGCTTGAGGAGGACAAACCCAAGCTGCGCGGCAGCATCCGCTCCCTCAAGCAGCCGGGCGACAGTGTCAGTGTGGAGTACCGCGTACTCCACCGGGATGGGCGTATGGTCCACGTGCTGGGCAACATCAAGCTGGTGGAGGAGAACGGGGAGAGGTTCTATCAGCGCTTCCTGCTGGATTACACCGCCCAGAAGCAGGAGCGGGCCGAGGCGGACCGCCGTCATGCGGAGTTGATCCAGGCGTTGAGCAGCGACTACAGCCTGGTGTGCTTTTTTGACCTGGACACGTCTCTGGGCTATCCGCTCCGGGTGGCGGACGGGAGCCATGCGAAGCTGGCCGCCATTTTCAATGGCCAGGTCTCCCTGGAGGGCAGCATGGGGCGGTACATAGAGGAGTGCGTGTATACGGAGGACCAGGCGATGCTTCGGCAGGCGGTGTCTCCGGCGTGGATCACGAAGGAGCTGGAGGGGAAGAGCTCGTACTACGTCAACTACCGCGTAGACCGCGACGGCGGCATGGAGTATTACCAGATGAAGGCCGTACAGGCGGGCGCCTGGGACGGGACCCGCGGAGTCGTGCTGGGTCTGCGCAGCGTGGACGAGGAGACCCGCAGCGAGATGGAGAAGAAGAACCTTCTGGAGGACGCGCTTCTCCAGGCCAACCGGGCCAGCAAGGCGAAGAGCGTCTTCCTCTCCAACATGTCCCACGACATTCGCACCCCCATGAACGCCATCGTGGGTTTCACCGCCCTGGCCATCGCCCATATTGAGCAGCACGAGTTGGTGGCGGAATACCTCAAGAAGATCATGACCTCCGGCAACCACCTCCTCAGCCTGATTAACGACATCCTGGATATGAGCCGCATCGAGAGCGGCAAGATGCACCTGGAGGAGGCGCCCTGTAGTCTGCCGGACATCCTCCATGGCCTGCGCAGCATCGTCCAGGCGGAGACCCACGCGAAGCGTCTGGAGCTGTATATCGACGCGGTGGACGTGGTGGACGAGGAGATCTGCTGCGACCGGCTGCGGCTCAACCAGCTGCTGCTCAATCTCCTGAGCAACGCGGTGAAGTACACCCCAGCCGGGGGGATCGTCACCATCCGGGTCGTGGAGAAGCCCGGCGCTCCTGCGGGCTATGCCAACTTCGAGTTCACCGTCCGGGACACGGGTATTGGCATGAGCCAGGAGTTCGTGGAGCGGATCTTTGAGCCCTTCGAGCGGGAGCGCAACTCCACGATCAGCGGCATCCAGGGCACCGGCCTGGGCATGGCGATCACCAAGAACATCGTGGACATGATGAACGGAACCATCTCTGTCACCAGTGAGCAGGGCGTAGGGACCGAATTTACCGTGCGCCTGACCTTCCGCCTCAGCGGCGGGGAGCGGGAGCCCCAGACCATCCCGGAGCTGGCGGGGTGCCGGGCGCTGGTGGTGGACGACGACTTCAACACCTGCGACAGCGTCAGCTATATGCTCCAGCAAATCGGCCTGCGGGCAGAGTGGACCCTCTCGGGGAAGGAAGCGGTGCTGCGCACCCATCAGGCGGTCATGCGGGGGGACAACTACGCGGTGTACGTGATCGACTGGCTGCTGCCGGACCTCAACGGCGTGGAGGTGGCCCGGCGCGTGCGCAAGGAGATGGGGGAGGACGTGCCGATCATCGTGCTCACCGCCTACGACTGGTCCGACATCGAGGAGGAGGCCCGGGCCGCGGGGGTGACCGCCTTTTGCAGCAAGCCCCTGTTCCTCTCGGAGCTGCGCCGGTGCCTGCGGGGCGTCGTGGGCTCGGAGGAGCTGGTCAGTGCCCCGTCTGCCTCCGCCCGGAAGCACGCCGGGTGCATCCTGCTGGCGGAGGACAACGAGCTGAACCGGGAAATCGCGGTGGCCATCCTGGAGGAAGCGGGGTTCTCCCTGGAGTGCGCTGAGAACGGCAGGGAAGCCGTGGAGATGGTCCGTCGGAGCGACCCGGGGCACTACCAACTGATCCTGATGGACATCCAGATGCCCGTGATGGACGGCTATGAGGCCGCCAAGGCCATTCGCTCTCTGGACGATCCCCAGCGGGCGGGCATTCCCATTATGGCTATGACGGCCAACGCATTCGAGGAGGACAAGCAGGCGGCGCTCAAGTGCGGCATGAATGGCCATATTGCCAAGCCCATCCACATTGAGAAGCTTCTGGAGACCTTGGACAAGATCCTCGGATAGATTTACAAATCGTTCACAGAAAATTAGCACTCTCGTCACGGGAGTGCTAATTTTCTTCTTTACATTTCCCGCGAACGGGTGTATGCTATAGGGGAATAAGAAAAGAGGACGGCAAATGCCCGTCCGGAGGAGGCAATCCATGAACTTTGACCAATACACCCAGAACGCCCAGCAGGCGGTGGCGGACAGCCAGAGCATCGCCATCGAGAACGGGCAGCAGCAGATCGACGGCGAGCACCTGCACCTGGCTCTGCTGCGCCAGCGGGAGGGCCTGGTGCCCAGACTGCTGACCTATATGGGGCTGGACGTGGAGACCCTGGCCAGGGAGGTCCAGCGGGAGATCGACCGCCTGCCCAAGGTGTCCGGCGGCGGCGCGGAGCAGCTCTACGCCACGCGGCGCTTCTCCCAGCTCCTGGCCGCGGCCGAGCGGATCGCGGGACAATTCAAGGATGAGTACGTGTCCGTGGAGCACCTGTACCTGGCCCTGGCGGAGGAGAGCGGTACGCCCGGTGCGAAAATCTTCCGCCAGTACGGCATCGACAAGGAGAAGCTGCTGCAAGCCCTCACCAAGGTCCGGGGCAGTCAGCGGGTCACCAGCCAGAACCCGGAGGAGAGCTACGAGGCCCTGACCAAGTACGGCCGGGACCTGGTGGAGATGGCCCGACAGGGCAAGCTGGACCCGGTGATCGGCCGGGACGCGGAGATTCGGCACACCATCCAGATTTTAAGCCGGAAGACCAAGAACAACCCGGTGCTTATCGGCGAGCCCGGCGTGGGTAAGACCGCCGTGGTGGAGGGGCTGGCCCAGCGGATCCTCAATGGCGATGTGCCCGAAGGACTGAAGGACAAGACCATCTTCGCCCTGGACATGGGGGCCCTCATCGCCGGAGCCAAATACCGCGGCGAGTTCGAGGAGCGGCTGAAGGCCGTCTTGAACGAGGTGGAGAAGAGCGAGGGGCGCATCCTGCTCTTCATCGACGAGCTCCACAACATCGTGGGCGCGGGCCGCACCGAGGGCAGCATGGACGCGGGGAACCTCCTCAAGCCCAAGCTGGCCCGGGGGGAGCTCCACTGCATCGGGGCCACCACCCTGGACGAGTACCGGAAGTATATCGAGAAGGACGCCGCCCTGGAGCGCCGGTTCCAGAAGGTGCTCATCGACCAGCCCACGGTGGAGGATACCATCTCCATCCTCCGGGGGCTCAAGGAGCGGTTCGAGATCCACCACGGCGTGCGGATCACCGACGGGGCGCTGATCGCCTGCGCCACGCTGTCCGACCGGTATATCACCGACCGGTTCCTGCCGGACAAGGCCATCGACCTGATGGACGAGGCCGCCAGCAAGATCCGCATGGAGATCGACAGCCTCCCCGCCGAGCTGGACGAGACGGAGCGGAAGATCATGCAGCTGGAGATCGAGAAGCAGGCCCTGGGCAAGGAGGAGGACGCCGGGAGCAAGAACCGGCTCAGCCACATCGACGCCGAGCTGGCGGAGCTCAAGAGCAAGAACGACGCCATGCGGGCCCAGTGGGAGACGGAGAAGCAGTCCATCGCCGGGATCAAGCGCATCAAGCAGGAGATCGAGGACACCCGCCACCAGATGGAGGAGGCGGAGCGGGGCTACGACCTGGAGAAAATGGCCCGGCTGAAGTACGAGACGCTGCCCACGCTGGAGAAGCAGCTGGAGGAGGAGCGGCAGCGGGTGGACGCCGGGAAGGACGAGCACCTGCTCAAGGAGGAGGTCACCGAGGAGGAGATCGCCGGGGTGGTCAGCAAGTGGACCGGTATCCCGGTGAGCAAGCTGGTGGAGAGCGAGAAGGAGAAGCTGCTGCGCCTGCCGGAGATCCTCCACCGCCGGGTCATCGGCCAGGACGAGGCGGTCTCCGCCGTCAGCGAGGCCATTCTCCGGGGCCGGGCGGGGCTCAAGGACGAGAACCGGCCCATCGGGTCCTTCATCTTCCTGGGACCCACCGGCGTGGGCAAGACGGAGCTGGCCAAGACCCTGGCCGCGTCCCTCTTTGACGATGAGCGGAACATGATCCGCATCGACATGTCCGAGTATATGGAGAAACACGCCGTCTCCCGGCTGGTGGGCGCGCCTCCGGGATACGTGGGCTACGACGAGGGGGGTCAGCTCACCGAGGCCGTCCGGCGCAAGCCCTACTCCGTGGTCCTCTTCGACGAGATCGAGAAGGCCCACCCGGACGTGTTCAACATCCTCCTCCAGCTCCTGGACGACGGGCGGCTGACGGACAACCAGGGCCGGACGGTGGACTTCAAGAATACCATTATTATCATGACCAGCAACATCGGTTCCGCCTACCTCACGGAGAACATCCACCAGGACGGCTCCATCGACCCCGAGGTGAAGGAGCGGGTCCGGAATGAGCTGAACCAGTATTTCCGCCCGGAGTTCATCAACCGGGTGGACGACATCGTGGTCTTCTCCCCCCTGACGGAGAGCCAGATCGGCGGCATCATCGACATTGCCATGGCCTCCCTGGTGCGTCGGCTGGAGGACCGGAACATCCGGGTGGAGCTCACCGAGGAGGCCCGCCGGTTTATCGCCCGGGCCAGCTACTCGCCCTCCTTCGGCGCACGGCCCGTGAAGCGGTACTTGCAGAAGCACGTGGAGACGGAGCTGGCGGCAATGCTCATCCGGGGAACCCTGTCTGACGGGCAGACGGTGACCATTGGCAGCGACGGCGAGAAGCTGACCTTTTCCTAAAAGTTTCGGTCCACCCTTTTCAAAGGGTGGTGGGGTGCAGGCGTTAGGCCGCCGTAGGCGGCCCCAGCCCTAAGCCGCCCGAAGGGCGGCCCACGGGGCGACGCCCCTGTCGGGTTTGGGCAGAGCCCAACACACAATCGCAAAAAACCGTCCGCACGGCCCATACGCCGTGCGGACGGTCTGCGCTTATTCCGCTTCCTCTTCAACGACCGGGGGACCGAAGTATCCCCAGGATTCCTTTACCACCCGAATGGTGCTGTTTACCCCCAGGATGCTGGCGGGGTAGCTGAGTTTTCCGTTCTGGTATGTAAACTCCTTGGTGGCCTCGCCGGAGGCCAGCTGGGCGGCCGACGTGCGCCGGGTGTCGTTCTGAGAGACCCAGGTGTAGGGCTCCTTCCCGTTGGGCGGCGTCTCAAAGGTGCCCGCCCAGTAGAGAGACCGGGAGTTTCCGCCCTCCGTTACCCAGTAGACCTCGATCACGTCGCCGGAAATATAGATCCCGTGGTAGGAGTCGCCGCTGCCGGCCTCCCGCCACTCCCCGGTGAGGTCCGGCGGAACAGAGGTGTCCCTGAGAAGAAACTCCAGGAACTCCAGGCCGCCGAAGTCGGGGGCCGTGCGGGAAAACAGGAACCCGCTGCCCAGGAAGAGCAGAATCGACAGCCCGAAGGCGGTCATCGGCACGACGCACTTCTTCCCTCGGATTGCAAATATAATCAGTATCACCATGAAAATGATGCAGGCCAGAAAGCCCACAGCGCCTGTGATAAAATACATCTGGTTTCTCCCTCCTGGTCTATGTCCATGATCCCGGGAATCCGGGCGGCACATTCTCTACCCTATACTATATTTCTTTTTTCCCTTTTCGTCAATACAAAAGTTCAACAAGGCGTGCCCCGGAGCACACGACCCATATTGTACTATGAATCGGGAAAAAATGCAAGAGCGAACCTGCCGTCCGCCTTCCAAGAAAAATTTTTTGGCTTTTCTGACAGATTTCCCACTTCCATCTTGTTTTCTCAGTGAAAGGGGTGATGCCAATGACCGAGGAGAGGGCGGAATACCTGGTGGCGCACTACGCCGACCTGCTTGTGCGGATCGGGAAGACGTGGCTGGGCGACTTGGACGACGCCAAGGACGTGTGTCAGACGGTGCTCATCAAGCTGCTGGAGGATCCCCGGGACTTCCCGGACCAGGTCCAGGAGCGGGCCTGGGTGGTCCGTCTGGCGGTGAACGAGTGCAAGAACTGGCGGAAGACCGCCTGGTTCCGCCGCCGGGTCCCGCTGGACGAATCCCTCCAGCTGGCGGTGGAGGACCCGGAGCCGGAGGGCGGACTGCTGGAGCTGGTCCAGGCGCTGCCAGCCGTGTACCGGGAGGTGATCTTCCTGCGGTACTACGAGGGCTACGAGGTGCGGGAGATCGCCGCCCTGCTGGGCCGGTCCCCGGCGCTGGTGAGCACCCATCTGAAGCGCGGGAAGGAAAAATTGCGGAATATGCTGGGAGGTACGGAGTATGCAAGAGAATTTTGAGAGCTACAAAAGCGAGCTGGATCGGGTCCGGCTGACGGAGGAGAGCAAGCGGGCCCTGACGGAGAGCCTGGGCCGCCGGGGCAGGGCGGAGAGCCGGAGTGTGGGAAGGCGGCCCCTGCGGGCGCGGCACGTGCTGGCCGTGGCGGCGGTGATCGGACTGCTGTCGGTACTGAGCGCAGCGGCGGTGGCCCAGACCGACGCGGCCCCCACCCTGGGCGGATTCTTCACCGGCGACCAGGCGGGCTACGACCAGGCCAGCGGCACGGTGGGCCGGATGGCGGAGAACGACGGCTGGACCGCCGTCATCACCGACTGCGTGGGGGACGACTTCCAGGCGTTTTTGGGCGTGGAGATCGCCGCGCCGGAGGGAACCGTGCTGGACGGGACCAACTATGAGGTCCACGTGGACAACGAGTATGACCACTCCGTCCCCGGGACCACGAAGGGCTTCTTCTACGCCCTGCCGGATGACGATCCCACGGACAACAAGATCCGCCTGCTCTACAACTGGTACACGACCGAGGGGGAGTCCAACCACGTGCGGATGCGCTTTACGCTCGTTGACCTGGTGGAGAACCATGGCTACGACTGGGACGCGCGCAACTGGAACCGGGAGCCGGTCAAGGAGGGCGCCTGGGACTTTGGCTGGATCGACATCGACTACGCGGACAACGCCCTCCGGCTTGCGCCCATGGTGGAACTGCCCTGTGAGGAGGAACATCTGGTATTGGAAGAGGTTGTCATCTCCCCGGTGGGACTGTATCTCCGGACCAATATCTCCACACCCTACCCCGTCGATTTTGGGGATTGGTATCGGGAAGACATCCTGACCACTGTCCGCCTGCTGGACATGGATGGGAATATGACCCTGGCCTCCGACTTCTTTTTCGGCGGGCCGGGCGGGGCCTATTTCAGCTTTACCAACCACACCAACGCCATGAACAACGCCAACGGCGAGGGCCTGGCGGAACTGCGGGTGGTGGACCTGGACCGGATCGCCTCGCTGGAGGTGGCCGGTGTGGTCATTCCGGTTCGCTGACACGAACGGCATAGAGAATCCGCCCCGCTGTGGAGAGCTCCACGGCGGGGCGGATTTTTCGCCGCGCTTATCAAATACGGAAGCGGCTGATGAGGCTGTTGAGGGCTCGCGCCTGCTGGGACAGCTCCCTGGAAACGGAGGCGCTGCGCTCCGCGGTGGCGGAGTTGTCCCGCACGACGGTGGAGATCTCCTTGATCCCGTTCTCCACCAGGAAAATCATCGCCGACTGCTGGACGCTGGCGGCGGCAATCTCCTCCATCTGGGTCCGGATGGACTGGATGCAGCCGTTGATGTCCTGCACGGCGGAGACGGCCTGGTCGGTGGACTCCGTGCCGCTCTTGGCGCTCTGGATGGAGCGGCTGATGAGCACGCCGGTGTTCTGCGCGGCCTCGGCGGACTTGGTCGCCAGGTTCCGGACCTCGTCGGCCACCACAGAGAAGCCCTTTCCCGCGTTTCCCGCCCGGACGGCCTCCACGGCGGCGTTCAGGGCCAGGATGTTGGTCTGGAAGGCGATGTCCTCGATGGTCTTGATGATGGTGCCGATCTGGGCGGAGGACTGGTCAATATTCCGGGTGGCCGCCGTCAGCTGCTCCATCTTCGTGTCCGCCGCAGCGGTGTAGCCGGTGGCCTGGGCCACCAGTTCACTGGCGTTTTCACAGCGAACGGTGCTGGTCTGAATCTGCTCGGTAATGGCGCTCACGTTGGCCATGAGCCCGTCTACGGAGGCGGACTGCTCGGTGGTGCCCTGGGCCAGGGCCTGGGCGCCCGAGGACACCCGCTCTGCGCTGATGTCCACCTGACCGGCCACCTGGGAGATGTCGCGGATGATATGTACCAGGTTGGCATGGATGGATTGCAGGCTGGCGTACATGGCGCGGAAGTCGCCGATATAGTAGGACTCGTTGGTCGTGACGTCCACGCTGAGGTTGCCGTTTGCCATCTCGCCCAGGATGCGTCCCACGTCGTCAATGGTCCTCCTGAGGCAGGTGCAGACCTGGTGGGTGGTCTGGGCAATCATGCCAATCTCGTCCGAGCGGCGGTAGAAGGGCTCCAGGTCCTCGTCGGCCGAGAGATTCAGGTCCCCCAGGCGTGCAATGGCCCGCTCCACCGTCATCAGATCCCGCCCCTCCCGGCGCAGGATCAGCAGCGTGACCAGGATGATGGCGACGGCCATCGCCGCGCACAGGATGCCCACCAGGAAGCGCACGGTGCTCACGGAGGCGTAGACCTCCGCAGCGTTGTCCCGCACCATGAAGACCCAGCCCCGGTCCCGCAGGTACTTGTAGACCGCCAGCTGCCGGACCCCGTTCTCGTCCTGATAAGAATATGTACCGGCCTGGGTGCCGCCGTCCGCCTTGATGCGCCGGATGATCTCCCGGTATCCCACGTCGGTGGTCTCGGTGTTCAGCAGCTCGTCGTTCTCGTGGTAGAGGTAGACGCCCGTGTCCACGTTCAGGAACACGTATTCGCTGCCGGGCAGGCCCTTGATGTCCAGATCCAGCAGCGAGTCCATCAGGCGGCTGGCGTAGACACCGGCGCCCACGTAGCCGATGCACTGCTGGTTCTCAAAAATGGGGTAGTACATGGACAGGATCATGCTGCCCGTGCCGGGGGACTTCATGATCCCCAGATTGGTCAGCTCCTGTACGGACAGGATGGTATCCTGGAAGGACTGTAGGGAGTCCCCCGACCGGGTGGTCATGCCGATGGCGCTCTGGGAGGTGTGGGTCAGCACATGGGTGCCCGGGGTGGCGATGTAGAGCCCCTCAAAAATCCCCTTGACGGCGGCGAAGTCCTCCGTGTACTTCTGCGCCCGCTCCAGCAGCGCCGGGTCCTCCGGGCTGGCCAGCAGGTCCCTGACCTCGCGGCTCAGGGCGAAGGCGGTCATGTATTCCTCTGCGGAGAGCACGTACTCATTGATGATGGCGGCCCTGGACTCCACGGCGTCGGTCATCTGATTGGTAATATCGTTTTTGACCATGGAAGCGGCGTTGGTGGATACAACCAGCCAGAGAAGCGTCATCCCAACCAAGGTGATAACGGTTGTAATCATTCCGATTCGTCCGGCCAGATTTTTCTTCCCAACAAATCGCATACAAGATCTCCCCTATCGTGAAAAATTGCAGGACCAACATCCTACCAGTCCTTCAGTATAGCTTATTTTTCCCAAAACTTCAAGAGGGTTCTTTCCTGAAGTGGGCAGGGGAGAAGGTCAGCGCGATCTCCAGTTCGTTCCCCGCGATCCGGGCAGACGCACGCCCGCCCATCTGCTCCATCAGCTCCCGGACGATGGCGAGGCCCAGACCAGCGCCGCCCGCTCCCCGGGCAGGGCTGCCCTGATAGAAGCGGTCGAAGAGGTGATCCGGATCCGGCCGGGGGCCGGGACCCAGGGGGTTGGAAAAACGGATTTCCCCGTCCCGGGCGGAGACCGTCAGTCCGCCGCCGCCGTGGCGCAGGACGTTGGCGAGCAGGTTTCGATAGATTCTCCCCAGTGCCTCCGGAGAGGCCCAGACCTCCATGGCCTCCTCCTGGAAGCGGAGGTCGGGTCGGATGCCCGCCGCCTCCAGCTGGGGGTACAGCTCCGCCAGCGCGTCCCACAGGGGAGGGAGGGCCGCCGTCTTCCCGCACTCCAGCGGGAGCGCGCCGCCCTGTAGCCGGGTGTAGAGGAACAGGGAGTCCAGCAGCTCCTCCAGCTCCGCCAGACGTCTGCGTACAATGTCCAGGTATTCCGCCTGCCGCTCCGGCTCCCCGTCCAGGAGCTGGAGGTAGCCCAGCGCACCGGCCAGGGGCGTGCGGATGTCGTGGGAGATGCAGGCCAGGGTGTACTTTAGCTCCCGCTCGCCCCGGAGGGTCTCCTGCCGGAGAGCTCTTCCCGCCTCCAACCGCTCGTTCATCGCCCGGCACAGTCGGCGCGCCGCTTTGCTCTCCATCCGCACGGTCAGACGGACGTTGCTCTCCGCCGGGGTCTCCTCCAGCAGGCGGGCCATCTCCAGCATCTGGGCGCGGTAGGCCAGCAGGCGCAGTACGGCCGCGGCAAGGGCGGCAAAGGTAAGGAGCAGGGCAGGCAGCATGGAACATTCCTCCTTGCGTTGAGCGGTCGATTTTTTGGGGTCGGTGGACTGGTCAGAGAAGGAGGAAGCCCGCCACAAGGGCCAGAGACAGGGCGATCCGGACGACGTGGTGGCGCGGGTGGAGCGTCCCCCTCTTTTTCCCGTTCCAGAGGGCGGTGGCGCAGATCATGGCGCAGCCGAGAGAAGCGTTGAGGACCCTCCCCTGCCAGTCCAGCAGCAGGCCAAGGGCGGCAACTGCAAGCAGGAGCGCGCCCAACGCCATAAGGAGGTGGGAACCCCTTTGTTCATCCCTGGTCAGCTGGCTCAGTGCCGCGAAGGCGGACAGGGCGGCAAACAGGATGCTGACCACGGCCAATACGATTTTCATGTCAAATCCTCCTCGCTAAATGTCCCGCTTCTCCATCGCCAGCAGGCTACCCGCCGCGTACACGGCGGCCCAGCCGATGGAGCAGGCCAGGATCATGGTGATCTGGGACGTACCCAGACCGGGAGCGCACAGGTACTGCGCCACGTAACTGAGCAGGTATTGCTCCAGAGCGGGCCAGCCCAGCTGTCCGCATACGGTGCGCAGCACCGCCACGGTCACGCCGCCGCCGGAAATCACCGACATCACAATGGCCAGGGTGGAGCTGCGCGTGAGCACCACCAGCGCCAGGGCCATCAGCCCAAAGGCCCAGGCGGGCAGCCACAACCAGAAAGCGTACTGCAAAATGCTTCCAACAGAGCTGGCCACGGGGTGAAGGCCGAACAGGACCGGGCATACCAGCGAGAGCAGAATGCCCAGGAGGTTGATAACGCCGCTGTAAACCCCGACTGCCAGCACCTTGGAGAGGACATATTCCCACCGGCGGGGCCGGGCGAAGCAGAGATTTTTCACAAATCCGCTGGAGAAATCGCTGTGGATGAAGAGGGTCACGCCGATCCCGGTCAACAGCAGCAGAAAGCCGCTGCCCAGGCACTCGTGGGCAAAGTCCAGCTGGGTCATGCTATTCAGCTCCGCCTTCATCTCGTAGTCGGACTCCTCAACCTCCATCCCCTGGGACGCCATGGCGTCCAGCGTCCGTTGGTCGGTCATGGTGGCAACCAGCGCCACCAGCCCCAGGATCAGCGCCGCCGTCACGCCCAGGGTGATATAAAAGCTGTGGCTCCGGAACAGCCGCCGGACGTCCATTTTTACCAGATTAAACATGTTTCTCCCCTCCCATGCGCTCCAGAAAATAGCCCTCCAGGTCCTGCCGGTGCAGGCCCATCTCCTCGACTACGATACCCGCCTGGGTCAGAAGCTGCCCCACGGTTTTGGCGTCCACGGATTCATAGATCCGAATCTCCCCCTCCGGGCGCATCTCCCAGCGCTGGAGATGGAGTTCCCGCTCCAGCAGGGCCGCCGCCTTCCGGGGCTGGTCCGTTTTCAGGTGCAGGTAGTCGGCGCACTTCTGCGCAAGCTCGGCGGCGGTGATCTGCTCCACCATCCGACCGTTCTGGATGATCCCGTAGCGGGTGGCGATCTTGCTCAGTTCACCCAGGATGTGGGAGCTCACCAGAATGGTCAGTCCCCGCTCCCGGTTCAGCCGCAGCAGCAGCTCCCGCATCTCCCGGATGCCCTCCGGGTCCAGGCCGTTGATGGGCTCGTCCAGCAGCAGCAGGTCCGGCCCGCCCAGCAGGGCCAAGGCTACCCCCAGACGCTGCTTCATGCCCATGGAGTAGTGCTTCACCGGTTTTTTCTCGCCGGAGGATAGCCCCACCGTCTCCAGAATGCCATCCACCTGCCGTTCCGGGCTGTCCAGACCCAGCAGCGTGGCGTACAGCCGCAGGTTTTCCCGCCCGCTCTGATCCGGGTACAGCCCCGGCTGCTCGATGAGGGCCCCCACCCGGCGGCGGGCCACCGTATCCCGGAGGGGCTTGCCGAAGATCAGGGCCTCCCCCTGGGTGGGGCGGGCCAGGCCGCATAAGAGCTTCAGGGTGGTGGACTTGCCCGCGCCGTTTTGACCGATGAAGCCGTAGATGTCCCCCTGCTCCACTTGCAGGTCCAGATGGTCCACGGCCCATTTGTCCCGATACCGCTTGGACAGGCCCGTCGTTTGTATCACTGCCATAGAAAAGCCTCCTTTTTTGTTTGCAGGCCCAGTCTGACAGATAAATGCCCAAACTTCGCAAAGGAAAGGTAAAGAAAGTATAAAGTTTACTCCTCCGCCAGCTTGAACCCGATTCCCCACACGGTCTGGATATACCCGTCGGTGCCGCTGGGCCGGAGCTTGGCCCGGATGTTGCTGATGTGTACGGCGATGGTCTTATCCTCCACGGCGTATGCCTCCTGCCAGACCGCCTCGTAGATCTGCTGCTTGGTAAAGACCTGCCTGGGGCGGCCCGCCAGGAGTTCCACGATTTTGAACTCGTGGGCGGTGAGGCTCACCGGTCGGCCCGCCGCCGTCAGGGTCATCTCCCCGAGGTTCAGCGCCCAGTCCCTGAAGCGCAGCGTCTCCCGGGAGGGAACGGCCCGGGCGTGGCGCAGCTGCACCTGAATCCTGGCCCACAGCTCCTCCAGCTGGAAGGGCTTGGTCAGGTAGTCGTCCGCGCCGGAGCAGAGCAAATCGACTTTCCCGGACAGATCGGCCCGGGCGGAGAGTACGATCACAGGGACCTGACTGGTCCGCCGGACCTCCGCGATCAGATCGTCGCCGGACAGCCCCGGGAGCATCCGGTCCACCAGCAGCAGGTCAAAGCCGCCCTCCCGCCAGAGGAGCAGCCCCTCGGTGCCGGAATATGCCTGGGTACACAAACAGCCCAGCCGCCGCAGGTAGGTGGCGGTAGAGCCGTTTATATCGACATCATCTTCAATGAGCAGGATGTTGTACATGGGAGAATGCCTCCTTTTACTGAATCTCAGGCTTCCTATATCATAACAGAAAAGCGGAGCGCCGCCAAGAGCTTTTTCAGCTCCTGCGGGCGGACAGTCAGGCGAAGCGAAAAAGCTTCGCTTGTTGCTGGAAAAAGACTGGCTTTTTGTGGAATATTCCCTTATAATAGGAGGCAAGGTACTTTATAAATCAGGAGGTTTTCACAATGGAACGCAAATATCCCCATCTCTGTTCCCCCATCACCCTGGGCCGGACGACCTTCCGCAGCCGGATGTTCTCCGCTCCCATGGGCGGTACGGACATCACCAACGACGGCTGTATCGGCCCGAAGTCCACCGCGTTCTATGAGCTGCGGGCCAAGGGCGGCGCGGCGGCGGTCACCGTCTCGGAGTGCATGGTCCACCCTGCCACCGACGGCTCCCACGCCTACCACCTGGATGAGAGCATCCTCAACTCCCTGGCCTGCGCCACCTACACCGCCGACGCCATCCGCCGCCACGGGGCCATCCCCAGCCTGGAACTCAGCCACTCCGGCATGTTCGCCGGGACCTACATGACGGACAAGTCCCGGCAGAAGTCCATGAACCAGTGGGGCCCCTCCGACACGGTCCGCGCCGACGGCGTGGAGGTCAAGGCGCTGACGAAGGAGATGATCGCGGACATCGTGGCCTCCTACGGCCACGTGGCGGGCCTGGCCAAGCGGGCGGGCTTCGAGATACTGATGATCCACGGCGGACACGGCTGGCTCATCAACCAGTTCCTCTCCCCCATGTTCAACAAGCGCACCGACGAGTACGGCGGCTCCCTGGAAAACCGCTGCCGCCTGGCTGTCGAGGTGCTCCAGTCCGTGCGGGAGGCCGTGGGGCCCTTCTTCCCCATCGAGTTCCGCATGAGCGGCGCGGAGTTCGTGGAGGAGGGCTACGACCTGGACGAGGGCGTGCGCATCGCTCAGATGATCGAGCCCTACGTGGACCTGATCCACGTCTCCGCCGGTACATACCAGAAGACCTTCGGCATCACCCACCCGTCCATGTTCACCGAGCACGGCCGGAACGTCTTCCTGGCCGCGGAGATCAAAAAGCACGTCAGCAAGCCCGTAGCCACCCTGGGCGGGCTCAACGACCCGGCGCAGATGGAGGAGATCGTCGCTTCCGGGAAGGCCGACATCGTCTACATGGGCCGGGCCCTGCTGGCGGACCCGTACCTGCCCAACAAGGTCATGGCCAACAAAGACGAGGACATCGTCCGCTGTCTGCGCTGCTTCACCTGCATGGCGGAGCGCGCCGCCACCGCCACCCGCCGCTGCACGGTCAATCCTCTGATTGGCCGGGAGTGCGAGGGCGACGTGGTCTATCCCGCGCCGGTGAAGAAGAAGGTCCTGGTGGCCGGAGGAGGTCCCGGCGGTCTGTACGCCGCCTACACCGCCGCCCGCCGGCGACACCGGGTCATCCTGTGCGAGAAGGAGGGCGAGCTGGGCGGCATCCTCAGAAGCGAGCAGGCCCTGCCCTTCAAGTACGATATGTACCGCCTGGCGGGCACCTACGCCAAGCTGGCGAAGGACGCCGGGGTGGAGGTCCGCCTGCATACGGAGGTCACCCGGGAATATGTGGAACGGGAGGCCCCGGATGCCCTCATCATCGCCGCGGGTTCCGCGCCCCTGGTTCCCCCCATCCCCGGCTTGAGGGGGGACAACGTGGCGGTGGTCAACGACTACTATCTGGAGAAGGACAAGGTGGGGAACGAGGTCGTGGTCATGGGCGGCGGCCTGGCGGGCTGCGAGTGCGCCATCCACCTGGGCATGGAGGGCAAGCGCGTCCACCTGGTGGAGATGCGGGACGTGTTGGCCCCCGACGCCAATGTTCGCCACCGTCCCCTGCTGCTCAAGGAGATTGAGAAGTACGTCACGGTCCACACCGGCCACAAGGCCCTGCGGGTCACCGAGGAGGGCGTGGTGTGTGCGTCTCCCGACGGCAGCGAGGTCCTGATCCCCGGCGGGAGCGTGATCTGCGCCCTGGGTCAGAAGAGCCGCACCGATGTGGTGGAGGCGCTCCAGGACGCTGCCCCCTTCGTCCGTGTCATCGGCGACGCCTCCCGGGTGTCTACCATCACCAACGCCGTCTACTGGGGCTACCACGCGGCGATGGACGTATAAGGGTCTGTTCAGCAACACCCTGTGACCAGGGGCCCCGGAGAAATCATCCGATTTCTCCGGGGCCCTTCTGCCTGGCGGAAGAACGAGGCCCCGGCGCTTTAGGGGCCGTTCCATAAATCTTAAGGATGTCTTAAACACCCGGTTCTTCCTTTTTGAAAGATTTTATGCTAAAATATTTCAAGAAAGGTGGAAAACAATTATGGCCAATATCTTGATCTGCGACGACGAGAGAGACATTGTCTCCGCTCTGAAAATATATCTCAGCACCGAGGGATACACGCTTTTTGAGGCATACACCGGCCGGGAGGCCATGGAGATCGTCAGGAAAAACGAGATCCATCTCATCCTCATGGACATCATGATGCCGGAAATGGACGGCATCTCCGCCACCGCCAAGCTGCGGGAGGACTACAATATTCCCATCATTCTCCTCACCGCTAAGAGCGAGGATACCGACAAGGTGCTGGGCCTGAACGTGGGCGCGGACGACTACATCACCAAGCCCTTCAATCCCATCGAGGTCCTGGCCCGGGTGCGCTCCCAGCTGCGGCGCTATACCACCCTGGGCGGCATGGAGCAGAAGCCCAGCAAGCTGGTGATCGGCACCATCGCCCTGGACGACGAGACCAAAATGGTCACCGTGGACGGCGAGGCGGTGAATCTGACTCCCATTGAGTACAACATCCTCCTGCTCCTCATGCGCCACCCGGGACGGGTATACTCCTCCTCCCAGATCTATGAGCAGGTGTGGAATGAGACGGCCTTCGGGTCCGAGGGGGCGGTGGCGGTCCACATCCGGCACCTGCGGGAGAAGCTGGAGATCGACCCCTCCAACCCCCGGTACTTGAAGGTGGTATGGGGTCTGGGGTATAAAATGGAGCCGTAGAAGGGCGCTCTGCGCCCGGCGGCGGAAAGAAGGGATCGGCATGGAAAAGAAAAAGGACCTGCGGCAGAGCCTCGTGGCGAAGTGCGCCGCCATCCTGCTGCTTTTCGCGGCTACGGCGGGGGCGGTGCTGGGCTCCTTCTCTGTGACGTATATCTGCTTCGGCTATGGCACGGCGGACAAATTTCAGAATGATTTGCTGTGCAAAAACGCCATGAGCGATGCCATGGGCTGGGCCCTGGACTATACGCTCAGCGAGAGCGAGGTCTACGACGGCTACATCTATTACGGCTATAACGCCCAGTACGAGCTGGAGCGGCTGGGGGGCTTCTCCGCCCAGGTCTACGACGCGAACGGCGCGCTGGTGGGCACCTGGGGCGAGGTCCCCGCCTCGCCTCTCGCCGCCGCCTCGGAGACCCTCCGCCGGGACGGGGCGGTCTTCACCGTCAAGGGCTATGTCGCCCGGAACCTGCCCTCCGGCAGCGGCTTCTCCGTGCGGCTGAGTATGTACAACCGGCTCCACGCGCTGCCCTTTGGCATGACGGTGGTGCTGACGGTGCTGCTGTATGCCTTGGTGCTCGCGGCGCTGGTGTTCCTCTTTTGCGCCGCCGGGCACAAGGCGGGGAAGGAGGGGGTTTCCCTCAACTGGCAGGACCGGATCCCCCTGGATCTGTACCTGTGCATAGCGGTGGGAATATTCTGTGCCGCCATGATTCCGGGGGCAACCGGAAGCGGAGCGCCCATCGCCCTGGAAATCGCTATGCTTTGCCTGTCCATCTTCTTCTGCGCGGCGGTCACCCTGGCCACGCTGCTGACCCTGGCCACCCGGTTCAAAAAGGGCAAGTGGTGGCGCAACACCGTGGTATGGCGGCTGTGCCGCTGGAGCGTGCGGACCTGGAAGCGGTGCTGGCGGGCCTTTATGGAGCTGGTGCGCATCCTGCCCATGACCTGGCGGGTGATCCTGGCGGTGCTGGGCATACTGGGCGTACAATCCATCCTGGTCATGCTGATTCTGGAGACCTACGAGAGCTTTTTTTTCCTCCTGATGGCGGTGGCGCTGGACGCGGTCCTGGTGGTGGGGGCGGCGTGGCTGTCCCTCCAACTGCAAAAGGTCTGCGATATGGGGTCCGCCCTGGCGGCCGGAGACCTGGATGCCCAGCTGGACACCGAGAAGATGTACTTTGACGTCAAGCGCCACGGGGAGGACCTCAACGCCATTGGCGTGGGCATGAACAAGGCCGTGGAGCAGCGCCTGAAGAGCGAGCGGCTGAAGACCGAGCTCATCACCAACGTCTCCCACGACATCAAGACCCCCCTCACCAGCATAGTCAACTATGTGGACCTGCTGAAAAAGGAGGAGCTGCCGCCCGCCGCGCAGGAGTATTTGCAGGTGCTGGACCGGCAGTCCCACCGGCTCAAGAAGCTGGCGGAGGATCTGGTGGAGGCCAGCAAGGCGTCCACGGGGAACATGACGGTGAGCCTGGAGCCCATCGTGGTCAACGAGATCATCCACCAGGCCGTCGGGGACTACGATGAAAAGCTGGCGGCGGGGAAGCTGGAGGTCATCGTCAACACCTACGAGGGCAACCTGATGGCCCTGGCGGACGGGCGTCTCCTATGGAGGGTACTGGATAACCTGCTGAGTAATGTGTGCAAGTACGCAATGGCGGGGACCCGGGTCTACGTGGACCTGGCCGCCCGGGATGGGCGGGTGTATCTGTCCATGAAGAACATCTCGCGGGACCCGCTGAACGTGTCCGCCGAGGAACTCATGGAGCGCTTTGTCCGGGGCGACGCCTCCCGGCACACCGAGGGCAGCGGCCTGGGGCTGAACATCGCCCGGAGCCTCATGGACCTCATGGGCGGCGGGTTTGAGCTGTACGTGGATGGGGACCTGTTCAAGGCGGAGCTGAGCCTGCGGGCGTGACGCTTACAGAAAGGGAAAAGTATAGTGGTTTTATTGGTTGATACAACGGCAAGGCATATAGGAAAAGGGATAGAGGAGGAATTGCTTTGCAGAGGTAAAAGTACAGCCGGATTTGAGCGGATTGATACGGCGGGAATGCGCATTTCGCACTGTGTCGGGTGTAATTACTGCTGGCTGAAAACGCCGGGAGTTTGTGCCATTCAGGACGACTATGAGCCGATCCTGAGAAAAATGAGCGGAGCGGACCAGGTCTGGCTGGTTACGGATACGCACTTTGGATTTGTTTCCTGGCAGACCAAGAACATTGTAGACAGGATCATGCCGCTGGTCACCATGTATCTGAAATTCACGGATGGGCAAATGCGTCATGTCATGCGCTATGACCACCAGCCGGACATTGGGATCATCTATACCGGAGACGGCGACCAGGCTTACCTTGAACGGTGGTGTCAGCGTACCGCGCTGAATATCGGGAGCCGCTCCCTGGGAGTCTTTTCTGAAAGCAGCGGGAAGGAGGCGGTCTCATGCATGTTGTGATTATCAATGGAAGTCCACGGGTACAAAAATACAGCAACACGGAGAAAATCATCGCCGCCTTCACAAAGGGGCTGTCAGAAAAAGGAAGTACCTTTGAAACATACGCGATCTCCAACCGAAAAACGTGGGACGTTATCCGCGACGCCTATATCAAAAACGACGAGATCCTTATTGCGCTGCCGCTATATGTAGAATGCGTGCCCGGACTTCTGCTGGAATTTTTGGAGACGCTCCCCGAAAAGGATGAGCATACAAGGCTCTCCTTCCTTTTGCAGAGCGGCTTCGCGGAGGGGTGTCAGCTTCGCTGCGGCGAGGCGTTTCTGGCAAAATTGCCGGAATATCTGGGCGTCCGCTATGGCGGCTGTCTGGTAAAAGGAGATAATTTCGGAATCCGGCTTTTGGGGGAGGAGAAGAAGGCTCAGATCACAAAACCGTATCAGGCGATGGGGAAACTTTTTGCGGAGGGGGACGGCTTCTTCCGTGAGGAGGCGAAAAAATTTACCGGCCCGGAATATTTGCCGCTTCCTATGCGCCTGCTGATGGGGTTGATACACAAAACACTTGGGAAAAAGATGTTTCAGAAGGTGGCGGCATCGTGGGGGTGCACTGTGCCGCTGGATGAAAAAGTATGGGAAACAAGCCGGCAACTATAGTCCCGTGCAAAATTTTCTTAAAAAAATTCCCCCTACCCATTGACAATTCGACATAAAACGGATATAGTTAGCTTGCCTGTTTTCCTGGGGGAAAGTTACTCAGGAAAACAGGCAATTTTTCTATGCTTCTGCATGTGCAGAGGACATCAAATTTATGGAAAAGGAACGGGGGAGGATAATGTCCAAAAAGTTGATCAGCCTTGCAGATTGCTGCATGGCGTTTGACGGCG
Source organism: uncultured Oscillospiraceae bacterium (assembly GCA_910588045.1). Classification (GTDB taxonomy): domain Bacteria; phylum Bacillota; class Clostridia; order Oscillospirales; family Oscillospiraceae; genus Pelethomonas. The sequence continues at coordinate 5,143 of CAJUPS010000008.1, read as the reverse complement.
AGCTGGTTCTCGATCACATCAACCTATATTTCAATGACAGTGAGTTCCTCACACTGCTCGGACCCAGTGGCTGCGGCAAGACGACAACCTTGCGCATCATTGGAGGCTTTTTGACGCCCACTTCGGGAGAAGTGTTGTTCGACGGGGTGAGGATTAACGATATTCCGCCGAATCTGCGGCAGGTGAACACTGTCTTCCAGCGCTACGCCCTGTTTCCCCACCTCAACGTCTTTGAGAACGTGGCCTTCGGCCTCAGGGTCCCCAAGACGGAGACGGTGGGAGGACGAAAGAGGAAGGTCAAGATTTCGGAGGAGGAGATCCGGCAGCGGGTGTTGGAGATGCTGGAGGTGGTGAGCCTCAAGGGCTTCGAGAGCCGCCGCATCACCGAGCTCTCCGGCGGGCAGCAGCAGCGGGTGGCCATCGCCCGGGCCCTGGTGAACCGCCCGAAGGTGCTGCTCCTGGACGAGCCGCTGGGGGCGCTGGACCTGCGCCTGCGGAAGGACATGCAGAGCGAGCTCAAGCGCATCCAACAGCAGCTGGGGATTACCTTCATCTATGTGACCCACGACCAGGAGGAGGCGCTCGCTATGAGCGATACCATCGTGGTCATGGACGGCGGGCGCATCCAGCAGATCGGCACCCCGGAGGACATCTACAACGAGCCGAAGAATGCCTTCGTGGCGGACTTCATCGGGGAGAGCAACATCCTCGATGGGGTCATGCACGAGGACTTCGTGGTGGAGTTCTTCAACCGGAAGTTCAAGTGCCTGGACAAGGGGTTTGCCCCCATGGAGCCGGTGGACGTGGTCATCCGGCCCGAGGACGTGGACATCGTTCCGCCGGAGAAGGGGCAGCTGAAGGGCACCGTTACCAGTGTGACCTTCAAGGGTGTCCACTACGACACCATCGTGGATTTCAAGGGCTTTAAGTGGCTCATCCAGACCACGGACTACCATCCGGAGGGGGAGACCATCGGGATCATCCTCAATCCGGACGACATCCATATCATGCACAAGAGCCAATACTCCGGCATGTTCGGCGACTACTCCTCCTACTCGGAGGAGTACGACGAGTTGGAAGACGTCAGTCTTCTGGAGGAGGATGGCGAAGATGAAGAATAAGCGCTCCCTCTTCGCCGTGCCCTACGTGGGCTGGATGGCCCTGTTCGTGGTGGCGCCTATTGTCATGGTGGTGATCTACGCCTTCTCCGCTGCGAGCGGCGGGTTTACCCTGGAGCACTTTGCCAGCATGGGGACCTATGCCTCGGTGTTCACGCGGTCCTTTTGGCTGGCGCTGCTGGCCACGCTGATCTGCCTGCTGATTGGCTATCCTGCGGCCTACTTCATTTCCCGGGAGGGGCCCCGGTTCCAGCGGGTGGCGATGATGCTTATCATGCTGCCCATGTGGATGAACTTCCTGCTGCGGACCTATTCCTGGATGTCCGTGCTGGAGAACAACGGGCTGCTCAACCGCTTTTTCTCCGCAATCGGCCTGATTGGCCTGGTGAACGGCCTTTTTGGCACGAACTTGGAGTATTTCCCGATGATCAACACCCAGGGCGCGGTGGTGCTGGGCATGGTGTACAACTACCTGCCCTTTATGATCCTGCCTATTTACTCGGTCATCGAGAAGATGGACGGCAGTCTCCTGGAGGCCGCCCGGGATCTGGGCGCCGGGTCCGGAAGGGTGTTCTGGAAGGTGATCTTGCCGCTGAGCCTGCCGGGGGTGCTCAGCGGGGTGACGATGGTCTTTGTCCCGTCGGTGTCCACCTTCGCCATCTCCCGCCTGCTGGGCGGCGGGACCCAGATGATGCTGGGGGACCTGATTGAGCAGCAGTTCCTGGGGGGAGCCTATAACCCGCACCTGGGTGCGGCCATCTCCCTGGTGATGATGGTGATCGTCGTCGTGTGCATGGTGGTCATGAACCACTTCGGCGACGGCGAGGAACAGGCGGTGATGCTCTGATGAAGAAGACGAATCGCGGCGGCAGCCGTTTCCTGATCGGGCTGATGTTCCTGTTCCTGTATCTGCCCATTTTTCTGCTGATCATCTTCTCCTTTAACGCAGGGGACAGCAGCGCGGTGTGGCGGGGGTTCTCCCTCCACTGGTACAGCGAGCTGTTTGGCAACCGGCTGATTATGGAGAGCCTATATATGACTCTGCTGGTGAGCCTGCTGGCCACTGTGATTTCCACGGCGGCGGGCACCTTTGCCGCCATCGGGCTCTACAGTCTCTCCCGGCGGAAGCGGGATGCCCTGCTGGTGATCAACGACATCCCCATGATGAATGCGGACATCGTTACCGGCGTCAGCCTGTGCCTGTTCTTTGTGGCATTTTTTCAGGGATGGGGGGCCTTTGCCAAGTGGATCAACGGGATGCAGAGCGCCTTTGAGCTGCCCACCCGGCTGACCCTGGGTTTCGGGACGTTGCTGCTGGCCCATATCGCGTTCAATATTCCCTATGTGATTCTGAACGTGGCCCCCCGTCTGCGGCAGATGGACCGCAACCTGGTGGACGCCGCCCAGGACCTGGGATGTACGTGGATGCAGGCGTTCTGGCGGGTGATCCTGCCGGAAATCAAGCCGGGGATCGTCTCGGGGGCGCTGATCGCCTTTACCATGAGCGTGGACGACTTCGTTATCTCCTATTTCACCGCCGGGTCCTCCACTTCCACGCTGTCCATGGCCATCTATGGCATGACCAAGCGGCGCATCACGCCGGAGATCAACGCGGTGTCTACGCTGCTGTTTCTGACGGTGCTGACGCTGCTGGTGATCGTCAACGTCCGGGAGGCCCGCCAGGAGCGCCGGAGCGCCAGCATGGAGCCCCGGAAACTGACATGGATGGAGCATCTGGCGGTGCGTACCTCCGGTCCCAGATGGAAATGGGTGAAGAGGGGGGCGGGGGCCGCTATGGCCTGCTGCTTCGTGGCGGTGGTGATGTTCCTCACGGGGGCCACCAGCTCCCGGCCGGTGGTCAATGTGTGCAGCCTGGGGGAGTATATTGACACGGACCTGATTACTCAGTTCGAGGAGGAGACCGGTATCCGGGTGAACTACCAGACTGTGGAGAGCAACGAGACGCTCTATTCCCTGCTGAAGAGCGGCGGCGCGGACTATGACGTGGTGGTCACCTCGGACTATATGATCGCCAAGTTCATCGAAGAGGATATGCTGGAGACGCTGGACTACGGAAATATCCCCAATTTTGAGCTGATGGATGAGCGGTTTACCAACCTCTACTTCGACCCGGAGAATCAGTATACCGTCCCGTACACCTGGGGGACGCTGGGAATCATCTACAATACCAGCATGGTGGAGGAGGAGATCACCAGTTGGAGTGCGCTGTACGATGACAAGTATGCGGGGAATGTGCTCCTTATCAACAATTCCCGGGACGCCTTGGCGGAGGCGCTGTTCTATCTGGGCTATTCTGCCAACACTACGGACGCATCGGAAATCCGGGAGGCGTTTGCGCTGATTGCCGACGCCAACCGCCGGGGTGTTTTCCAGGGCAAGGTGTCCGACGAGGTCTTCCAAAAGATGGAGGGCGGCAACGCCGCTATCGCGACCTACTATGCCGGGGACTATCTGACCATGGCGGAGAACAACGAGGATCTGGCCTACGTGGTTCCGGAGGAGGGCTCCAACTGGTTTGTGGATGCCATGTGCGTTCTGAAGGATGCGCCCCATAAGCTGGAGGCGGAGATGTGGATCAACTTTATTGCTTCCACCGAGGCCAATCTGGCCAATATGGACTATATCTGGTACGCCTCTCCCAATCGTGAGGCCTTAGAGGAGTATCCGGCCTACTACGAGGAGCTCTACGGCGAGGAACTGGATCAGGAGACCTATGAGATCATGGCCGCCCCGCCGGAGGTGCTGGAGCGGTGTGAGGTCTATGAGAATCTGCCGCCGGAGACATTGCAGCTCTACAGTCAGCTGTGGGTGGAGCTGGGCACCTGAGGGTGAGCAAAATTTTGGTGGAAGATTTTTCGGAATCCACTTGACAGATTGGTACGAAAACACTATAATATGGACTGTTGCCGCATCCTGTGGCAGCAGCCCTATCCGGGTGTAGCGCAGTTGGTAGCGCGCATGGTTCGGGACCATGAGGCCGTGGGTTCAAATCCCGCCACTCGGACCAACAAAAGAAACCTGTTTTTTGATTGAATCAAAAGGCAGGTTTCTTCTTTTATGTAGAGGGATCGCCCAGTGGTACCGCTCAGACAGCCACATGAATTGCCACGATCACTAAAGGCTCTCGTTTAACCCACGTATATGCAGCAATCCGCTTTTCACTAAATGTACCTATCTGTAAGTTTTGAAAGGAGCTGCGCTTATGCCACTTCCATATGGTTTCATACAAACACCCGATAGCCGTATTATCGTAGATCCCGAAAAAGCAAATATTGTCAGAACTATCTATCAGCAGTATCTCTCCGGCATGAGCCTGGGCAGGATTGCTGATTTTCTTTTTGAGCAACAGATTCTCTCCCCAAAAGGGAAAAGTCGTTGGACACAGCCCGTACTCAGTAATATACTCTCCAATCAAAAGTATATCGGCTATATTGTCAGCTTCGACGATTTCTTCCTGGCACAAGGCGAAAAGGGCAGGCGCAGCAATATCGACGAAGATACCAACAAACGAAAGGCCACCCGGTACAACTCCCAGAGTGTACTGAGTGGTCTTTTAGTCTGCGCAGAGTGCAGCCACAACTATAGGCGTATTACCAGACCTTCCGGCGAAATTGTCTGGCGCTGTGCCAATCGCGTAGAACATGGGAAAAAGTTCTGCAAGCATTCTCCCTCTATTGCAGAAGAACAGATCAAAAACCTCCTCTGCGAGAAGCTGAACATGAGAACATTTGATGACCAGAAAATTAAGGATCGGGTCGATAGGATTCTAATCCATTCAGATAGCAACCTGCAAATTGAGTTGCAGCAGACAGAATATTTTGAATTGCTACTGAATTGAGTCCATCTTTGTAGCCTAATAAGACGTGATTTTCGTGACTAAATATTCTCGGATCGTGCTATTGACACGGGAGATGCCATGTGTTACAATTCAGTTACAGATTCGTTACAAATTAGGGCTTGTTTGAAAAATAAATATTGCACAAAGAGGTTGGGTGTGCAAAAAT
>CAJUPS010000007.1 GCA_910588045.1 uncultured Oscillospiraceae bacterium | reverse complement strand
GGCATCGGCCCACGGCACTGGAGATAGACCGGAAATCTAAAGGTCGTAGCGTAAAAAATATCCCCCGTCATAAGGAAAGTTCTTAGGAAACGTAGTTTCCTAAGCGCGTTTTTGCCTACTTTTGCCGCGTGGCAAAAGTAGGCGCGGAGTCCGGGGGCGCGCAGCTCCCGGGGCAGCGAAAAGAAAAAAGTGGACGCGGCGCACAGCGCCGCAGATTAAAAAGGGGGTGCCGCCGCGCAGCGGCGGCTTACCCCCAAAGGGCAGAGAGCATCGGAATAATCTGCTTTTTCCTGGACATAACGTGGGGCAAAAACGCCTCATGCTCCTTCAACTCCGTATTGAACGCCTGCTGAAAGGTATCCTCCCCGCCAACGCACAAAATCTTGCTCCCCTCCAGCAGCACATCCGTCAGCATAAGAAGAATCATACTGTACTTGTGCTCCTCCTTGGTCTGCTCCATCAGCTGGAGGAACGCCTCCTTCCGCCGCAGCTGGCGGTCGGAATCCACACAGGTGATCTGCCCTACGCCAAAATCGTGGCCCGCAATGTGGAACTCCTTGAAGTCCGTAAATAAAAGCTGCTCCACCGGCTTATCCTCCGGCGTGGAGGCGGAAAAGATCTCCCGCCCCAGCTCCTCCAGGGACAGATCAGCAATGTGGGCCAGTCTCTCCGCCATGCGGCGGTCCCGCTCCGTGCAGGTGGGGGACTTGAACATCACCGTATCCGACACGATGGCCGCGGCCATCAGCCCCGCCAGCTTCGGAGAGGGCATCAGCCCCCGCTCCTGGTACATCCCCGCCACGATGGTGCAGGTGCTGCCCACCGGTTCGTTGCGGAAGTAGATGGGATTCTTGGTCTGGATGTCCGCCAGACGGTGGTGGTCAATGATGGCCAGGATGTCCGTCTCCTCCAGGCCGGGCACCGACTGGGCTGCTTCGTTGTGGTCCACCAGCACCACCTTCTTGCGCCGGGGCTTGATGAGGTGATACCGGGAGAGCGCGCCGACCACGCGGTCCTGCTCGTCCAGAATGGGGTAGCTGCGGTAGCGGCTCTTCAGGACCACCTCCTGCACGTCGTCGATGTAGTCGGCCAGGTGGAAGGAGGTGATGTTCTCCCGCTGGGCCAGGCGGCCCACGGGGATGGCCTGGAAAATGCGGCGGACGGTGCGGTAGCTGTCATAGGGCGTGGAGATGATGCAGGTCTCCCTCGCCATATCCCGCACATCGTCGGGCAACTCCGCCTGACAGAGGATGATGCAGGCCACGCCGAACTCCACCGCCCGGCGGAGCATACTGGGCTGATTGCCGCAGATCAGGACCGTCTCCTTCTCCCGGAAGGGGGGGAGCTCGGAGGACTGGGGCAGGGCCAGGACCACCTCGCCGGAGATGGTGTTGACCGCTTCCTCCGGCTCGCACAGGGGCTGGCCCTCCAGGACGCTGAGGATGTTGAACAGGGGCACATCCCACAGCTTGGGGCACTCGATGGTCTCCATGTCGTAGGCGGCGATGTCCCCGGAGGTCATCATGCCCCGCAGGCGGCCGTCATCGTCGGCGATGGGGATAGCGGAGATGTGCTTGTCCTCCTCCATGGCGGACCAGGCCCGGTTGACGGTCACCGCCTCATGGAGAACCGGGGGGACGTCGTAGTCCAGGTCCTGCACCTGGGTGCGCATACTCTTGATGAGCATGGGGGGATCAAAGTTGAAGCGGTTGAGGATCAGCTTGGTCTCGTCGCTGATATGGCCCAGCCGGGCGGCGGTGTACTGCCGCTCTCCGGTGGCGTTGCGGAGGGCGGCGTAGGCCATTGCGGAGACAATCGAGTCCGTATCCGGATTCCTGTGCCCGGTCACATAGATCTGTTCCATGATTTCGTAAACTCCTTATGAAAAGTATCCCGCCGCCGCTACAGGGCGGAGCAGTAGGCGTCCACATCAAATTCATCCAGAACGCTGTCCTTGCGGAGATAGAGCGGATGGTGGGGATGCCCCCGCTTGGACCGGGGACCGGCGGTAAACCACCGCGCGCCATATGCCCGCCCGGTCTCCGCCAGATCCTGGACGCACCGGGGCAGGTAGGGCCGCTGCTCGATGATGTTCCCCCAGGCGGCCCAGACCGCCGGTGCCGGAGACAGGGACAGGGCGTAGGCAAAGGCCGCCAGGTTCCCCCGGTGGAGCCGGGGATTCAGCTCCCGCTCCATGTCCTTGGGACGGGTGGCCCGCTGGGCGTAGACGTTGCACATGACAAAGCTGTCAAAGCCGTTGTGCAGCGCCACCCGCTCCACGCTCTTGAGCGTGTTGTCCAGATCGCCGGGGACGGCGGTGGAGGGGTTGACGCCGATGCAGAGCAGCGGTCTCTCCCCACGGGTGCCCAGCAGGTAACGGTACTCCTGATAAGTATGGGGCACATAGAGCCATTTTGATACATCATAATCCGGCTGGGGAAGCAGCGCCTCCTCCAGAGCCGGAGCAAAATCCAGCAGCGCGGTCTCTGCCGTCAGACAACTGGGAATGTGCATGGAATATCCCTCCTCTCATGTCTCAGTGTACCATATCCGCCGCCGGACGGCAATAATAAAATCAAAATGGAGGGCTTCGATCAAGACAATCTGCGGGCGTAACAAGCCCTGCCCGCAGATTTAGCCGCCTGCGGCGAAACAGACGGATATGTACAAGCATAGAAAAACCGTCTTTCCATGCAGAAAAGACGGCTAACAGGTATGAAAATTTATAGTTCAGACAATATAGCTCCAATATCTGCGTCTATGCAAAGACTTTGCTTCTCAATTTCATGCGGTGCGTAGCTCTGCCCCCGGTTGATACAGACATATTTCGCTTTCCGGTTCTGGTGGACTTGCCGCCAGAAGTTGAACTTAATGATACCGGGGGTATTCATCCCTACTCCCAGCTCCAGGTAGAGGATGGCGCAGCCTCTATGCCGCCGCACAAAATCCTGATACCGCCGGGCAGCGGCGTACCACCCCTCGTCCTGGACGAAGGCGTCGTCTACCCGCAGGTTCATGGTGAGGGGCCTGCCGCAGCGGGGGCAGCGTGGGACCAGGTCTGAGGGAATCCGCAGATTCTGCTGCCGCGCCGCCATGGCCCGGACGGTTCCCTCGTTGTCGAAGGTCTCCTGGCAGCAGGGGCCGCTGCACTGGAACAGGCCGTAATCCCCCTGGGTGTAGAACAGCCGCGCCTTGTCGAACCCTGCCTTCTGGAAGCAGTGGTCCACGTTGGTGGTGAGCACAAAGTAGTTCTTGCCCTCCAGCAGCGCCAACAGCCGCCGGTAAACGGGCAGCGGCGCGTCCATGTAGCGGTTGACCAGGATATTGCGGCTCCAGTAGGCCCAGTATTCCTCCGGCGTGTCGTAGGGGTGGAAGCCGCCGGTGTACATATCGTGAAAGCCGTACCGGGCCTCAAAGTCCGCGAAGTGCTCCCGGAACCGCTCGCCCCCGTAGGTGAAGCCCGCCGCTGCGGAGAGGCCCGCGCCCGCGCCCACCACTACGGCCTCGGCGGTATCCAGTTCCCCGAGCAGGCGGTCAATCTGCTGCGAGAAGCCGTTGGTAGAGTTGATAGTCGATGTCCTTGAATACATTGAAAATTACCTTCATCTCAGCGTTTGTCCGATGGGGCCGGACGGTCTTCACCGCGATCTCCGCCGCCCTGTCGTTGGGGAAGTGAAATTCTCCCGTGGAGATGCAGCAGAACGCAATGCTTTTCAGGCCGTTCTCTTCTGCCAGTTTCAGGCAGGAGAGGTAGCAGGAGGCCAGCTGCGCCTCCTCTCTCTCCGTCAGCGCGCCGGAGACGACAGGCCCCACCGTGTGGATGACATACCGGCAGGGCAGGTTGTAGGCCCCGGTTATTTTTGCCTGGCCCGTCGCCTCCTCGTGGCCTTGCTTCGCCATGAGCGATGCGCACTCCAGGCGGAGCTGGACCCCCGCCCGGGTGTGGATACAGTTGTCGATACACCGGTGGCAGGGGACATAGCACCCGGTCATGCCACGGTTGGCGGCGTTGACGATAGCGTCGCAGCGCAGGGTGGTGATGTCCCCCTGCCAAAGGTACAGCCCCTCCGCCGAGGGGGTCAGGTCCGCTATGTCCGTGCACTCCCCTCGGGTCTCCCGCAGGTATTGATCCTGCACCGCCAGGAACCGCTCCCCGATGGGCCGGGGAGGGCGGACGTTCATCAGAGAGCGGAGCAGCCGCTCCTGTTCCCCGGCGTCCCCGGGGATCGGGATGTTCCGATACCGGGGCTGTTCCTCCAGCAGCGTGCGGATAAGATACTGGCGGCGCTGTGCCTGATTTGCTGGTTCTGACACGGTGACCCGGCCCCCTTTCCAGTGGTCTGGGACTATCCTAGCGAATTTTCTTCAGAAGCGCAAGTACGCACTTTTTTATCACTTGGTTACCTGCTGGTGACTATTGCGCAATCTGCTGCTTTGTTCTATACTAAGAGCATCAGAACAACAAGGCGGCGGTCCGTTCCGCCGCCGGAGGAGGCAGAGATGACAGCAGAGGAAATCAGAGCCACCGTGGACCGGCAGCGCACGTACTTCCGCACCGGGGCGACCCTGGACGTGGACTTCCGTCTCCGGGCGCTGGACCGGCTGGCGGCGTGCATCCGGGCCAATGAGACGGCCATCGGCGAGGCCATCCGGCAGGATCTGGGCAAGAGCGCCTTCGAGAGCTATATGTGCGAGACGGGAATGGTGCTCAGCGAGCTGCGCTATATGCGCACCCACCTCCGGCGCTTCGCCCGGGACCGGTCCGTCCGGACGCCCCTGGCCCAGTTCCATGCCCGCAGCTACGTCAAACCGTCGCCCTATGGGGTGGTGCTGGTCATGAGCCCCTGGAATTACCCGTTCATGCTGTCCCTGGAGCCCCTGGTGGACGCCATCGCCGCAGGGAACACCGTGGTGGTCAAGCCCAGCGCCTACGCGCCCCGCACCGGGGAGCTGATCGCCCGGATGCTCCGCGTGTGCTTCCAGGAGGAGTATGTGGCGGTGGTGACCGGTGGACGGACGGAGAACACCGCCCTGCTGGAGCAGCACTTCAACTATATCTTTTTCACCGGAAGCCAGGCTGTGGGCCGGGAGGTGATGCGCCGGGCCGCGGAGCACCTGACCCCCGTCACCTTGGAGCTGGGCGGGAAAAGCCCCTGTATCGTGGATAGGACCGCCAACCTTTCCCTGGCGGCGAGGCGGATCGTCTTCGGCAAGTACCTCAACTGCGGCCAGACCTGCGTGGCCCCGGACTACCTCTACTGCGACAGGCGGGTCAAGGACGAGCTGGCGGAGAAGCTGAAGGAGCAGGTCGCGGCGCAGTACGGCGCTCACCCCCTGGAGAACATGGGCAGGATCGTCAATGAAAAGCACTTCGACCGACTCCTGAAGCTGATGGACCCCGCCAAGGTCATCCTCGGCGGCGGCGCTTGCCGGGAGACCTTGCAGATCGAGCCCACGATCATGGACGGCGTGCGCTTTGCCGACCCGGTCATGGGGGAGGAGATCTTCGGTCCCATCCTGCCCATCCTGACCTTCGACAGCCTGGAGGAGGCGGCCGCCCGCATTGAGGAGCGGCCCCATCCCCTGGCGCTGTATATCTTCACCGGCAGCAAGCGCGCGGCGCAGTACGTCACTACCCGCTGCGGTTTCGGCGGGGGCTGCGTCAACGACGTGATCATCCACCTGGCCACCAGTGAGATGGGCTTCGGCGGCTTCGGCGAGAGCGGCATGGGGGCGTACCACGGCCAGAAGGGCTTCGCGGCCTTCTCCCATGAGAAGAGCATCGTGGACAAGAAGACCTGGCTGGACCTGCCCATGCGCTACCAGCCCTATCGGGACATCCACGACAAGCTGCTCCACCGGTTTCTGCGGTAGAGCGCGTGTGCCCGGCTGCGTATGCCGCCGGGCACAACCTGCCGGAAAATCGGTGCGTTCTCCACCAAAATTTGGCGGATTCCCCCAAATTTTTGAAAACCGATTGACAAGTGACCGGAGGCGTGCTATCATACACTAAACCTTTTAACATAGTAGGTTAATATACTGAAAAGAGGCAGCGACTATGAACGGTCAATATAAATTCGAGACCCTACAGCTCCACGTGGGCCAGGAGAGGCCCGATCCCGCCACCGATGCCCGGGCGGTGCCCATCTATCAGACCACCTCCTACGTGTTCCGGGACTCCGCCCACGCTGCGGCCCGGTTTGGGCTGGCGGACGCCGGGAACATCTACGGGCGGCTGACCAACTCCACCCAGGACGTGCTGGAGAAGCGGATCGCCGCCCTGGAGGGCGGCGTGGCGGCGCTGGCCACGGCCTCCGGCGCGGCGGCTATTACCTACACCATCCAGGCGCTGGCCCAGGCCGGGGACCATATCGTGGCCCAGAAGACCATCTACGGCGGCACCTACAACCTGCTTGCCCACACCTTGGCCCAGTTCGGCGTCCGGACCACCTTCGTGGACGCCCACGACCTCCCGCAGCTGGAAAGTGCCATCCGGGACAACACCAAGGCCATCTACCTGGAGACCCTGGGCAACCCCAACAGCGACATCCCCGACATCGACGCCATCGCGGCCATCGCCCACCGCCACGGCCTGCCCCTGGTGATCGACAACACCTTCGGCACCCCCTACCTCATCCGCCCCATCGAGCACGGCGCGGACATCGTGGTCCACTCCGCCACCAAGTTCATCGGCGGCCACGGCACCACCCTGGGCGGCATCATCGTGGACTCCGGAAAGTTTGACTGGAGGAAGAGCGGCAAATACGCCCCCATCGCCGAGCCCAACCCCAGCTACCACGGCGTCAGCTTTGTGGACGCGGCGGGCCCCGCCGCATTCGTCACCTACATCCGCGCCATCCTGCTGCGGGATATGGGCGCGACGATCTCCCCCTTTAACGCCTTCCTGCTGCTCCAGGGCGCGGAAACCCTCTCTCTGCGCCTGGAGCGCCACGCAGAGAATACGAAGAAGGTGGTGGAATACCTCTCCCGCCACCCGCTGGTGGAGAAAGTCAACCATCCCTCTCTGCCCGACCACCCGGACCACGCGCTCTATGAGAAGTATTTTCCCAACGGCGGCGCGTCTATCTTCACCTTTGAGATCAAGGGCGGTCAGGAGGAGGCCCACCGGTTCATCGACCACCTGGAGATCTTCTCGCTGCTGGCCAACGTGGCGGATGTGAAGAGCCTGGTCATCCATCCGGCCACCACCACCCACTCCCAGCTGAGCCCCGAGGAGCTGGCGGACCAGGGCATCAAGCCCAACACCATCCGCCTCTCCATCGGCGTGGAGCACATTGATGACATCATCGCCGACCTGGAGAGAGGGTTCGCGGCGCTGTCATAATCGAAGAATCCCATGGTTCCCCGCCCCTTTTACCGGTTCTCAAGCGTGTTGACGACAAGCAGGCTCCCGGCTCACCGCCGGGGGCCTCTGTACGTGAAGATTACCGGATGTCGTATACGCTGCGGGCGGAGACCTCCTTCGCCTCGCCCCGGAGGATTTTTACGCGGCGCTCGCCGCCGTTCATGTCGAAAAAGTTGTCCTCCAACACCACGTCGGCCCCGCACCGGAGTTCCACACTCCGGGCATAGGCATTGGCTGTGACCACGATTTCATCGCCCTCGATCCGGGCGGTAAGGCCGGGGTCAACAAACCGGAAGTGCTTGGGTGCACAGAACAGTACGCTGCCCTCGCCCACGGCGCCCCCGTCCTGGCCGGTGAGCCGGTAGGAGTAGTAGCAGTCATAGGGGTCGTACCGGGTAAAGTCCTGTTCCGGAAGCCATACGGCGGTGAGGGCGGGGACCTCTGCGGCGAAGCGGCCCTCCTCGATGACGGAGGCGTCGGGGCGGCGCAGCGCCCAGTGCACCTCCCCGGCAAAGGGGGCGCGGGTCTCGTTGCTGACGTTCAGACGCGCGGTCTTTTTGGGGTCGATGTGCTCGGTGTTGACGCTGATGCCCTCCTGGTTCACCAGCCCCTCCTCGTGGCAGGACACCAGCACCGGGGCGAAGAACCGCTTGGCGTAGTATTGCAGGGCCTTCCACCGGCCGAAGTAGTCGATGCCCGACCAGCTAGCCACGGGCCAGCAGTCGTTGAGCTGCCAGATGACCGCGCCCATGCACCGTCCCCGGTTCCGCCGCCAGTGCTCCACGCCGTACTGCATGGCCTGGGCCTGGAGGAGCTGGGAGGCATAGACCAGTTTATCCAGGTCGGAGGGGTAGAGGTAGGTCTGGGAGAGGTAGGTGACGATCCGTCCGTTGGCGGTGGCGTTGCGCTGGTGCTTCTCCATGACGTAGGAGAAGATGTTCCGGTCCTCCGGCAGGGTGAAGGTCTCGATGGTCTCCATGCAGGGGAAGGACTGGAAGCCGAACTCAGAGACGTAGCTGAACAGGTAGTTGCGGTAGTCGGTGAAGGGCTTGAGCCCGTGCCACACGTCCCAGTCGTGGACGTCGCCCCGGGAGGGGTCGCCGGGGGCGTCGAAGTCCCCGCCGCTGGAGGGGCTGGAGGGCCAGTAGAAGGCCTGGGGGTCCTCGGCCTTGAGCACCTTGGGGAGGATGTAGTGGTACATCTTGATGTAGTCGGACTTCTGCCGCTTTTCCCTGACCCAGAGGCCCCCGTCCACGAACTGCTCCATCTCGTTGTTGCCGCACCACAGGGCCAGGGAGGGGTGGCTGCGGAGCCGCCGGATGTTGTCCACGAACTCGGCGGTGATGGTCTCCTCAAACTCGTCCGTCAGGTTGTACACCGCACAGGCGAACATGAAGTCCTGCCACACCAGCAGTCCCAGCTCATCGCAGGCGTCGTAGAACCAGTCGTCCGGGTAGTACCCGCCGCCCCAGACGCGGATGGTGTTCACGTTGGCGAGCCGGGCGTCCTCCAGCAGGCGGCGGGTACGCGCCGGGGTGACCCGGGGCAGGAGGTTGTCCTCGGGGATGTAGTCCATGCCCATGGCGAACACGTCCACGCCGTTGACGCAGTGGCTGAAGGTCTCGCCGTAGTCCCGCTTTTCCCGCGTGACGGTCATGGTCCGCAGGCCGACGCGCCTGCTCCAGGCGTCCAGCGGCTCGCCGCCGGAGGAGAGGACGACCTCCACCCTGTACAGCGGCTGCTCCCCGTAGCCCGCGGGCCACCAGAGCTGCGGGTCTGCAATTCCTATCTCGCAGTGCTCGCCCACGCCGGTCAGGACGGTTCCGTCGGGGGCAGTGACCGAGACGGCGGTCTCCGTGGGGGCATCCGTGAGGCGGGTGATGTGGGTATGGATGCACAGCGTGACCCGCCCGTCCCCGTGGAGCTGCTCCACCAGCACGTCCCGGATCCGGGCCCGGTCCACGCCGAGGAGGGAGATGTCCCGCCATATGCCCGCGTCCGGCAGGCGGGGACCCCAGTCCCAACCGAACATGCAGTGGGCCTTGCGCAGGCTGGGAAAGCCCTCCATGGCATCGGCGGAGCCGTCCGCCGGGTTGTCCGCGAAGCGCTCCCGGATGGCCCGGGTGGGGGAAGCGAAGTGCACCACGATGTCGTTTTCCCCCTCGCGCAGCAGGGATTTCACGTCAAATTCCCAGGTGCGGTGCATGTTGTCGGACCGCCCGGCCTCCGCGCCGTTGATGGAGACCGTTGCCAGGGTGTCCAAACCCTCGCAGCGCAGCAGCACCGCGTCGCTGGAGAGCAGTCCGGCGTCCACGGAGAAGGTGCGGCTGTAACGAAAATCGTGCTCCATCAGCGCCAGCGCCTGCGTCTCATTGTCCCGGTAGAAGGGGTCCGGGATCCGCTCCGCCGAGAGCAGGTCGTGGTAGACCGAGCCGGGCACCTGGGCGGGGACGGACTGGAAGGCGCTGCCCGGAATGTCCAGGGTCCACGGGCCGCAAAGTGACAGCTGTTTCATCGTTTTTCCTCCCAAACGGTAGATTCGCCGCCGAAATCGTTTTAGATAGCGGCGTTTTTGTTGCCTCCACTATACGGCAGGAAGTCAGCAAAGTCAATATAAAATTCCGAAAATTGTCCCGGCGGTTTGGAGATATTGTTTGGACGATTGTCGGAATGCACAAAAATTTTGGTCAGAATGTAAAAAAGGCCGTAGATTTATTGACAGCTTATCGGGGAGCGTTTATAATGGCCTTACGAAATCGATTTAGGAACGACGGCAAAGAGGCTCGGGAGAGCGGGAGGAAATGATGAACATCCGGACCATCGCGGAGAAATGCGGCTGCTCCACCGCCACGGTCAGCAAGGCCCTCAACGGCGCGGAGGACGTGAGCCGGGAAACCGCCGAGCGGGTCCGCCGCATCGCCTCCGAGCTGGGCTACCTGCCCAATGCCGCCGCGCGGTCCATGCGGACCAGCCGGTCCTACTGCTTCGGGGTCCTGTATCAGGACGCGGGCACGGGAGGGTTGAGCCACAGCTTTTTCTCCGGTATCCTCAATGCCTTCCGGGACCGGTCGGCGGAGCTGGGGTATGACATCTTCTTCATTTCCGACCGCCTTGGCCAGCGGAAGCTCAGCTGCGTGGAACACGCCCGATACCGCAGCTGCGACGGCGTGTTCATCCCCAACGACGCCTACGAGAGCTTCGACATCCAGGGGCTGGCCGCCAGCGGCATTCCCCTTGTAACCGTTGACTACTCTTTCGAGGGCTGCGGTTCCGTCCTGTCCGACAATCTGCGGGGCATGGCGGACCTGGTCCGGTACATATACGGCTGCGGCCACCGGCGCATCGCCTTCATTTATGGGGACGACACCACGGTGACCCGCGTCAGAGTCCACAGCTTCCGGCAGATCTGTCAGGAGCTGGGGCTGGAGCTCCCGGCGGAATACCTGGTGCAGGGTTCCTACTGCCGCCCCGCCGCCTCCGAGGAGGCCACCCGGCGACTGCTGGCGCTGGAGAACCGGCCCACCTGCATCCTCTATCCCGACGATCTGGCCTATATCGGCGGGCGAAATGAGATCTACCGGCAGGGACTCCGGATCCCGGAGGATATATCCTGCGCCGGGTACGACGGCATCGAGTTCAGTCAAATGCTCCTGCCCCGGCTGACCACCGTGCAGCAGAACGCGGGGCTCATCGGCTTCAGCGCCGCCGACGAGCTGGTCCGGGCGGTGGAGCAGGGAAAGGACTACGTCCCCCGGCAGATCATCATTCCCGGCAGGGTGCTGCCGGGGGAGACGGTGCGGCGCGTCGGGCCGCCGGAATAACCGAACAGACCCATACGGAAAAAGAGTACTCTTTTTCCGTCCTTCCCTCTGGGGAAGGACGATTCTCTCTGTGAGCCATGGCACTCAGCGCCCGCGCGGGAAAGCAGAGCGCGCGGGGCAATTGCCATAAAATATAAGGAGGAATTGTCACATGAAGAAAAAGACCATAGCCCTGCTGCTTGCGCTGGTAATGGCCCTGAGCCTGCTGGCGGGCTGCGGCGGAAACAACAACCAGACGCCCAGCACCCCCGACACGCCCAAGACCGACACCCCCGCTACCCCGGACCCCGCCCCCACGCCCGACCCTGAGCCCACGCCCGAGCCCGAGCCCACCACCCCCGGCGGCGACCTGCCCCGTACTGAGACGCTGTACTTCGGCGGCCAGCAGTGGGGCGAGGTGAACAGCTGGAACCCCGTTGGCGCTAACCAGAACAACGCCATGGCCATCGCCAGCAGCGCCGCCGGTTCCCGCACCGTCATGTTCGAGACGCTCTATATGTATAACTTCCTCACCGGCGAGATGGTCCCCCTGCTGGCTGACGGCGACTACAGCTGGAACGCCGACAAGACCGAGCTGACCGTGAAGCTCAACCCCGCCGCCAAGTGGAGCGACGGCACCGCTGTCACCGCCAACGATGTCAAGCGCACCTTCGACATCGGCCTGGAGATCGAGAATCCCAGCACGTTCCACCCCTACATCAGCGAGATCGCGGTCACCAGCGACACCGAGCTGGTCATCAAGGCCAACAAGGACAACCTTAACCCCTTCATGCTGGAGGACTTCCTGTCCGGTCAGTACATCGCCCAGGCCGCGTGGATCGACGCCTGCCTGGCCCGCAACAACAACGACAAGCAGGCCTTCCTGAACGACAAGGGTGAGGACGCCCCCTACTCCGGCCCCTACGGCCCCTACTACTCCGACGACCAGAAGGTGGTCTTCGTCCGCAACGACAACTACTGGGGCCAGGATGCCTCCGTGTGGGGCAAGCTACCCGTTCCCAAGTACATAGCCCACACCATCTACGCTGACAACGCCGCCTCCGAGGTCGCCTTCAAGGCCGGTGAGATCGACGTGAACCAGCAGTTCATCCCCAACATCCAGGATCTGTGGGAGAAGGACGGCCTGCCCATCTCCACCTTCTACGATCACGCTCCCTACGGCGTGTGCGCCACCATGCCCACCGCCTGGTTCAATATGAACATGCCCGTGATCGCCGAGAACCCGGCCCTGCGTAAGGCCATCGCCATCGCGGTGGACTACGACCAGATCATCGCCAACGCCATGACCAACCAGTCCCCCTCCTTCTCCGAGGTCCCCCGCTCCGTCATGAACCCCACCGCCGGTGAGCAGGCCCTCTACGACCACGACGCCGTAAAGGACCTCCAGTGGGCCGGTAACGACGTTGAGGGCGCCAAGAAGCTGCTGGACGAGGCCGGGATCGTTGACAGCGACGGCGACGGCTGGCGCGAGTGGAACGGCGAGAAGATCTCCCTCCAGGCCGTCTGCCCCCAGGGCTGGACTGACTGGAACGCCTCCATGGAGATCGTAGCCGCCGCCGGTCAGAACATCGGCATCGACATCACCACTTACTTCCCGCCCGCCGACACCTACTATCCCACCGTGCTGACCAGTCCCACCCAGACCGAGGGCGCCATCTGCATGTGGTCTCCTCCGGCCGCCGCTCCCTCCAGCCCCTGGGCCCGTGTGAACGCGCTGATGGGCAAGGACTATGTGGGCATGGAGAACAACTGGTCCGGTAACTTCGGCCAGTACGTCAACGACGAGGCCGACGCCCTGATCAAGAAGATCCCCACCATGACCGACGAGGCCGAGATCAAGGCCGCCTACACCGAGCTGACCCGCATCTACCTCACCGACGTACCCAGCTTCTCCCTGATGTACCGCCCCGACAAGTTCCATGCTGTGAACGAGTCCGTCTGGACCAACTTCCCCAACGAGTCCAACGGCATTCCTCCCCTGGATTGCACCGACGGCTACGGCATCGCTGCCCTTTACGAGCTGGAGCTGGCCTAATCTGTTTGCTTTAAGGGCAGCGGGTTCCTCAGAGGAGCCCGCTGCCCTTCCCAATTATCCCGGGCGGTAAAATACATCACGCGTTTACGAAAGCGGCGGAGGGACTGCCGTTTTCATAAGCGCACTTCTGAAAGGAAAGGGAGTGGATCGACCCCATGAAAGGCTACAAAAAATACTTCGGGAAAAAGATCGTCTGGTTTCTCATCACCCTTGTGTGCGCTATTATATTAAACTTTATCCTGCCCCGGCTGATGCCGGCCAACCCTGTGGCCACCATCACCGGCAAGCTGGTGGGCGGCACCACCGACGCGGCCATCGTCCAGCAGACCTATGAGCAGTACATGAGGGAGTTCGGCCTGGATAAGTCCATGCCCGAGCAGTTCCTCATCTATGTGAAGAACCTGCTCCACGGCGATCTGGGCGTCTCCTTCAGCCAGTACCCCAAGCGGGTCAGCGAGATCATCTCCTCCTCCGTGGGATGGACCATCGCTTTGCAGCTGCCCGCCATCCTCGTGGGCTGGATCCTCGGCAACGTGCTGGGGGCCCTGGCCGCCTACATCAAGAAGGGCTTCGACAAGGTGCTGCTGCCCGTGTCCCTGTTCATGAGCAACATCCCGGCCTTCGCCATGGCGGTGATCCTGCTGGTGGTGTTCGCCGTGAATCTGAAGGTCGCGCCCCTGGCGGGAGGCTATAACTACGATATGATCCCCAACCTGTCCTGGCCCTTTGTCTGGTCGGTGATCACCCACTACCAGCTGCCCTTCTGGTCCATCGTGCTGGTGAGCATCGGCGGGCAGGCCATCGGGATGCGCTCCATGTCCATCTATGAGCTCAACGCCGACTATGTGAAGTACGCCCGCTTCCTGGGCATCAAGGACCGGAAGATCGTGGGCTATGTGTTCCGCAACGCCATGCTGCCCCAGGTCACCGGCCTGGCCATGTCCATCGGCACCATGATGGGCGGCGCCCTGGTGGCGGAGACCATCTTCAGCTATCCCGGCCTCGGCACCACCCTGATGAAGGGCGTCACCAGCGCGGACTACCCGCTGATCTCGGGCAGCACGCTGGTCACCACCCTGATGGTGCTGGTGATCACCTTCGTGCTGGACATCATCTACGGCTTCATTGACCCGCGGGTCAAGGCGGCCACGATAGAGTAAGGGAGGGCCAGGCATATGACGAATATTTTGCGGGACATCCGCCGTTCTCCCCGGTTCATGATCGGCTTTCTGATCTTTCTGCTCATCCTGCTGATAAGCATCCTCTACCCGCTGCTGGCCCCCGGCGATCCGCTGGCCATGGTGGGCCGCGGCACCTTCGCCGCCCCCGGCACCTACGTCTCCCTCTACGACGCCACCTCCGCCAAGACGGAGACGCTGCTGCTGCCCGACGCGGACGACAAGCGCCTGGCCGCCGCCATGTCGGATGCGGACCGGGCGGCCATGATCAACTATTTCACCCTCTCCGGCGTGGCCATCGACGATCTGGACCCCCAGGACACCGACCGCATGATCGAAGTGTGGCAGGAGGTCTTTGACGAGAACAACATGCCCAAGATGACCAACGCCCAGCGCCGGGACTTCCGGAACCTCGACAAGCGGCTGAAGGAGCTGCAAGCCTCCGATACCCTCTACGTCATGGACATGGGGGAGGACGGCGCGTATGAGCAGCGCAGCTCCGTGTCCAAGACGGACTACGTGAACGCCTCCGCCGTGGCCAACACCAAGACGCTGCTGCTGGGCACGGACAACTTCGGCCGGGATACGCTCCGGGAGCTGATCTACGCCACCGGAACCTCCCTGCTGGTGGGCCTGGTGGCCGGGATCGTGGCGACGCTCATCGGCCTGAGCCTGGGCCTGCTGGCGGGCTATATGGGGGGCGTCGCGGACGACATTATCATGTTTATCACCAACCTGTTCACGGTGATCCCCGGCTTCGTGCTGCTCATCCTGATTTCCTCCTCGGTGGGCCAGGATATGCGCGGGCCGTCCCTGGTGGCCGTCATCATCGGACTGACCTCCTGGCCGTGGACCACCCGTTCCGTGCGGGCCCAGGTGGTGTCCCTGCGCAACCGGGACCACGTGAACCTCTCCAAGCTCTCCGGTCACTCCATGTTCCGGATCGTCCTCACCGATATTCTGCCCTACGTGGCGTCCTATGTGGTGATGGCCTTCATCCTCCAGGTCTCCTCCGGCATCCTGGCCGAGGCGCAGCTGTCCATGCTGGGCCTGGGGCCCAAGACCACCACCACCCCGACTCTGGGCCTGATGATGAACTGGGCGATGCTCTACTCCGCTCACACCAACGGCTCCTGGTGGGCGTACTTCCCTGTCATCCTGACCATCACCCTCATCTCGTTCTCCCTGAACCTGATGAATACCGGTCTGGACCAGGTGTTCAACCCCACCCTGAGAGACTAAGGAGGACGCTATGGGAAAGAAAATGCTGGAGGTCAAAAACCTCAAAACGAAATACGTCACCCGCTTCCATGAGGACGTGTACGCCGTGGACGGCGTGACCTTCTCCATCGAGGAGGGCAAATCCCTGGGCATCGCAGGCGAGTCCGGCTGCGGCAAGTCCACCCTGGCCCTGTCCATGATGGGCTACTACTTCCCGCCCCTGCACTACATGAGCGGCGACATCATCATCGACGGCGTGAACATCTCCGGGATGAAGCCCGACGACGTGCGCAAGACCATCCTGGGCACGGAGATCGCCTATATCCCCCAGGCCGCCATGAACGCCCTGAACCCCACCCAGAAGATCATCCGCTTCGTGGAGGACGTGATCCGCGCCCACGACCCCAAGGCGGACAAGAAGGAGATCCGGGAGCGGGCCCAGGCCCGCTTCGCCGAGCTGGGTCTGCCCAAGGAGGTGCTGGAGAAGCACGCCGTGGAGCTCTCCGGCGGCATGAAGCAGCGCACGGTCATCGCCGTGTCCACCATCCTCTCCCCCAAGGTGCTCATCGCCGACGAGCCCTCCAGCGCCCTGGACGTGACCAGCCAGAAGATGGTCATCAAGATGATGCGGGAGCTGATGGAGAAGGGGTATATCAAGTCCATGCTCTTCATCACCCACGAGCTGCCCCTGCTCTACAACGTCACCGACGACATCATGGTCATGTACGCCGGACAGATTGTGGAGCGGGGCTCGGCCAAGGAGATGGTCTTCGACCCCACCCACCCCTACTCCCACGGCCTGATGGGCTCCATCCTGGTGCCCGAGGAGGGCACCAGGGGCCACAAGCTGGCCGCCATCCCCGGCACGCCGCCCAACCTGAAGAAGCCGCCGGACGGCTGCCGCTTCGCCGAGCGGTGCAAGTACGCCCGCCCGGAGTGCCGCTTCGGCGTCATTCCCGAGAAGGAGTTCGGCGAGGGGCGCATGTACCGCTGCCTCATGGGCCTTGACGAACTGAAGGAGGTGTACGACAATGAGTGAGGATCGGATCACGCTGGCAAAGGATTTTACCAATGCGCCTCTGTGCCTCTCCGGCCGGGGCGTCACCAAGATCTTCGGCCTGGGCGAGCGGAAGACCGTGGCCGTGGACCACGTGGACTTCGACTTCCACGAGGGGGAGTTCGTCTCCATCGTGGGCGAGTCCGGTTCCGGGAAGACCACCCTGTCGAAGATGCTGCTGGGGCTCTCCAGCCAGACCGAGGGGGAGATCCTCTTCCAGGGCAAGCCCCGGGACATCTCCAGCGGCGCCAAGCGCAAGGAGTATTGGAAGGGCATCCAGGCCATTTTCCAGGACCCCTTCGCCTCCTTCAACACCTTCAACAAGATCGACACCGTCCTGCTGGACTGTATCAACATGCGGGGCGGAAAGAACTTGTCCAAGCAGGAAAAATTTGATATGATGACGGAGGCCTGTTCCTTCGTCAACCTGAAATTTGCCGAGCTCACCAACAAGTACCCCTTCGAGCTCTCCGGCGGCCAGATGCAGCGGCTGATGATCGCCCGGATCTTCCTGCTCAAGCCCAAGATCCTCCTGGCCGACGAGCCCACCAGCATGGTGGACGCCTGCTCCCGGGCCACCATCCTGGATATGCTGCTCCAGCTGCGGGACGAGGTGGGCATGACCATCATCTTCATCACCCACGACATCGGCCTGGCCTACTACATCTCCGACACCGTGTACATCATGGAGCACGGCAAGTTCGTGGAGTACGGCAAGGCGGACGAGGTCATCCTCGCCCCCAAGGCCGCCTACACCAAGCGCCTGATCAGCGACGTGCCCAAGATCCACGAGGAGTGGGACCTGTCCACCGTGGATGAGCTGGCCGTCAATTAAAAGAAGGATTGAGGAGGAAAAGCAATGGATGTAAAAGCCCTTGTAGCCCAGATGACCCTGGAAGAGAAGGCCGGTCTCTGCTCCGGTCTGGACTTCTGGCACACCAAGAGCGTGGAGCGCTTGGGGGTCCCCCCGGTGATGGTCAGCGACGGCCCCCACGGTCTGCGCAAGCAGGATGAAAAGGTGGACCATCTGGGCGTCAACGAAAGCATCAAGGCCGTGTGTATGCCCGCCGCCTGCGCCACGGCCGCCTCCTTCGACCGCGCCCTCATCGAAAAGATGGGCCAGGCCATCGGGGACAGCTGCCAGCACGAGAAGCTGGGCGTGGTGCTGGGCCCCGCGGTGAACATCAAGCGCTCCCCCCTGTGCGGGCGGAACTTCGAGTATTTTTCCGAGGACCCCTATCTGGCCGGAGAGATGTCCGCCGCCTATATCGGAGGCGTCCAGAGCAAGAACGTGGGCACCTCCATCAAGCACTTTGCCGCCAACAACCAGGAGCACCGGCGCATGAGCTCCAGCTCCAACGCCGACGAGCGGACGCTGCGGGAGATCTACTTCCCCGCCTTTGAGATCTCCGTGCGGAAGTCCCAGCCCTGGACGGTGATGTGCTCCTACAACCGCATCAACGGGACCTATGCCTCCGAGAACCCCTGGCTGCTCACCGACGTGCTGCGCAAGGAGTGGGGCTTCGAGGGCTACGTCATGAGCGACTGGGGCGCGGTGAGCGACCGGGTGGCCGGTGTGGCCGCAGGGCTGGACCTGGAGATGCCCGGATCCGGCGGGATCAACGACCGGAAGATCGTGGCCGCCGTCAAGGCCGGTGAGCTGGACGAGAAGGTGGTGGACCTGGCCTGCGAGCGGATCCTGAAGATCAACTACCGCTATCTGGAGAACGCCAGGCCCGAGACCCCCTGGGACCAGGAGGCGGACCACCAGCTGAGCGCCGCCATCGCCGGGGAGTGTATGGTACTGCTGAAAAACGAGGGCATGCTGCCGCTGAACAGGGCGGACAAGGTGGCCTTCATCGGCGAGTTTGCCGCCAAGCCCCGGTTCCAGGGCGGCGGGAGCTCCCACATCAACTGCTTTAAGACAACCTCCGCCCTGGAGGCGGCCGGGGAGCAGGGTCTGGACGTCACCTACGCCCAGGGCTACAGCGCGGAGAAGGACGAGGCCACCGACGGGATGATCGCCGAGGCTGTCGCGGCCGCCACGGCCGCCAAGGTGGCCGTGGTGTTTGCCGGACTGCCCGACTCCTACGAGTCGGAGGGCTATGACCGCGCCCATATGGCCATGCCCGCCTGCCAGAACCGGCTCATCGAGGCCGTGGCCGAGGCCAACCCCAACACCGTGGTGGTGCTCCACAACGGCTCCCCGGTGGAGATGCCCTGGCTGGGCAAAGTGCGGGCCGTCCTGGAGGCCTATTTGGGCGGCCAGGCGGTGGGCATTGCCACCGTGCGGGTGCTCTGCGGCGACGTGAACCCCTCCGGCCACTTGGCCGAGACCTTCCCGGTGAAGCTCAGTGACAACCCCTCCTATCTCTACTACGGCGGCGAGGGCGACGAAGCCGACTACCGCGAGGGCGTCTTCGTGGGCTACCGGTACTACGACAAGAAGGAGATGGAGGTCCTCTTCCCCTTCGGTCACGGCCTGAGCTATACCACCTTCGCCTGCTCCGACCTGCGCCTGAGCGGGTCGAAGATCACCGACCAGGAGACCCTGACCGCCACCGTCACGGTGACCAACACCGGCGCCCGTGCGGGCAAGGCCGTGGTACAGCTGTACGTGGGGGACAAGGAGAGCACCGTGCTCCGCCCCGTCCGGGAGCTGAAGGGCTTCGAGAAGGTGGCGCTCCAGCCCGGTGAGAGCAGGGACGTGACCTTTACCCTGGATAAGCGCTCCTTCGCCTACTGGAACACCCAGATCCACGACTGGCATGTGGAGACCGGGGTCTTCACCGTCGAGGTGGGGCTGTCCTCCCGGGACCTCCAGGCTGCCGCCGAGGTGACGGTGGAGTCCACCGTGGAGCTGCCCCGGCACTACACCGCCGACAGCATCTTCATGGATGTCATGGCCGACCCCAAGGCGGTCAAGGCCCTGGGGCCCATGCTGGAGTCCATCCGGAGGGTCTTTGCCCCCAATGCCGACGCCAGCGATGCGGCCCAGGAGGCCATATCCGCCGACATGGGCCTGGCGATGATGCGGTACATGCCCCTGCGGGGACTGGTGAGCTTCTCCCCGGACAAGGTCACGGACGAGACGCTGGACCGGCTGCTGGAGGCGCTGAACGGCTGATTGGCCGCTTTTGCAGGGGGCCCCATGAAAGTGGCGGCCCCCTCTTTTTTGGAACCTGCACTGATTCCGTTTTGGGAGGAAACACGCCATGCAATACGGCTTTTTCGACAATGCGAAGCGAGAGTATGTCATCGAAACCCCCGCGACGCCCCTGCCCTGGATCAACTACCTGGGCAGTGAGGCGTTCTTTTCCCTGATCAGCAACACCGCCGGGGGCTACTGCTTCTATCGGGACGCCAAGCTTCAGCGGCTGCTGCGCTACCGGTACAACAGTGTTCCCGCAGACGTGGGCGGGCGCTTCTTCTACATCAAGGAGGCGGAGGGCCCGGTGTGGAGTCCCACATTCCACCCGGCGGACGCCGCGCTGGACCGCTACCGCTGCCGCCACGGCATGGGCTACACCGTCTTTGAGACGGCCAGGGACGGGCTGGCGGCGGAGCTCACCTTCTTCGTCCCCATCGGGGAGAACTGCGAGGTCCAGCGGGTCGTACTGAAAAACGAGACGAGCCTGAGTAAGTCCCTGCGCTTTACCGCCGCCGTGGAGTGGTGCCTGTGGAACGCGGTGGACGATACCTCCAACTTCCAACGGAACCTGAACATCGGCGAGGTGGAGCGGGAGGGCAGCGTCCTCTACCACACCACCGAGTACCGGGAGCGGCGGGACCACTACGCCTACTACGGCGTCAACGCCCCCCTCGCCGGGTACGACACCGACCGGGACGCCTTCCTGGGCCAGTTCGGCTCCTTCGCCGCGCCCCGGGCGGTGGTCAGCGGGAAGACCGGGGATCTCCTGGCCCACGGCGGCGCGCCCATGGCGGGCCTGGCCCTGGACGCCACCCTGGCCCCGGGCGAATCCGTCAGCTATCTCTTCGTCCTGGGCTACGGACAGAATCCCCGGGATCAGAAGTTTACCGCCCCCGGCGTCATCCGGAAGGACACCGCTTACCGGGTGATGGAGAAATTTGCAGAGGATCAGGCGGTAGAGGACGCCCTGGAGGAGCTGCGCGCCTACTGGGAGGACCTGCTGGGGGTCTACCGCCTGGAGTGCGGGGACAAGAAGCTGGAGACCATGGTGAACACCTGGCACCAGTACCAGTGCATGGTCACCTTCAATATGAGCCGGTCCGCCAGCTACTTTGAGTCCGGCACCGGCCGGGGCATGGGCTTTAGGGACAGCTGTCAGGACCTGCTGGGCTTCGTCCACATGGCCCCGGACCGGGCCAGGGAGCGGATCATCGACATCGCCTCCATCCAGTTCCCCGACGGGTCCACCTACCACCAGTATCAGCCCCTCACAAAGCGGGGCAACGGCGACGTGGGCAGCGGCTTCAACGACGATCCCCTGTGGCTGGTGGCCTGCACCTACGCCTACATCGCCGAGACCGGGGACGACGGCATCCTGGACCACCCCACGCCCTTCGACAACGCCCCCGGCTCGGAGGAGCCCCTCATGGAGCACCTGCGCCGGAGTGTGGGGTACATCATGACCCACCTGGGGCCCCACGGTCTGCCCCTCATCGGACGGGCGGACTGGAACGACTGCCTGAACCTCAACTGCTTCTCCGAGGAGCCCGGAGAGAGCTTCCAGACCACGGGCCCCAGCGAGGGCCCCGTAGCGGAGAGTGTGTTCATCGCGGGCATGTTCGTCCTCTACGGGAGGCAGTACGCCGCCCTGTGCCGGAGGAAGGGCCTTGCCGGAGAGGCGTCCGAGGTGGAGGAGGCCGCGGCGGCGATGGAGAGGGCCATCAAGGGCCCCGGCTGGGACGGCGCGTGGTTCGTCCGGGCCTATGACGCCTACTCCCGCCCCGTGGGCAGCAGGGATTGCGCCGAGGGCCAGATCTTCATCGAGCCCCAGGGCATGTGCGTCATGGCCGGGGTGGGGCTGGACGACGGCAAGGCGGTCCGGGCCCTGGACTCCGTCCGGGAGCGGCTGCTGGGGAAGTACGGCGTGGAGCTCCTCGCCCCCTGCTACACGGTCTACCACAAGGAGCTGGGGGAGATCACCAGCTATCCCCCGGGCTACAAGGAGAACGGGTCCATCTTCTGCCACAACAACCCCTGGATCAGCATCGCCGAGACCGTGGCGGGCCGGGGGGACAACGCCTTTGACATCTACCGCCGGACCTGCCCCATCTACCAGGAGGAGCACAGCGAGATCCGGCGGGTGGAGCCCTATGTCTACGCCCAGACCGTGGCGGCCCGGGCGTCCCACGACGAGGGCGCGGCCCGGAACAGCTGGCTCACGGGCACCGCTGCCTGGACCTTCGTGGACATCAGCCAATACATCCTGGGCGTCCGGCCCACCCCCGAGGGACTGGTGGTGGATCCCTGCCTGCCCGGGGAATGGAAGGAGTACACGGTATACCGCCGCTACCGGGGCGCGCGCTACCGGATTCACGTCCGGCAGACGGGGAAGCGCTCCATGACCGTGGACGGAGCGCCGGTGGAGGGGAAGCGGATCCCCGACGCCGGAAAGACAGACTATCATGTGGAGGTAACAGTATGAGCGCATTTTCTAAGGACTTTTTCTGGGGCGTGGCCTGCGCGTCCTACCAGTGCGAGGGGGCCTGGAACGAGGACGGCAAGGGGCCCAATATCTGGGACGACTACTGCCATGAGCTGACCAGGACCCACGTCAAGAACGGCGACACCGGGGACGTGGCCTGCGACAGCTACCACCGCTACCGCGAGGACGTGGCCCTGATGAAGGCCCACAACATCCAGGCGTACCGCTTCTCCATCAGCTGGGCGCGGATCATCCCCGACGGGGACGGCGAGGTCAACGAGAAGGGCTTGCAGTTCTATGAGGACCTGGTGGATGAGCTGATCGCCAACGGCATCGAGCCCATGGTCACCCTCTACCACTGGGATCTGCCCTCCGCCCTCCAGGACAAGGGCGGCTGGCTCAACCGGGACATTGTGGCCGCCTTCGGCCGCTACGCCGGGATCGTGGCCGGACGGCTCAAGGGAAAGGTCCGCCGGTACATGACCCTCAACGAGCCCCAGTGCGCTGCCGCCCTGGGCTATGGAAACGGCGAGCACGCCCCGGGGCTGAAGATGGGCGAGGAGAAGGTGGCCCAGGCATTCCACATCATGTGTCTGGCCCACAGCGAGGCCTACCGGGTCATCAAGGCCGTGGACCCCGAGGCCCTGGTGGGGGCGGCCCCCTGCGGACGGCAGTGCTATCCCTCGGAGGACACCCCCGAGAACCGGGAGGCCGCCTATCGGGAGACCTTCAATCTCTCCTCCGAGAGGGGCTGGGCCTTCACCAGCAACATCTTCCTGGACTCCCTCGTGCTGAAAAAGTACGACGAGAGCGCCCCGGCCGCGGTGCGGAAGTTCGCCGAGACCATCGACCCCGCCGACTGGGAGAAGATGGAGACCCTGGACTTCATCGGCATCAACGTCTACAGCGGCGACGAGGTGGACGCGGAGGGCAAGTACGTCCGGAAAGCGCCCGGCTTCCCCCTCACCGCCTGCAAGTGGAAGGTGACGCCGGAGGTGATGCACTACTGCGTGGTGAACAACTACCGCCGGTATGGCAAGCCCATCGTCATCACCGAGAACGGCCAGTCCTGCAATGACCGGGTGTTCCTGGACGGCAAGGTCCACGACCCGGAGCGCATCGACTTCCTCCACCGCTATCTGGTGGAGCTGAAGAAGGGCATCGACGAGGGCGTGCCGGTGCTGGGATACCTCCAGTGGAGCTTCCTGGACAACTTCGAGTGGACCCAGGGCTATGACGAGCGCTTCGGAATCATCTTTGTGGACTACGCCACGGGGGAGCGCATCCCCAAGGATTCCGCAGCGTGGTATGCTAAGGTGATCGAGAGCAGCGGCGCGGAGCTGTAAGATGACGAAAAGCCCCGGAGGCACAGCCTCCGGGGCTTCTGCATGTGTGGGAGAGAAAGGGGAGCGGGAAAATTATGCGGCCTTGGCCTCAAGAGCAGCATCCAACTCGGCGAAAAATTGGTCAAAGATGGCCTGCGCCTCCTCGCCCATGAGGATGTCCCCGGCTTCGCCCTCCAGCGTAATGAAACGCTCGCCCTCTTCCAGCGCAATACCGGCGAACACCGCGTAGCGGTTCAGGAACTCCTGAAGTTCGCCCTCGGGCTCGTCGGAAGTGCGGAGGACCAGATCATCGGGACGGAAATTGCCTTCCTCGTCGGGAAGGGCGATCCCCTTGTCCTGGGCCCAGCCGATGGCGGCGGCCCAGTAGTGGTCCTCGGGGACGTCCGCAAAGTCGGACAGGTCAGCCTCGGGACTGCCGGTCTGCTCCCACAGGTAGCCGATGGCGTCCGCGCGGGTCAACAAACCGGCCAGAGGCGTCTCTTCATCCTCGATGGTGGTCGTACCGGCATCAGCGGTGAAATCGACAGAGAACTCCACGGGGAGGAGAATCTCCGGTTCCTCGGGAACAGGAGAAGTCCAGCGTGCAATGAGTTTGGTGTCAGCGGTGATCTTTGTGCTGGCAAGGTCAAACGGTGTCCCGTCCGCCAGATACCAGCCGCCAAAGGTGTAGCCCTCCAGATTGCTTTGGAGCTCACCAATGGTCATGTTCTTCAGGACGGTTTTAGTCCCAATGTCAGTCGCTTCAACACCGTCAATTTCGTTGCCATAGCTCACCGTGTAGCACGTGATCGTACCGTCCAGGTGAGTCGTCATCTTGCCAACGGGGACATAGTTGCCGCTGCTTCCGTAGTTTGCACCGGAGTTATTTTCGGTCAGCTTCCAGGTGAGGCTTTCCAGAAGATTCTTCACGGCAGTCAGATTGGCTTTGCAGGCGGTGAAGTTGGGATCGGGATTTTCCTCGACGTAGCTTTCGAGATATTCGGCCATTAGGGTATCCCAGTCTATGCTGTCCGAGGACGTCAAATCAATCCGCTCGATTTTGCCCAGAGTGGCCCACTTGTTTTTGTACAAGTCGGTCAGGGAATTGATCCCCAGGCCGGACAACTGCTGCCGAATCTCCTCAGGAAGAGAACCCAGCGTCGTGTCCATGTACACGTACACGGAATCCTGGGCCTTAGCCACATCGTTGTATGTCACATCGAGGTGCCAGACACCGTTTCCTTGGTTGCTGAGCTTTCCGAGCGTCACCAGATCAAGGTTGACCGTCGGCTTTGGGCCCTCCCATTCAATATTATCCAACTGTTCCTGCAATGCTTCCACTAACGCTTCATTTGCAGAAGGATCCAGCGTCATGGAATTATTCTTATTCGGAAGATCTTTAGTGGGAAGAATATCCAGAGGGACCTCAATTTCCTTGAGCTTGTAGTAGTTGTTGTCTTCCCAAGTGCCGCCGTCAACGTTCCAGCCTTCTTTCTGCTCTTGATTGTTGGAATCATTGATAGCGTCATAATAGAAGACCTTGAGGGTTCCCGTCGCCACCGACTGCGTCTCGGTCTGACCATCCGCTTGCAGAGCGGCGTCCACCTGAGGCGCGGAATCTGGTTCCGTGTCCAGGATGAGGGTGTCATCCGGAGCTGTGCTCTCCAAACCCGTCGCAAATGCTGTCACAGGCAGCAGCGACAGAATCATCAGGAGGGCCAAGGCTTTAGAAAAAATTCGTTTTCTCATAGTTTCGTTTCCTTTCTTTGCATTATTCGGACGCAAAGGGAGTCCGGTAACCGAACGAGCATAGGATTACCGGCGGGGGAATGGTAATCCCACAGCCTCTGGCTTTGCCGTCCCAGCGTTTCCGCTGGTTTGCCGTGCAGCCGGTCGAGCATAGAGCATTAGCTCCACAGCGCCTGGCTTTGCGTCCCATCGTTTCCAATGGTTTGCCGGAATAATCGGGTTGTGCGTTCCGCACCTTTCGTGCGGCTTCCCCTTCCTCTCGTTTTTCCACACAGACATCTATGTCGATCCGCTTAGCGCATACGCCTTGCGGAAGGACATCGGTAGACGAAATTTCTATTTTGTCTTGCAGTTGCCCAATTTTAAGCAACTAACCCCACATGAAATACAAAAATAGGCATGAAACGTGAGGACTGCGAAAATCAATTTTTTGCAGTCCTTGGAGTTTCATGCCTTTTTTCGTTAATACGCTGATTTTATAGGAACAGTCTTCCTTTTTGCGGCAGGTATGCTATAATAACTATGTATCCGTTATGAACGGAAATGAGACAAAATAGAAATTTTGTCAACATGACGGAAGTCACGTGACCAGCCCCAATTTTTCCAACTGCCGTGCGTGCTCAGCCCCGGAGGTCATCAGATAAATCCGGGTGGTGTTGATGGAGGAATGACCCAAGACATCCGCCAGTTTCACGATGTCCTTGCAGGCTTTATAGAAGGTTGTAGCGAACAGGTGCCGCAGGTTGTGCGGGAAAACCTTCGATGCTTCCACGCCTGCCTTTTTGCAGATGGCTTTCATCTCGCGCCAAATCTGACCGCGCGACATACGCTTTCCGCTTCCGGTGAGAAAAATCTCTCCGGAGGCGATTTTGTTTTTTTTGGCGTACTTGAGCAGCTTCCGGCGGAGTTTGTTGGGAAGTAAAATACTGCGGATTTTCCCCTTTAGATTGATGTCCGTCCCCGCCCGATTCGCCGCTTCTACCGTGATATAGCGAACCTCGCTGACCCGGATACCTGTGGCGCAGATGGTCTCCATTAGAAGTTCCAATCGTTCCTGACCTGTCTCCCGGGCGGCGTCAAGTAAGCGCTGGTACTCCGCTTTTGTCAGCTCCCGGCTCTCCTCCCGGAACGCCTTTCGCTGGACGCGGAGAAACTTGATTTTGCAGTCCTCCCGCCCCAGGAACCTGAGAAAGCGGTTCACCGCCGAGAGCATGGAGTTTATCGTCACCGGCGCATACCCTCGCTCCAGAAGGTACTCCCGCCAACTGGACGCCTCCTCCAAATCCAGGTCATCCAACCACGCGGCGAAAGCACGGACATCCCGCTGGTACTTTTCTATGGTCCCCTTGCTGCGGCCCTCGCTCTCCAGCTGAGAAATAAAGTTTTGTATATTGTAAATGCGCATAAAAAGTTCCCCCTTTCATGTAGTGATATATTTTCACACAAAAGGGGGAAAGTTGCACGTCTGCGTGCAGCTTCTTCAAAAATATTTTCCGTTCAGCGGATAAACTGCGCCGATGCGTAGCCCACGTAGTTTCCATACCGGACCACGTACCAGTCCTCATACCGCCCGTAGACCTGAACGGTTGCGCCATCCGGGATGCTGACGACCACAGACGAGCTGACCGAGGGCCTGCTGCGGAGATTCAGCGTGCCGCCTCCGGCGTGAACGGTCCCGGTCCAGGGGTCCGAGGGCCAGATAAACGGGATGTCGAAGTAGTCGGTGAGGCTGAGGACCAGATTTTGCGCAATCTCGGTGATGTGGTTCTCGATCCACCGCGCATCCTCCACGTTGTCGTGGTAGCCAATCTCCAGCAGCACGGCGGGGAACCGGGAGTCCCGCACCTCGCCCAGGGAGGTGGTGGCGCGGGTGACCACCTTGTTGGGGAGGGGGTAGATGCTGCGCAGGTTGTTGGCGAAAATCTGGGCCGCCCGCTGGCCCTGGGAGCTGGTGGGGTAGTAGAAGGCGATAATGCCCCGGACGCCGCCGTAGTTGCCCTCCCCGGCGGCGTTGGAGTGGAGCGCCAGGTAGAAGTCGTAGTAGCCTTGATTGGCCTGCCGGATGGAGCTGCCCGCGGTCATGTCGGGGGTGTTGCGGGTGTAGCGGATGCCGCAGCTGTTGAGGTAGGGGATCATGGCGTCCGCCAGGCGGTTCATCCAGTATTCCTCGCTGCCGGTGCCGGTGACGTACATGTTGTTTTCCTGTGTACTGGGGCTTAAATATATGATAGGCATAGAGCGCACCTCCTGTTTTTGTCATCCTATGCGTGGGCGGGCGGGGAGGTGCAAGAAGCGGAGGGCTGTGCGCCCTCCGCTTTTTGCCTTAAAGGTCGTCTGCGTCCTGCACCGGGACCTCATAGGGGTCCGCCGGAGTGCCGGTGTAGCTGCCCTGGGGGTCCGTCCTGGCGGACTGCCAGATGGTCAGGTCCATGGCCTTCTCCATAGGACGGTCCCACTTTTTTTGCTTCTTGTCACGCATGGAAAGTTCTCCCTCCCGCCCGGACAGTTTCCGGGCCTGAGGGTAGTCTGCCCCGAAGCGCCGCTAAAATTTCTTCTGATACCCCAGATACCGGCCCACCAGCTGAAAGCCCAGCCCCGGCATGATCCGGTTCATCTCCTCGTCTGTGCCCACGAAGAAGGTCAGATACTTCGCGCCCTGCCGCTTTCCCTCGTTCAGGAACCGGGTCAGCAGCCGCCGGTACAGGTTCTCGTGATAGTTCCCGTCCTCGCAGCACAGGGCGTAGATCTCGCACATGCCGCCATCGAGGTTCCTGGCCAGGATCTCCCCGGCCACGCCGTCCTCCTCCGCCACGAAGGCGGTCCACTCCGGGAGCTTTTCCCGGACCCGCTGGCAGTTCCAGAACATATCCGCCTCAATGGTCCGGTGGACCCGCTGGAATTTCTCAAAATTCTCCAACCTGATCCGCTCCACGGACGCGTCGTCCGGGACCGGGTCGTACCGGTCAAAGAAAAAGCTGTAGTTCTGGGCGTCGTCAAACTGCCGGAACCCCGCGCCCTCCGCCCAGGCCGCCGCCTCCCGGTTCTCCGCCGGGAAACCAATCATCCAGTCGCAGCCGGGATACCGCTGAGCCAGATAGCCGGAGAGCTCCTCCAGCGCCTGGGCCATGTTCCGCCGGACGCTGGAGGAAGCAAGCTGCAAATAGCGGTCCTCGGGCCAATAGAAGTAATAGAGCCAGCCCTCTACTGCGCCGTCTTCCTGATAGAGCAGGATCTCCTCCGTTGGCCGTGTGAAGGTCCGCCTGGCCTTGGCGATGAAGTCGGCCTTTGTCTTAATGCCGTCGAAGTAGACGTGATAGAAGGTCCGGGCGGGGTCCAGGGCCAGCT
Organism: uncultured Oscillospiraceae bacterium; assembly: GCA_910588045.1. Taxonomy (GTDB): domain Bacteria; phylum Bacillota; class Clostridia; order Oscillospirales; family Oscillospiraceae; genus Pelethomonas. The sequence continues at coordinate 55,485 of CAJUPS010000007.1, read as the reverse complement.
CGTAGGCGAAGTCGATGTACTTATCAAAATCTTTCTCTTGCAGCGGAATCAACATACTGTATTTTCTTTCTCCTTTATAGTGTCTTGTGATAACCAAAGTACCTGCCCACACGCCGGAAGCCCAGCCCCGGCATGATCCGGTTTGCCTCCTCCGCCGTATCCTCGAAGAAGGTCAGATACCTTGCGCCCTTTTTCTTCCCCTCGGTCAGAGCCCGGACCAGCAGCCGCCGGTACAGGCTCTCATGGAACTTCCGGTCCTCGCAAACTACGCCGAAGATGCTGTAAAATCCGTCCCCCGCGTCCAGGGCCATGACCTCTCCGGCCACGCCGTCTTCCTCCGCCACGAACAGGTCCCAGTTGGGCAAGTCCTCCCTTAGCCGCCAGCAGTTCCAGTACATCTCCCCCTCGATGGCGCGGTGGACCCGCCGGAATTTCTCAAAATTTTCCTCGGTGATCCGCTCCGCCGCCGGGTCCTCCGGACCGGGGTCATACTGGTCAAAGTGGAACGTATAATACTGGGAGTCCTCCAGCAGCTCGAAGCCCGCGCCCCGCACCCAGTCCAGCGCCTCCCGGTTCTCCTCCGGGAACCCCACGGCCCACTCGCAGCCGGGATACCGTTCCGCCAGATAGGCGGAGAGCTCCCGCAGCGCCCGGGCGGTGTTCCGCCGGACGCCGCAGGAGCGGTGGGCAATATACCGGTCCTCCGGCAGATAGTAGTAGTGGAGCCAGCCCTCCAACCCGCTGTCCTCCAGGTAGAGCAGGATCTCCTCATTGGGAAGGGAAACGCCCTTCCGGGCGTCCTCAAGGAAGAGCTCTCGGGTCTTTACGCCGTCGTAGTAGACGGGGTAGCAGGTCCGGGCGGGGTCCAGGGCCAGCTCATAGGCAAAATCGACGTACTTGTCAAAATCCTTTTCTTGCAGAGGCACTAACACTTTATTTTCTCTCTTTCTGTTTCTGTATCATGCAGCCGGGACCGCCGCTTTCGCCCGGACGATGAGCTTGATGCCCTCCATCCGCTCGATCTCCACCATCTCCCCCTTGGGAATGACGGCGCCGTCCACACTGCGTGCGGTCCAGGTCTTGCCGTCGATGTACACCGCGCCGGTGGGGTAGTCGTTGTTGATCGTCTCCGTCACGCGGCCCTCCATGCCCACCAGGCGGTCGGCGTTGGTGGGGACCTTGTGGGGATCGGCGTACTTCTTCGCCAGGGGCCGCACCACGGCGGCCGTGAGGATGGACACGCCCACAAACAGCAATATCTGCGCCTGGAGCGACGCCCCCAGATAGGCCGCGAACACGCACACCAGCGCGCCCACCGCGCACCAGACCGATACCAGCGCCATGGTGGACATCTCCACAAAGACGGCCAGCGCCATCACGCCCAGCCAGATCCAGACCATTATGTCTGTCATTTCACAGCCCTCCTATCCTATTTGATACACCTATTATACTATAAAGACGCCGCGCCGTCAATGCGGGGAAAACTGTCAAGTCCCCGGGCCGGGGCCCGGGGACTGGCGTTTATTGTTTCTGCTGCCGGTGCTCCGGGACGATCCTGTGATACCAGCCCTTCATGTGCCAGCCCACGGTCTCGCTCACCTCTCTGGAGGCGACCATCTTGTCCGCCAGGGTCAGCAGCCACGCCTCGGAGTTCCTGGGCCAGGAGGCCAGGGGGAACATGTGGCTGGCGATGGCGTCCCGCTGCCGCTGGTCTAAGTCGAAGAGCCGCCCCGCCCGGCGGGCGGCGTGGGCCCCGTGGATAAAGGCGTGCATGTGGCGCACGCGCTGCCAGCCGGAGTAGCGCTGCATGTACCGGCGGTGCCGCTCACTCTGCCAGTCGTAGCCGAAAAAGTCGTGGAGCAGGGCGGCCCGGGTGAGGGCCCGTACCCGCTCCTCCTTGAGCCCGAACCGGCGCGCCAGCCGGTAGGCGCACCGGGCGGTGTCCAGGGAGTGCACATATAAGGAGTTCTCCCCGCCGTGGTGGGGACAGTGCTTCAATTCCAAAAATAAGGGGTGATTGACAATATCTTCCGTCATATCCTGAAAAGACTGAGCCACAACGATCCCTCCATTATGATCTGATGCGATGAGAGCAGGCCGTTTTCCGTCCATAGCGGTCGGATGTGCTTCTATTATATGTCCTGACAGGGGGCTGATGCAAGGGGAAAACACGGAAAGTTTTCTTAAGATTTTTTCCGGAATTGGAAAAAGATTCTTAAAAATGGCTTGACATTCTCGCCCGCCGTGATATGATATACGAGCAAACAAAATTTCTGATTATCTAAAAAATTTTCAGGAGGTATTCCGATGAATGCTCCCATCAAATGGGCTCCGAACCGAATGCCCGCCGGCGACGACCGCAATCTGAGCATTATGTCCCTCCCGAACATTGCCAAGGCCCGCTTCTTCCACAGCAGCTTCCCCCAGTATTCCCCGACCCCTCTGGCAAGCCTGGAGGGGATGGCCAAGTATCTCGGGCTGGGCGGACTGTATGTGAAGAATGAGGCCCACCGCTTCGGCCTGAACGCGTTCAAGGTGCTGGGCGGCTCCTTTGCGATGGCGCGCTATATCGCCAAGGCGATGAACCGGGACGTCTCTGAGATGACCTACAACTATCTGACCAGCGCCGCGCTGCGGGAGGAGTTCGGCCAGGCCACGTTCTTCAGCGCCACCGACGGCAACCACGGCCGGGGCGTAGCCTGGGCGGCGCACGCCCTGGGGCAGAAGGCCGTGATCCGTATGCCCAAGGGAAGCAGCCAGAGCCGCTATGACAACATCGCCAAGGAGGGGGCCGAGGTCACCATTGAGGAGGTGAACTACGACGAGTGCGTCCGCATGGCCGCGGCGGAGGCCGCTGCCACAGACCACGGCGTGGTGATCCAGGATACCGCGTGGGAGGGATATGAGGAGATCCCCGTCTGGATCATGCAGGGCTACGGCACCATGGCCAGCGAGGCCGCGGACCAGCTCCGCCAGTTAGGCGTCAACCGTCCGTCCCACGTGTTTGTACAGGCGGGCGTGGGAAGCCTGGCGGGGGCGGTGATCGGCTATTTCCTCAATCTGTTTCCCGCCGATCCCCCCAAGTTCATCGTCATGGAGGCCCAGGCGGCAGACTGCCTCTACCAGGGGGCCCTGGCCGGGGACGGCAAGCCGCGGATCGTTACCGGGGATCTCAACACGATTATGGCCGGGCTGGCCTGCGGAGAGCCAAACATCATTTCTTGGGACATCCTCCGCAACCATGTTGCCGCCTTTGTGTCCTGTCCGGACTGGGTCAGCGCCCGGGGGATGCGGATGCTGGGCGTTCCGGTGAAGGGCGATCCCAAGGTGATCTCCGGGGAATCCGGGGCCGTGGGGATGGGCGTCATCGCCGCGCTGATGGAGACCGACGCCTACAAGGACCTGCGCGACTACCTGGAGCTGGACCGCTTCAGCCAGGTTTTGATGTTCTCCACCGAGGGGAATACGGACCCCCTGAAGTTCCGAAAGGTGCTCTGGGACGGCGAATACGCCACCGCCTGATTCTGTTCTTGAAAGATGTCAAACAGGAAATACCGCGCTCTCCGGCGGGTGGGCGCGGTATTTTTTGGATGAAGGGCGGGAACAGCACAATTTTTATGAAAAAATGAGAAATTCTGCTTGACAATTCCCGGGGAGTGCTGTATACTAAATGAGCTTGTGCGGAATCCGCGTCAGCGGAACCCGCCGGGTACTGCGATGATGCGGGAGATTGCGGCCCTGGGCCGGTAACTTCCGCGGAGTATGTCCGATAATCGGGCGGCTGAGAAGGTCCTTTTCGCGGCGTCTATCGCCGTGCCATGGACATGTACCGGCCTTTTGTGCCGGTATTTTCTATGAGCCGGAGTGATACGCATGGATAAGTGGAAAGAAAATTCTCGCCGTACAGAGTAAGGAACGACCCCAACAACTACTTTGTACAAACATATGGAGGAACGAACAAATGGCAAAAGAAACGATCCGCATTCGCCTCAAGGCGTATGACCACCAGGTCATCGACCAGTCTGCTTACAAGATCGTCGAGACCGCCAAGCGCACCGGCGCTTCCGTCTCCGGTCCCATCCCCCTGCCCACCAAGAAGGAGGTCGTGACCATCCTTCGCGCGGTGCACAAGTACAAGGACAGCCGTGAGCAGTTCGAGCGCCGCACCCACAAGCGTCTGATCGACATCAGCAATTCCTCCCCCAAGACCGTGGAGGCCCTGATGAGCCTGGAGCTGCCCGCTGGCGTGGAGATCGAGATCAAGCTGTAAAGTTAGAAGCCCGAAGGAAAGCCCTCTGCAAGAGTTTGCGCCCGCAGGCGCAAATAAATTGCAATCGTTTTTCCGGCGGCGTGTACGTCGGAAAAACACTCCGCGCGGAGCGAGCGTCGAGCGCCAGCGAGGCGCAGAGCGCAGCGAAGCTCCTCTCAAATGGAATGGCGCAGCCATTTCGTTTGATTAAATTTTGTTACCCATCAGTCCGCCGACTTGCGTGAGGCGGGCGGGGTCATGTCGCCGCAGCCGTGGGAGCCAATGCCCGGAGCTGCGCCGACCAATAACCTTATTATAAAGGAGAATCACAATGGAGAAAGCGATCATCGGTAAGAAGGTCGGCATGAGCCAGATCTTCGACGCCGACGGCAAGGTGATCCCGGTCACCGTCATCGAGGCCGGTCCCTGTGTCGTGGTGCAGAAAAAGACCGCCGAGAAGGACGGCTACGAGGCCGTGCAGCTGGGCTACGGGGACGTCCCCGAGCGCAAGCTCACCAAGCCTGAGAAGGGCCACCTGGACAAGGCCGGTGTGTCCCCCAAGAAGCACCTGAAGGAATTTAAGCTGAACAAGGCCGCTGAGATGAACGTCGGCGACGTCATCAAGGCCGACACCTTCGCCGAGGGCGACCACGTGGACGTCACCGGCATCAGCAAGGGCCACGGCTACGCTGGCGTCATCAAGCGCCACGGCGCCCACTCCCTGAAGGCCACCCACGGCACCGGCCCCGTCGCCCGTCACCAGGGCTCCCTGGGCTCCGGCACCGACCCCAGCCGGATCTTCAAGGGCCTGAAAATGCCCGGACACATGGGCGTGGAGCAGGTCACGATTATGAACCTGGACGTGGTGAAGGTGGACGCGGAGCTGAATATGATTGTGGTCCGCGGCGCGATCCCCGGCCCCAAGGGCGGCCTGGTCACCATCCGCTCCACCGCCAAGACCATCATCGTCAAGAAGGGCGACGCCGGTATCAGCGCCAACCCGCAGAAGGCTTCTGCCCGTGTCAACCCGCAGAAGGCCTCCGCAAGACGTTAAGGGAAGGGAGAGTGCTGAGAAATGGTAAAAGTTTTGAACATGGCCGGCAGTCAGGTCGGCGAGGTGGAGCTCAACGCCTCCATCTTCGGCATCGAGCCCAATATGCACGTTGTGCATGAGGTGGTCAAAAACCACCTGGCCAACTGCCGTCAGGGCACCCAGAGCGCCCTCACCCGCGCCGAGGTCTCCGGCGGCGGCCGGAAGCCCTGGCGCCAGAAGGGCACCGGACACGCCCGCCAGGGCAGTACCCGGGCTCCCCAGTGGACCCACGGCGGCATCGTCTTCGCCCCCAAGCCCCGCAGCTACAGCTACGTGGTGAATAAGAAAGTCAAGCGCCTGGCGCTCAAGAGCGTGCTCTCCGCCAAGGCCGCCTCGGAGCAGATCATCGTGGTGGATTCCATCAAGATGGATGAGATCAAGACCAAGGCCTTCAAGGGCTTCCTGGACGCCGTGAAGTGTGACGGCAAGGCCGTCGTCATCACCCCCGAGGTGGACCAGACCGTGGTCAAGAGCGCCAGGAACATCCCCGGCGTGGTCACCACCACCGCCCGGATGCTCAGCGTCTACGACCTGGTGAACGCCAAGTATCTGGTGATCGACCAGGCCGCCCTTGCAACCATCGAGGAGGTGTACGCATAATGATCTCTTACGACGTCATCATTCGCCCCATCATCACCGAGCGCTCCATGACCGGCGCCGCCGATAAGAAATATGTCTTCGAGGTCGCCCCCGCCGCCGGGAAGATCGAGATCAAGAAGGCCGTCGAGGAGGTCTTCGGCGTCAAGGTCGCCAAGGTCAACACCATGATCGTCCCCGGCAAGGCCAAGCGCATGGGCGCGGGCCGTCCGGGCCGTACCAAGGACTGGAAGAAGGCCATCGTCCAGCTGACGGAAGACTCCAAGACCATCGAATTCTTCGAGGGTATGGTGTAAGGAGGAAGTGAAACATGCCTATTAAAACATTTAAGCCGACCACCCCGTCCCGCCGGCATATGACCGTCTCCGGTTTCGACGGCATTGATAAGAAGGCCAAGCCCGAGCCCAGTCTGACCGAGGTCCTCAAGAAGAACGCGGGCCGCAACAGCTACGGCCGTATCACGGTCCGTCACCGGGGCGGCGGGAACAAGCGCAAGTACCGCATCATCGACTTCAAGCGGGACAAGACGGACATGTCCGCCACCGTCCTGCGCCTGGAGTACGACCCCAACCGCAGCGCCAACATCGCGCTGGTGGAGTACGAGGACGGCGAGCGCCGCTACATCCTGGCCCCTGTGGGTCTGGCTGCCGGTGACAAGGTGCTCTCCTCCGCCGCCGCGGACATCAAGCCCGGCAACGCGTTGCCCCTGGCCAACATCCCTGTGGGTACGGTCATCCACAACATCGAGATGCACCCCGGCAAGGGCGGCCAGCTGGTCCGCTCCGCCGGCACCAGCGCCCAGCTGATGGCCAAGGAGGGCACCGACGCCCAGATCCGTATGCCCTCCGGCGAGGTGCGCATCGTGCGCCTCAACTGCATGGCTACCATCGGGCAGGTGGGCAACATCGACCACGAGAACGTCCAGATCGGCAAGGCAGGCCGCAAGCGCAATATGGGTTGGCGTCCCACGGTCCGCGGCTCGGTCATGAACCCCTGCGACCACCCCCACGGCGGCGGCGAGGGCAAGAGCCCCGTGGGCCGTCCCGGCCCCGTGACCCCCTGGGGTAAGCCCGCCCTGGGCTACAAGACCCGCAAGACCAAGAACCCGACTGACAAGTTCATTGTCAAGCGGAGAAACGTGAAGTAAGGAGGCAGCAGATATGAGCAGATCCATCAAGAAGGGCCCCTTCGTTGCTCCCGAGCTTCTCAAGCGGGTCGAGGAAATGAACAACTCCGGTAAGAAGACGGTGCTGAAGACCTGGAGCCGCAGCTCCACCATCTACCCCGCCTTCGTGGGACACACCATCGCCGTCCACGACGGCCGCAAGCATGTGCCCGTGTATATCCAGGAGGATATGGTGGGCCACAAGCTGGGCGAGTTTGCCCCCACCCGGACCTTCCGCGGCCACGCCAAGGGCAAGTAATGAAGGAGGATGCAGAATAAAATGGAAGCAAAGGCCTATTTGAAATATCTCCGCATCGCTCCCCGCAAGGTGCAGATCGTCGCCGATCTGATCCGCGGCAAGGATGTGAGCACCGCCATGGCCATCCTCATGCAGACTCCCAAGGCTGCCTCTGAGCCCATGATCAAGCTCCTCAAGAGCGCCGTGGCCAATGCCGAAAACAATCACAATATGGACGTGGAGAAGCTCTACGTCTCCCAGGTGTTCGCCGCCCCCGGCCCCATCCTCAAGAGAGTGATGCCCCGGGCCCAGGGCCGCGCATTCCGCATCAACAAGCGCACCAGTCACGTGACCCTGGCGGTCGCGGAGAAAGAGTAAGGAGGGAGTCAGGTTTTATGGGACAGAAAGTAAATCCCCACGGTATGCGCGTGGGCGTCATCAAGGACTGGGATTCCCGTTGGTATGCCAGCAGTGAGAAGGTGGGCGACCTTCTGGTCGAGGACAAGAAGATCCGCGACTTCCTGAAGAAGAAGCTCTTCAACGCCCAGGTGCCCAAGATCGAGATCGAGCGCTCCAACGGCGGCGTGACCATCTTCCTGCACTGCGCCCGCCCGGGCATGGTCATCGGCAAGGAGGGCAAGGACATCGAGGCGACCCGCCTGGAGGTGGCCAAGCTCATCGGCAAGCCCACCAAGCTCAACATCGTCGAGGTCCGTTCCCCCGACATGAACGCCCAGCTGGTGGCGGAGAACATCGCCCAGCAGCTGGAGAAGCGCATCAGCCACCGCCGGGCCATGAAGAACGCCATGGGCCGCGCCATGCGGGCTGGCGCCAAGGGCATCAAGTGCTGCTGCTCCGGACGTCTGGGCGGCCGCGAGATCGCCGGTGTGGAGCACTACCACGAGGGCACCATCCCCCTGCAAACCATCCGGGCCGACATCGAGTACGGCTTCGCGGAGGCCGCCACCACCTTCGGCCGCATCGGCGTGAAGGTGTGGATCTACAAGGGCGAGGTCCTCTCCCAGGCCCTGCGCACCACCCCCCGCACCATCGACACCTCCAAGCCCTATGAGGAGCGCCGGGAGCGCCGTCCCCGCCGGGATGGCGACCGCCGTGGAGGCTTCAACCGTGACAACAACCGCGGCGGCTTCAATCGCAGCAACGACAGCCGTCCCCCCCGCCGCGACGGACAGGGCTTCAACCGCGGCCCCCGTCCCGAGAAGAAAGAAGGAGGCGCTCAGTAATGCTTCTGCCCAAGAGAGTCAAGTACCGCAGAGTCCATCGCGGCCGCCTCACCGGCAAGGCCATGAGGGGCAACACCATCACCTACGGTGATTTCGGCCTGGTGGCCACCGAGCCCGCGTGGATCACCAGCAACCAGATCGAGGCCGCCCGTATCGCCATGACCCGCTACACCAAGCGCGGCGGCCAGGTGTGGATCAAGATTTTCCCCGACAAGCCCATCACCGAGAAGCCCGCCGAGACCCGCATGGGCTCCGGTAAGGGCTCCCCCGAGTACTGGGTGGCCGTGGTAAAGCCCGGCCGCGTCATGTTCGAGATCGCCGGCGTTCCCGAGGAGACCGCCCGGGAGGCCCTCCGTCTGGCCAGCCACAAGCTGCCCATCAAGACGAAGATCGTCGCCCGCGAGGCTGCCGCCCCGGAAGCAGAGGAAGTAGGTGAATAAAGATGAAGGCAAGTGAAATCCGTAAGATGAGCGAGGCTGAGCTGGGCGAGAAGCTGGTCAGCCTGAAGAAGGACCTCTTCTTCCTGCGTATGCAGCACGCCACCAATCAGCTTGACAACCCCGTAAAGATCGCCGAGGTCAAGCGCGACATTGCCCGAGTCAAGACCATTATTCGCGAGCAGCAGACCGCTGCCGCCAAATAAGAGAAGGAGGTAAATCGAAATGAGTGAAGCGAGAATTTCCTCCCGGAAGACTAGGGTAGGCAAGGTCGTGTCCGACAAGATGGACAAGACCGTCGTCGTCGCGATCGAAGATCGGGTGGCCCATCCTCTGTATAAGAAGATCGTCGGCCGCACCTATAAGCTCAAGGCCCATGACGAGCAGAACACCTGCGGCGTGGGCGACAAGGTCAAGGTCATGGAGACCCGCCCCCTGTCCAAGGACAAGCGCTGGCGCGTGGTCGAAATCATTGAGAAAGCAAAGTAAGGAGGTGCCGTTATGATTCAACAGGAAAGCTTTTTGAAGGTCGCTGATAATACCGGCGCCAAGGAAATCAAGTGCATCCGTGTGCTGGGCGGCTCCAAGCGCAAGTACGGCAACATCGGCGACGTCATCGTCGCCTCCGTGCGCAAGTCCACCCCCGGCGGCACGGTGAAGAAGGGCGAGGTCGTCAAGGCTGTCATCGTCCGCAGCGCCAAGGGCGTGCGCCGTGCCGACGGGACCTATGTCCGTTTCGACGACAACGCCGCCGTCCTCATCAAGGACGACCGGAACCCCAGAGGTACTCGTATCTTTGGGCCCGTTGCCCGTGAGCTGCGCGACAAGGACTACATGAAGATCCTCTCGCTGGCTCCCGAGGTCGTGTAAGGAGGAGCGGAGAAAAATGGCTATGAATGTAAAGAAGGGCGACACCGTAGTCGTCCTGTCCGGTAAGGACAAGGGCAAGCAGGGCAAGGTGCAGGGCACCATCCCCAGCGAGGCCAAGGTGGTGGTAGAGGGCGTGAACATGGTCACCTGCCACACCAAGCCCCGCCGTCAGGGCGAGGAGGGCGGCATCGTCCGCCGCGAGGCCGCGCTGTACGCCAGCAAGGTGCAGGTGGTCTGCCCCAAGTGCGGCAAGCCCACCCGCGTGGCCCACAAGATCGAGGACGGCAAGAAGAGCCGCGTGTGCAAGCACTGCGGCGCCGGACTCTAAGAAAGGAGTAGGAAGAAACAATGCCGAATCTCAAGACGAAATATACCGAAGAGGCCGCTCCTGCTCTGATGAAGAAGTTCGAGTACAAGAGCGTCATGCAGATCCCCAAGATCGACAAGGTGGTCGTAAACGTGGGCTGCGGCGAGGCCCGGGACAACGCCAAGGTCCTGGAGGCCGTGGTGCGGGATCTGACCGCCATCACTGGCCAGAAGGCCATCATCACCATCGCCAAGAAGAGCGTGGCCAACTTCAAGGTCCGCGAGGGCATGCCCGTGGGCGCGAAGGTCACCCTGCGCAGCGACAAGATGTGGGAGTTCCTGGACCGCCTCTTCAACGTGGCCCTGCCCCGCGTGCGCGACTTCCACGGCATCAACCCCAACTCCTTTGACGGCCGCGGCAACTACGCCCTGGGCATCAAGGAGCAGCTGATCTTCCCCGAGATCGAGTACGACAAGATCGACAAGATCCGCGGCATGGACATCATCATCTGCACCACCGCCGAGACCGATGAGGAAGCCAAGGCTCTGCTGGAGCTGGTTGGCGCTCCCTTCGAGCGCTGATAGGGAGGGTTAAAAAATGGCAAAAAAGTCTATGATTCTTAAGCAGCAGGCCGAGCCCAAGTTCTCCAGCCGGAAGTACAACCGCTGCAAGATCTGCGGCCGTCCCCATGCGTATCTCCGCAATTACGGCGTGTGCCGTATCTGCTTCAGGGAGCTGGCCTACAAGGGCGAGATCCCCGGCGTGCGGAAGGCGTCCTGGTAAACCGCGTTTTTCCGTGTAGGGGCGCACATTGTGCGCCCGCACGACGCGCGGAGATGTCCCGAAAGAACGGGCGCACCATGTGCGCCCCTACGGGATCAGGCGGGAGACCGCCAATCAATATGTGAAAAGGATGTTGAAAGGTCAGCGGGAATTACCCAATTCACGGTGATACCTCAACACCTGAACAGCATTTGCTGTAACTTCAAATGAGGAGGAAAACATTCCATGCACATCACAGACCCCATTGCGGATATGCTCACCCGCATCCGCAACGCCAACAGCGCCAAGCACGCCACCGTTGACGTTCCCGCCTCCAACATGAAGAAGAGCATCGCTCAGATTCTGTTGGACGAGGGCTATATCAAGAGCTTCCAGCTCATTGACGACGGCACCCAGGGCGTCATCCGCATCACCCTGAAGTACAACGCCGGTAAGGAGAAGGTCATCTCCGGCCTGCGCCGCGTCAGCAAGCCCGGCCTGCGTGTCTACGCCGGTGCGGACGAACTGCCCCGGGTTCTGCGGGGCCTGGGTATCGCCATCATCTCTACGTCCAAGGGCGTCATGACCGACAAGGCTGCTCGTGCGGCCCACGTCGGCGGCGAAGTCCTGGCGTTCATCTGGTAAGGAGGGTATTTGACATGAGTAGAATTGGCAGAATGCCCATTACCATCCCCGCTGGCGTTGAGGTCAACGTCGCGGAGGGCAACCTGGTTACCGTCAAGGGCCCCAAGGGCACCCTGACCCAGAAGCTCCACCCCGATATGGTCATCGAGCAGGAGGGCGCGACCATCCATGTCAAGCGTCCCAGCGATGACAAGGCGCACCGCTCTCTCCACGGCCTTACCCGCACCCTGCTGCACAACATGATCGTGGGCGTGCACGAGACCTACAAGAAGGAGCTGGAGATCAACGGCGTGGGCTACCGCGCCAGCAAAGAGGGCAAGAACCTGGTGATGAACCTGGGCTTCTCCCATCCTGTGACCGTTCCCGAGGTGGACGGCATCACCATCGAGGTTCCCGCGCCCAACAAGATCGTCATCAGCGGCTGCAGCAAGCAGCAGGTTGGGCAGTTTGCCGCCGAGGTCCGCGAGAAGCGTCCCCCCGAGCCGTATAAGGGCAAGGGCATCAAGTACGTGGACGAGGTCATCCGCCGCAAGGTCGGTAAGACCGGCGCGAAGAAGTAAGGAGGCGAGCTGAAAAATGATTAAAAGACCCAATACCAACGCTCAGCGGCTCAAGAGGCATAAGCGTGTGCGCGCCAAGGTTTCCGGCACCGCCCAGCGCCCCCGTCTGAACGTGTTCCGCAGCGAGAAGAACATCTACGCCCAGGTGATCGACGATGTCGCCGGCGTGACGCTCTGCTCCGCGTCCTCCCTGAAGCTGGCGAGCGGCAGCAACAAGGAAGCTGCCCGCGAGGTGGGCAAGGCCGTCGCCAAGGCGGCCCTGGCCAAGGGCATTGAAGAGGTCGTTTTCGACCGCGGCGGCTACCTGTATCACGGCCGCGTGGCCGAGCTGGCCGAGGGCGCCCGTGAGGGCGGCCTGAAATTCTAAGGGAGGAGAGAGAAAATGCCTAGATTTGAAAAGCCCCAGAGCGAGTATATCGAGAAGGTCGTCCATCTCAACCGGGTCAGCAAGACCGTCAAGGGCGGCCGCGTCATGAAGTTCTCCGCCCTCATGGTTGTCGGCGACGGCAAGGGCAAGGTGGGCTTCGGCCTGGGGAAGGCCGCCGAGGTCCCCGAGGCCATCCGCAAGGGTCTGGAGGACGCCAAGAAGAACATGGTGAACATCACCACCTCCGGCACCACCATTCCCCACGAGGTGATCGGCGAGTTCGGCGCGGGCCGCGTGATGCTCAAGCCCGCCGCCGAAGGTACTGGTATCATCGCCGGAGGTCCCGTCCGTGCCGTCATGGAGGCGGCCGGGATCAAGGACATCCGTGCAAAGTGCCTGCGCTCCAACAATCCCCAGAACGTGGTCGCCGCGACCTTCGAGGGCCTCAAGAGCCTGCGTGGTCCCGCCGATGTGGCCCGCATCCGGGGCAAGAGCGTGGAAGAGATCGTTGGTTAAGGAGGGGTAGCGACATGGCAAATCTGAACATCAAGCTCGTCAAGAGCCTCAACGGCAGATTGGATAAGCACATCGCCACTGCCAACTCCCTGGGGCTGCGGAAGATCGGTGATTCCACCGTGCAGCCCGACAATGCACAGACGCGGGGCAAGATCGCCAAGATCGGCTATCTGCTGAGCGTCCAAGAGACGAAGTAAGGAGGTACCGGATCAATGAATCTGCATGAATTGTCTCCCGCCGCCGGCTCCACCCATGTTGGGAAGCGCAAGGGCCGTGGCGCCGGTACGGGCAACGGCAAGACCGCAGGCCGCGGTCACAAGGGCCAGAAGGCCCGCAGCGGCGGCGGCGTCCGCGTGGGATTTGAAGGCGGCCAGATGCCTCTGGCCCGCCGTGTCCCCAAGCGCGGCTTCAACAACATCTTCGCCAAGCCTCTGGAGATCATCAACCTCAGCGCCCTGAACGCCTTCAACGACGGAGACACCGTCACCGCGGAGGCCCTGCTGGAGAAGGGGATTCTCAGCAAGTGCACCTACGGGTACAAGGTACTGGGCAACGGAAAGATTACAAAGAAATTGACAGTGGAAGCTTCCGCATTCTCCAAGTCCGCTCAGGAGGCTATTGAGGCGGCTGGCGGGAAGGCGGAGGTGAAGTAACATGATCCAAACCATTCGCAAAGCGTGGGGTATCCCCGAGCTGCGGAAAAAGATCCTGTTCACCTTACTGATTCTTGTCATCTACCGCATCGGCAGCGCCATCCCCGTGCCCTATGTGGACACCGAGCTGCTGCGCAGCTATCTGGACGGCATGAGCACCACCATCCTGGGGCTGTATAACGTGATGAGCGGCGGCGCTTTCGCCCAGGCCACTGTTTTCGCCCTGGGCATTCAGCCCTATATCAACAGCTCCATCATCATCCAGCTGCTGACCGTGGCCATTCCCGCCCTGGAGCGTCTCCAGCGGGAAGGCGGCGAGGAGGGGAAGAAGAAGATCCAGTCCATCACCCGCTATGCCACGGTGGCCATCGCGGTGCTCCAGGCTCTGGGCTACTACTTCATCCTCAAGCGGGGCTTCAACGGCGTGAGTATGCTCCAGAGCGACAACGTCTGGGTTGCCCTGGTCATCATGGTCTCCTGGGTGGCCGGTTCCAGCTTCCTGATGTGGCTGGGCGAGCAGTGCAACGAGTTCGGCGTGGGCAACGGTATCTCCATGATCCTGTTTGCGGGCATTATCTCCCGCGTGCCCTCCATGGTCTCCAGCATGTACAGCGGCCTGGTGGCCGGTACAATGCCCTGGTGGCTGATCCTCCTGGTGGTGGTGGGCATTCTGGCCCTGATCGTCCTGATCGTCTTCGTCAACGACGCCGAGCGCCGTATTCCCGTGCAGTACGCCAAGCGCCAGGTTGGCCGGAAGATGTACGGCGGTCAGTCCAGCAGCCTGCCCATGAAGGTGAATATGTCCGGCGTTCTGCCTATCATCTTCGCCCAGTCCATCGCCACGATCCCTGCAACCATCGGTGCGTTCCTGCCCGCTCCCGCCGAGGGGACCTTCGGCTACGCGGTGCTCAACGCCATTGACAGTAAGAGCGTGCTGTACCTGATCATCTATTTCATCCTGATTATCGGATTCAGCTATTTCTACGCCAGCATTCAGTTCAACCCCGTGGAGATCTCCAACAACCTCAAGCGCAACGGCGGCTTTATCCCCGGCTTCCGTCCGGGCAAGCCCACCAGCGACTTTATTTCCCGCGTGCTCAACAAGATCACCCTCTTCGGCGCGCTGTACCTGGGCATCGTTGCCATCCTGCCTCTGCTGGCTGACAAGATCGCCGCGGTAACCTCCAAGTCGGTGACCACCCTGGGCATCGGCGGAACCTCCGTCATCATCGTCGTGGGCGTGGCTCTGGAGACGGTGCAGGCCCTGGAGAACCAGATGCTCATGCGGCAGTATAAGGGCTTCCTGGATTGAGGAGAGAGAGATGAAGCTGATTTTATTGGGCGCCCCCGGCGCCGGTAAAGGCACGCAGGCGGAAATCCTCTGCAAGCAGCTGGGGATTCCTACCATCTCCACCGGGAACATCCTCCGCGCCGCAATCAAGGACGGCACGCCGACCGGTCTGAAGGCCAAGAGCTATATTGACGCCGGAGTTCTGGTGCCCGACGAGGTCATCATCGGCATCGTCGATGAGCGCCTGGCCCAGGACGACTGTCAGAACGGGTATATCCTGGACGGCGTGCCCCGCACCATTGCGCAGGCCGAGGCCCTGGAGAAGGCGGGGATTCAGTTTGACGCGGTGGTTTCGATTGAGATCAGCGAGGAGGAGATCCTCCGCCGGATGACGGGCCGTCGGGTCTGCGGCGCCTGCGGCGCCAGCTACAACGTGGAGTTCATCCCGCCCCGGCGGGAGGGCGTCTGCGACAACTGCGGCGGCAAACTGATCCAGCGTAAGGATGATAACCCTGAGACGGTCCGTGAGCGCCTCAAGGTCTATCATACGGAGACGGAACCCCTGGTGGACTTCTACGCCCGCCGGGGCCTGCTCCGGCCCGTGCAGTCCGCTCCCACCAAGGAGGGGACCACCCGGGCGATCCTGGCCGCTTTGGGGATGGAAAAATGATTACTCTGAAGTCGAGCCATGAGATCCAACTGATGCGCCAGGCGGGAAAAATTACCGCGGCGGCTCGCGCCTTGGCGGGAGCTATGGTAGCCCCTGGCGTAACAACCCGAGAAATTGACAGAGCGGTATACCGGTTCATTCGGTCCAAGGGCGCCGAGCCCTCCTTCCTGGGCTACAACGGCTTTCCGGCCAGCGTGTGCATCTCGGTGAACGACGAGGTCATCCACGGCATCCCGGGTAAACGGGTGCTGAGGGAGGGCGACATCGTCTCCGTGGATGTGGGCGCCTTCAAGGATGGTTACCACGGCGACTGTGCGGGGACGTATCCCTGCGGCAGGATCGACCAGGAGGCGCAGCGGCTCATCGATGTGACCCGCCAGAGCTTCTTCGAGGGGCTCAAGTACGCCCGCGAGGGCTACCGCCTGCCGGACCTGTCCGGCGCCATCCAGCGCTACGTGGAGGCGAATGGCTTCTCCGTGGTGCGCGAGTACGTGGGCCACGGCATCGGAACGAAGATGCACGAGGCGCCGGAGGTCCCCAACTATGTGGAACCCAAGGCAGGCCGTCCCCGTCTTCTGCGGGGGATGACCATCGCCGTGGAGCCCATGGTCAACGCGGGCAGGCCCGGCGTTGTGGTGATGCCGGACGGCTGGACGGTGAAGACCGCCGATGGGAGGCTGTCCGCCCACTATGAGAATACCATTCTCATCACCGACGGGGAACCGGAGCTTCTCACGGACCCGGAGGCAAAGGCGGAGTAATTGGCTATGGACATTGCGCGATCAGACATTGTAAAGGCCACCGCTGGCAGGGACAAGGGGAGACTCTTCTTCGTCATGGACGTGGAGGGGGATTTCCTCCTGCTGGCGGACGGCAAGACCCGGCGTCTGGAGCGGCCCAAGCGGAAAAAGCGCAAGCACGTTGTTTTCCAGGCCCGCGTTGACTGCCGGACGAGTGAAAAGATCCGAGGCGGGGATCGGTTGACCAACAGCGAGCTCCGCAAGACCCTCGCCCAGCTGGGCGGGGAGGGTAATCCAGACCAGGAGGGATGAGCACTTGGCAAAATCCGATATGATCGAGGTTGAGGGCGTTGTCGTAGAGGCGCTCCCCAACACGAAATTCCAGGTAGACATAGGAAACGGCCACACCATTCTGGCCCACATTTCCGGAAAACTCAGGATGAACTTCATTAGAATCTTGCCTGGTGACAAAGTCACGGTGGAGATGTCTCCATACGACCTCACCCGTGGCCGGATTACCTGGCGTACGAAGTAGGAGGAACAGCAACATGAAAGTTAGACCGTCCGTGAAGCCCATGTGCGAAAAATGCAAGATCATTCGCCGCAAGGGCCGCCTGATGGTGATCTGCGAGAACCCCAAGCATAAGCAGAGACAGGGCTAAGTGAATTTGGAGGTGCAAAGTTAATGGCAAGAATTGCCGGTATTGACCTGCCCAAGGATAAACGGATCGAGATCGGCCTCACGTATATCTACGGCATTGGCAGAAAGAGCGCCAAGGACATCTTGGAGAAGACCGGGGTCAACCCCGACACCCGTGTGAAGGATCTGACCGAGGCGGAGGAGAACAAGCTCCGTGAGGCCATCGACCACGGCTACACCGTGGAGGGCGACCTGCGCCGGAGTGTGGCCCTGGACATCAAGCGCCTGACCGAGATCGGCTGCTACCGGGGGATCCGCCACCGCCGCGGCCTGCCCGTGCGGGGCCAGCGCAGCAAGACCAATGCCCGCACCCGCAAGGGACCGAAGAAGACCATCGCCAACAAGAAGAAGTAAGGAGGGAGAATAGTAATGGCTGCACCGAAAACTGGCAAGCGGGTGATCCGCCGCCGCCGCGAAAAGAAGAACATCGAAAAGGGCCAGGTCCATATCCGTTCTTCCTTCAACAACACCATGGTGACCGTCACCGACACCCAGGGCAACGCCATCTCCTGGGCCTCCTCCGGTGGACAGGGTTTCCGTGGCAGCAAGAAGTCCACGCCCTTCGCCGCACAGACCGCCGCCGAGGTGGCCGCCCGCGCCGCGATGGAGCACGGCCTGAAGACCGTGGAGGTCTTCGTCAAGGGGCCCGGCCAGGGCCGCGAGGCCGCCATCCGTGCGCTCCAGGCCGTGGGCCTGGAGGTGACCATGATCAAGGACGTCACCCCCATCCCCCACAACGGCTGCCGCCCCCCCAAGCGCCGCCGCGTCTAATTCGGAAGAAGGAGGAATATTTCATTATGGCTAAGAATATGCAGCCTGTAGCCAAGCGCTGCAAGGCTCTGGGCATCTCCCCCGCCGCGATGGGTTACGCCAAGAAGGACACCAAGCGCAATCCCGGCGGCCAGATGCGCAAGAAGAAGAGCGAGTACGCCCTCCAGCTCCAGGAGAAGCAGAAGGTCAAGTTCGTCTATGGCATCATGGAGAAGCAGTTCCGGATGTACTACGAGAAGGCCGCCCGCAGCCAGGGCAAGACCGGCGAGGAGCTTCTGGTCCTCATCGAGCGCCGCCTGGACAACGTGGCGTACCGCCTGGGCTTCGCCTCCACCCGCCGGCAGGCCCGGCAGCTGGTGAGCCACGCCCATTTCACCGTCAACGGCAAGAAGGTCAACATCCCCTCCTATCTGCTCAAGCCCGGCGACGTGGTGGAGGTGCGGGATACCAGCCGCCAGTCCCCCATCTTTAAGCGCCTGGTGGGCGAGGACGCCCCCGTTGTCCTGGTGCCCCAGTGGCTGGAGCGGGACAAGAACGCCCTGAAGGGCACCGTGACCCGTCTGCCCGTCCGTGAGGACATCAACGACATGCCCATCGAGGAGCATCTCATCGTCGAGCTGTACTCCAAGTAACCGGAGTCTACCCTCGATTATTGGAACTGAATTTCGTGCGGGCCCGGTCCCCCGGGCCTGCCAAGAGAAGGAGGGTACCGGATGGTTGAAATTGATAAGCCCCAGATCGAGTGCATCGAGACCCCTGGTGATGATTCTTACGGCAAGTATGTGGTAGAGCCCCTGGAGCGGGGCTACGGCACCACCCTTGGCAACGCCTTGCGCCGCATTATGCTCTCATCCCTGCCCGGCACCGCCGCCACCAGCATCAAGATTGCCGGTGTGCAGCACGAGTTTACCACCATCCCCGGCGTGAAGGAGGATGTGACGGACATCGTGCTGAACATCAAGCAGCTGATCACCAAGCTGCACAGCGAGGGCGTCAAGACGGTGTTCATCGAGGCGGTGGGCCCCTGCGAGGTAACGGCGGGGGACATCAAGAGCGACGGCGAGGTGGAGGTCCTCAATCCGGACCTGCACATCGCTACGCTGGGCAGCGGCGCGACGCTGAACATGGAGATCACCCTCAACCATGGCCGCGGGTATGTGCCCGCCGACCGGAATAAGCCCCAGCAGAATATCATCGGCGTCATCCCCGTGGACTCCATCTACACGCCTGTGTACAAGGTGAACTACACCGTGGAGAACACCCGCGTGGGCAACATGACGGACTTTGATAAGCTCACCATCGAGGTCTGGACGGACTCCACCATCTCCGCCCGGGACGCGGTGAGCCTGGGAGCCAAGATTCTCTGTGACCACTTCACCCTGTTCACTGACCTGAGTGAGACGGTGGGCTCCAAGTCCACCATTGTGGAGAAGGCGGAGACCCAGCGGGACAAGGTGCTGGAGCTGACCATCGAGGAGCTGGATCTCAGCGTGCGCAGCTTCAACTGCCTCAAGCGTGCCAACATCAATACGGTAGAGGATCTGATTTCCAAGACCGAGGACGAGATGATGAAGGTCCGCAATCTGGGCCGCAAGAGTCTGGAGGAAGTCATCAATAAGCTGTCCATGATGGGGCTGTCTCTGGCCGACGAAGAAAGCAACTGATACGATATTGACTGATACGCCTTTGAAGGAGGAAACCTACAATGCCTGGAACTCGTAAGCTCGGTAAGACTACCGACCAGCGCAAGGCGATGCTCCGTCAGCAGGTGACCGATTTTCTGGACAACGGGAAGATGGAGACCACCGTCACCCGCTGCAAGGAGATCCGCCCCCTGGCTGAGAAGATGATCACCCTAGGCAAGAAGGGCGACCTGGCAGCCTATCGCCAGGCCATGGCCTTTGTGACCCGGGAGGATGTGGTCAAGAAGATCTTCAAGGAGCTTGCGCCCAACTATGCAGAGCGCAACGGCGGCTATACCCGCATCACCCGCACCGGCGTGCGCCGGGGCGACGCTGCGGAGACCGCGATGATCGAGCTGGTCTGATCCTTTTTCTTGAAAGAAAAAGGATCAGCAATGGAACATGACCGCATCGAGCGGTCACGTTTCATTAAATTCTGCACGACCACTCGATGTGGTCGCGCAGAATCTCAAGAACTTTAACACGGGCCTGAAGTCGTTGCAATTCCTGAATTTTTTGCCCGGTGACAAAGTTTTATTTTAGGCAAAAGATTATATAAAAGCCCTTTCGTGTGTGGGAGCACCACACATACGAAAGGGCTTTTTGTTTTTCGCGCCTGTGTTGACGATGTGCGCGGTAGTATGGTAAAATAGGAACAGAGAGGATGGGTGGGATGATAAAAGCGGTTTTCTTCGATATGGATGGTACGTTGCTCTCCCATGCGTCCGGGGGCGTACCGGCCAGCGCAGCGTCTGCCCTGGAGCAGCTGAGGGCGCGGGGGACCCTGGTCTTTGCGGCGACGGGACGGCATATGCTGGAGCTGGAGCGACTGCCGGTGGGGCATTTGCAGTTCGACGGTTATGTGGCTTCCAACGGTCAGATCTGTTTGGACGCCTGTGGAAAGCTGCTGTACAGCCGTCCGATGGGGCGGGCAGCGGCGGAGGGGCTGGTCGATCTCTTCCAGCGGCGGGAAGTGCCGGTTCTTCTGGTGGAATTGGAGGACATGTACATCAACTTTGTAGATGACGCGGTTCGTGCGGCACAGCGGGCGATTTCAACGCCCTTACCGGAGGTCAAGGGCTATACGGGGGGAGAAATCTATCAGGCGATCATCTTCCGGGACCGGGACACGGTGCGGGAGCTGACGGCGAGTCTCCCGGAGTGCCGCATAAGTGGCTGGAATCCATACGCCTTTGATGTGGTGCCTGAAAAGGGCGGAAAGGCGGAGGGCATTGCGCGGATGCTGGCGCACTACGGCATCCGGCGGGAGGAGAGCATGGCCTTCGGAGATGGGGAGAACGATATAGATATGCTGCGCTACGTGGGGACTGCTGTTGCGATGGGGAATGCGGAAATGGAGGTCAAACGGCAGGCGGACTATGTGACGGCGGATATAGACGCGGATGGCGTCCGGCGGGCGCTGGTATTTTTTGGGCTGTTATCATAGGACAAACATAGAGTGGGGGGGAGAAACAGGTATGAGATGGATTACGTGCGAGGACTGCAAAAAGCGTTACGACTATGACAAGGACGAGTTCTGTCCCAAGTGTGGGGCCTTCAACCAACCGGTGAAGACCTGGACAACGGACGCCCAAGGCAACGTGCGCCGGGTGGACGGCCTCAATGAGGCAAACCACGAGGGTTCCTTCGCTCACAGCGAGGTACATAGAGAGAAGCGGGTTCGGCAGGCCAAGGGGCTGGATGCGTCGAAAAAGGCGGCCCCAAAGCCGAAATCGGCTGTCCAACAACCCAGACCAGCGGCCCAGCCGTCTCGGCCGCCCATCCAGAGGCAGGAACCCCGGCAGAAGAAGAGTGGTTCCACGGAGAACGTCGCAAAGGTGATTTTCTGGATCGTTGCCGCCATTATTTTTGTCAATTTTATTCTTCCGCTGCTGGCGTTTTTGTTTATCTGAACACCTTGAGAGGACTGCCGCATATGGGAAACGGCAGTCCTCTCGGTGTATTTCCCGTTTTCCCGGTTATACTATGCCAAAGTATGCGGGGAAAGAGGGATGAAACCATGAAAAAAATTGTATGTATGCTTTTAGCGGGCGTGTTCCTGCTGCCTGCGGCCGCCTGTGCCCGGCCGGTGGAGCCGGATCTGTCCGCCTACCATACCTCGGGGGAGGCGACGATCCCGATGGAGATCCTTGGGGAACTGGACGAGGCGACGGTGACAGATCTGACAGAGGAACCGAAGTATGTGGCCCTGACGTTTGACGACGGTCCTCGGGCGGACACCACGACAAGGCTGTTGGACGGCCTCCTGGAGCGGGGCGCGGCAGCTACCTTTTTCGTCATAGGGGAGCAGGTCCCCGGGAACGCCGGACTGCTCAGGAGAATGAGGGCGGAGGGCCATCAGATCGGAAACCACACCTACTCCCACGTCCGGCTTCTGAAGACGGACAAGGACACGGTGGTGGAGGAGATCCACAAGACGGAGGTCCTGCTCAAAGAGCTGGTGGGGGAGGGCAGCTTCTGGCTGCGCCCTCCCTACGGGCTCATCGGAAGCGAGCGGGCGAAGCTCATCAAGACGCCCATGATCTACTGGTCCGTGGACCCCCAGGACTGGAAGCTGCTCAATAAGGACAAAGTGGTCTCCGCCGTACTGGAGGCGGTCCAGCCGGGGGACGTCATCCTGCTCCACGACTTCTACTCCACCAGCGTGGACGCGGCCCTGGAGATCATTGACTGCTTGCAGGCGGAGGGCTATGACTTTGTCACTGTGGAGGAACTGTTCCGCATCCAGGGGGTGGAGGCCCAGGCGGGGGTCCTGTACGCCAGACCGGATAAGGTGAGAGAGGTGAGCTGAGGGAGGTTGAAGGGCGGTTGAGAAATTGACCGCGGCATTCAACCGGGCCTCCATTGCGGAAGAACCCGATCCGTGCTACTATGGAGCTGGGCCCAAGAACAGGGGGGACGCCTCCGGAAATTGAGGAACAGAAGCATGGAGCTCGGAAAACGGATCCAGCAGCTGCGGCGAGAGAAAGATCTGACCCAGGAACAGATGGCGGCGGTCCTGGGGGTCACCGGCGCGGCGGTGAGCAAGTGGGAGACGGACGCCGCCATACCGGACGTGGCCATGCTGTGTTCCCTGGCGAGGCTGCTGGGGACCACGGTGGACGGTCTGTTGGACTTCCGACCGGCGCTGGAGCAGGGGGAGATCGACGCGCTGCTGGAGGAGCGGCGGACACTGTTTGCGGCGGGAAGGATCCGGGAGGCGGTCGTGTCCTGCGAAGCGCTGCTGCGGGAGTATCCGGATGACCTGCGGCTGAAATGCGCGGCGGCTGGGCTATACATTATGTATATGCCCGCTATTATGGATACAGATGGTAATGAAAATCAGATGGAAAAGACAGCGGCCCTCCTGGAGGAGAGCCGGAAGAGCAGCGACTTGTGCCTGGCGGCAAGCGCCCGCAGTATGCTCACCAGCCTCTATGTGATGCAGGAGAAATTCGACAAAGCCCTGGCGATTCTGGACGAGGAGCCGGAGGCGAAGCTGAATGTACAGACGATGCGGGCCAACATCTTGCTGCGGAAAGGCGAGCTGGACGAGGCGGAGAAGCTATATCAGACGGAGCTGTGGTCCGCCGGACGGGCGGCGGCTCTGAATCTGATCGGGCTGTACAATGCCGCCTGCCGCCGGAAGGACTGGGAGCGGGCGCTGGAGTGCGTGGATATGGCGACAGCGGTCGAGAAGGTTCTGCATACGGCGGACCTGGGCGGGGTGACCAATTCGCTGTATATGCTTCGGGCGGAGGCGCTGTGGAAGCAGGGACGCGCAGACGAGGCCATGGAGGACCTGACGGCCTACGTGGACCGCAGCCTGATCCAATGGGCGCAGATGGACAGCGGGGATGAGCCGCAGAGCGCCTTTTACGACAAGCTGAATATGCGCCGTTCCGGGATGTCTGCCGCCTATCTGGCAAAATATATGTATGCGGCCTTGGATGAGAGCGAGGAACTGGCGCCTCTGCGGCAGCGGGAGGATTTCCGCGCCCTGTTGGGACGGCTGAAAGAGGCGTGCGGTGTGTTACCGGATACGGACTCCGGACCGGCAGGCGTCGTATAGCGAAAGAGCACAGCCGCGCTTGCGTGGCTGTGCTCTTTCCTGTATGCGCTTCGGTACAAGAAAAACGACTAATGCTGGACCTGCGTATCCTTCATCCGCGCCATGAGCTGCTCCACCAGGGGTTCGAGGGATGTAACGAGCTCGTGGTCATGGTTGACGACCAGGCGGTCCTCCGGGCCAAAGAGGAGCGTGCGCTCCTCCTCCGGCGTGCTGGCGGGCCAGCCGGGCTCGCCCGAGCGGGCGAAGCGCATCACAGCCTGGAAGATGCGCTCCTCCAGCGCCGCCGCGCCATCGAAGTGGCACGCGGGGACGAGCTCCGCGTTGTGGAAGAAGAAGGGGATGTCCGCGCAGTGCCAGGCGGTGGTCCGGCCGTTGATGGGGAAATCCTGCTGGAAGAGGTAGCTGTACACGTCCCCGCCCGCCGCCGCGCGGGCCTTGATATAGGCGATGGTGGGTACGCGGAAGAGGGTGTCCAGCGTCAGCAGGTCGCCGTCCGCCCGGCCGGGGTAAGCCGCGTGGAACAGGGGGAGCAGCTTCTCCGCCGCCTCCTTGCCCAGCACCTCGGATACAGGCGTGCCGCTGCCGTTCATAAAGCCGAAGAACTCCGCAAAAACGGTGCCCACCAGCAGGGGGACCTTCACCGTCTCCGGCCGGAAGCCGGTGCCGTTGGTGAGGGGGTCGCCCAGGTAGAACCGGTTGGGCGTGGGTGTGCAGCCCACGCCCTTCCCCTGCTCCTCCAGGGCCGGACTCACTTTGTTATAGGCCGCCGCCAGCTGGGCATAGGGCGCGCGCTCCAGACCGTCCACGCCGTCCACACCCAGCTCCTTCATCATGGCCTCAGCGCACTCCCGGACGCTGCCGCAGCCGTCCATCAGCAGGGAGCCAATCACGCCGCTCATGATGATGCCCCGGTGATACAGGCCGTCCGCCGCAGGGGTTTGCAGCAGCGTAGTCACCTTGGCCCCGCCGCCGGACTGACCGAACACGGTCACGTTGTCCGGGTCCCCGCCGAAGGCGGCAATATTCTCGTGCACCCAGCGCAGCGCCAGTACGATGTCGTCCCCACCGGCGTTGCCGGAGTTTTCATACTCCGGTCCGTACGCCGAGAGATCCAGATACCCCAGGATGTTGAGCCGGTGGTTGATGGAGACCACCACGCAGTTCCCCAGCCGGGCCATGTTCTCCCCCTCGTAGGCCAGCTGCTCGATGGAGGACCCGGCAACGTAGCTGCCCCCGTGAATCCAGAACAGTACGGGCCGCCTTTTCCCGTCACACCCCGGGGTCCAGACGTTCAGATTCAAACAGTCCTCGTCCTGCACCCAGTAGCGGTGGGGGACCCGGAGTTCCCCAGCGGGCTTCTCCATGGACAGCAGGGGGCACACATAGCCGTAGTTGGTGGCGTCCAGGGGCTCCTTCCAGGCGGGGACGGGCTCCGGCGCACGGAAGCGCCGCCCCTGACCATAGGGGATCCCCTTAAAGATGTCCAGCTCCCCATCGTGGTAGCCCCTCACCGGGCCCCGGATGGTCTCCACCAGAGGGGATGTCCGCGCACAGAAAAAGGTGTTGCTCATAGTGGTTCCTCCTTAAATGTATAATAGCGTCCCATTCAAAAATGCAGCATCGTCACCGTGCGGAAATGTTGGAAAAGCAGGGGCCGCAGAGCGCGCAAAAGTTCTCTTTGGGAACCTTTTTCTTTCAAGAAAAAGGCTCATGCCAGCTGTAATTGATACAGCTTCTGATAAATCCCGCCCTGCTCCAGGAGCTCCTGGTGGGTGCCGCTCTCGCAGATGCGGCCCTTGTGCATGACGATGATCTTGTCCGCGTGCTGGACGGTGGACAGCCGGTGGGCCACCATGATGGTGGTGCGCCCCGTCATCATCGTCTCCAGGGCCTCCTGAATCCACTGCTCGGTCTCCGTGTCGATGTTGGCGGTGGCCTCGTCCAGAATCAGGATGTCCGGGTGGAAGGCCAGGGTTCGGGCAAAGCTCAGCAGCTGCCGCTGTCCGGCGGAGAAGGTGGAACCGCGCTCCGTCACGCGCTCGCCGTAGCCGCCCGGCAGACGGTTGATGAACCGGTCCGCGTTGACCCGGCGGGACGCATCCCGGATGTCCATGTCGGTGATGTCCTCCTCCCGGAGGCGGATGTTGCTCCGGATGTCCCCGGTGAAGATGAACACGTCCTGCTGCACCTGCCCAATGGCCCGGCGAAGCCGCTCCCGGCTCAGATCCTTGATGTTGATGCCGTCGATCAGGATTTCTCCCTTCTGCACGTCGTAGTATCGCCCGATGAGGTTCAGAATGGAGCTCTTTCCCGCTCCGGTGGCCCCCACGAAGGCCACCCGCTGTCCCGGCTCGATGACGAAGCTCACATCCCGCAGGATGAAATTTTCATTGTCGTAGGCGAACCAGACGTGCTTAAATTCGATGCGCCCGTGGATCTCCTCCGGTTCCACCGGCGTCTCCGGGTCGTGGAGCAGGGGCTTCTCGTCCAGCAGCGTGAAGATCTTCTCCGCCGAGGCCACGGCGGACTGGAGGGTGGACAGCTGCTCCGCCAGGTCCTGGATGGGCTCGAAGAAGGTGCGGATGTACTGTAGGAAGATGTACATCGTACCGAAGGACACCGTGCCCTCCAGCACGCCGTGGCTCCCCGCCGCGATGACGATGGCCATGGCCACCACACCGGTCAGCACGATGAAGGGGCGGAACACGGCGTTGACCATCATGGCCCGGAAGCTGGCCCTGTAGTGGGCGTTGCTGCGTGCGGCAAATTCCTGGAACTTTCGCTCCTCCCGGTTGAAAATCTGGATAATCTTCATGCCGGAGAGGTGCTCCGAGAGGAAGGTGTTCAGCTCCGTCAGGCGGGTGCGCATCTCCCGGTTGGCCCGGAGGGCCAGCATCCGGGTGATGACCGTCAGTACCGTCACCAGCGGCACCATCACGAAGCTCAGGAGCGCCATGCGCACATCCAGCGCCAGCATCACCACGGCCAGACCGATGATCTTTACCACGTTCCGAAACAGCTTGACCAGGATGTTGGCGTACAGCTCGTTGACCGCCTCCACGTCGTTGGTCACCCGGGTGACGATCTTGCCCACCGGGGTCAGATCGAAAAAGCGCATGGACAGGCTCTCCACGTGCTCAAACAGCTCCCGGCGCATCTCATAGACAATGCGCTGCCCGGTCCGCTGGAGCAGGATCATCAGCCGGTTGTTGCAGAAAAAGGAGATCGCCAGCGTGCCCAGGTACAGCCCCGCCGCCAGCAGCAGCCCCCGGAAACGGGCCTCCACCGCCTCGCCCGGGGCATACTCCCCTGCAATATACCGGTCGATGGCGTCCCCGGTGAGGATGGGCCGGTACAGTTCCAGCCCGGTCAGCACAAGCACCAGCAGCAAACAGACTGCCACCGTCTTCACGTGGGGCTTCAGGTAGGAGAGCATCCGCAGGACGGCGCTGCCCTCGTAGTGGATGTCCTCCGGCCTCTCGCCGGATTTTTTGGAGAACAGGCTCATGATACCGCGCCCCCTTCCTCATGCAGCTGCTTCTCCAGCTGCTGCTTTTCATAGATGCCGCAGTAGATGCCGCCCAGGGCCATCAGCTCCTCGTGGGCGCCGTACTCCGCGGCCCTGCCGTCGTCCAGGACCAGGATGTGGTCTGCGTTCTGAATGGTGGAGATCCGGTGGGCGATGATAATGGTGGTGCGGCCCGCCCGATTTTTCCGGAGGTTTTGCAGGATCTGCTCCTCCGTGTCCGTGTCCACCGCCGAGAGGGCGTCGTCCAAGATCAGGATGGGCGCATTCTTCAGCAGGGCCCGGGCAATGGCGCTGCGCTGCTTCTGCCCGCCGGAGAGGGTCACGCCCCGCTCGCCCACCATGGTCTGATAGCCCTCGGGGAAGTCCATGATGTTGTCATGGATGCAGGCGTCCCTCGCGGCGCTCTGGATGTCCTCCGGGCACAGGTCGTCCACGCCGAAGGCGATATTGCGCTCCAGGGTGTCGGAGAACAGGAAGCTGTCCTGGGGAACGTAGGCGATGTCCCGCCGCACGACCGCCAGGGGGATCCTGGACAGGGGCCGCCCGTCCAGGCAGATCATGCCGCTGTCGGTGTTGTAAAGCCGGAGCAGGAGGTTGGCCAGGGTGCTCTTGCCGCTGCCGGTGCGGCCAAGAATGGCCAGGGTCTCCCCGGGGGCCACGTGGACGCTGATGTGCTCCAGCGCCCGCACCTCCTCGTGGCCGGGATAGGCAAAGGTCAGATCCCGCAGGTCGATCTCTCCCCGCAGCCCGGTATCGTCCATGGTCCCCGGGCCGTCCGTGATCTCAGGGCGTTCCTCCAGGATGGTCTGAATGCGCTTCGCGCTGGCCATGCCCTGGGAGACAAAGGTGATGCACTCGCCCGCCGCCATCATGGGCCACACCAACATGCCGATGTAGAGGTTGAACGCCTCGAACTGGCCCAGGGTGATCTCCCCGGCGATGGCCAGATAGCCGCCGTACAGCAGCGTCAGCAGGCCGCTGACGCCGATGATCATGTCCAACAGGGGCAGAAACAGCGCCTGGGTCCGGGCCACGTCCATATTTCGGTCCTGATTGAGCCGGTTGACCTTGGCGAAGGCGGCCAGCTCCTTCCGCTCCTGAACGAAGGCCTTGATGACCCGGATGCCGCTGACGGACTCCTGGACCTGGTCAGTCAGGTCGGAGAAGGCCCGCTGCTTGGCGAAGAACTTCCGGTGCATGACCTTCCCGTAGGCGTAGTCGCCGTACATGATCAGCAGCAGCGGGATCACCGCCACCAGGGTCAGGCGGGCGTCCACGTACAGAATCATCTTCCCCAGCACCATCACCAGCATCACCGACGCGTCAAAGGCCGTCACGATGGTGGGGCCCATCAGCATCCGGACGGCCTGCAAATCGTTGGTGAAATGGGCCATCAGATCGCCGGTCTTGTGCTCGTTGAAGTAGCGCATGGAGAGCTTCTCCAGGTGGGCGAACAAGTCCTGCTGCATGTCCCTCTGAATGGACTGAGACGTGCCAAATATGAAATATCGCCACCCCAGCCGACCCAGCGCCATCCCCGCACCCAGCAGGACGATGCCCGCTACCAGCCGCCATACGCCGTCCATGTCGATGGTTCCGGCCTTCAGCCCGTCCGTGATTTCCCCGGTGAACTGGGGGATGTAGACGTTCATCAGGTCTACCAGCGCCAGCGCAATGATTCCCGCCGCATAGCGCGGCCAGTAGCGCCGGACGTATCCGCCAATCATTTTCAGTTCCTTCATCTCTCTCCTCTTTCCGCCTGCGGGCCTGGATTTTTTGGGATCCGCGTATTGTATTATTGTACTCCTAACCGGCGAAAACATCAAATACCCCCAGGACATGGGTCGGCATACATTGTGGGCATAGCAGAAAGGGGCCGTGCCGCCAGAGCGGCACGGCCCACGGACCAAATGGCAGGGTCAGCAATACTTGGCAATCGCGGCCCGAATCATCTCCACACACGCATCCACGACGGCGGAATCGCCCTCCGCCAGCGGGGCCAGCGGGGCGCGGACACTGCCCACGTCGGGGGCGTCCATACGGCGGAGAATTTCCTTGATGACCGCGTACAGGTTGCCGGTGGCGGTGCACATCTTGTAGATGATCCGGCAGCACTCGTTCTGGACGTCCATGCCCTTGGCCATGTCGCCCGCCTGGTAGCACCGGAAGATCTCCAGATAAAGCTCCGGCATGGCGGCATAGGTGCCCCCGATGCCGCCGCCCGCTCCGGCGGCCAGGCCGCTGAGGAGCTGCTCGTCAGGGCCATTGAACACGAACGCGCCCTCGTCCCGCCACATCTGGATGTCCTGGACGGGCATGGAGGAGTTCTTCACGCCGATGACCCGGGGATTTTTCAGCATCTCCTTCAGCAGGGGCACCGTCAGGGCCACGCCCGCCAGCTGGGGGATGTTGTAGATGACGAAGTCCGTATGGGGGGCCGCGTCGGAGATGTCGTTCCAGTATTTCGCAATGGCGGCAGGGGGGAGGTGGAAGTAGATGGGGGGGATGGCCGCGATGGCGTCCACGCCCAGGCTCTCCGCGTGGGCGGCCAGCTCCCGGCTGTCGGCGGTGTTGTTGCAGGCCACGTGGGCGATGATGGTCAGCTTGCCGCCCACCTCGGCCATGACGTTCTCCAGCGTCAGCTTCCGCTCGGCCACGCTCTGGTAGATGCACTCGCCGGAGGAGCCGCCGACGTACAGGCCCTTCACGCCCTTGTCCAGGAGGTGCTTTGCCAGGGCGCGGGTGGCCTCGGGACTGATGGCGCCATTCTCGTCATAGCAGGCGTAAAAAGCGGGGAAAATCCCCTGATACTTGGTTAAATCTTTCATAATGCACTCTTCTCCTTCTTTAATCGTAAATGCGGATCTTGAAGACCGCCTTGGTCACGGTCTCGGGACCATCCACCTGCATCTTGATCCGGTGGGCGTCATCGGGGAAGACCACCAGGAAGTCGCCGGGGGACAGCACCAGCTTGTAGTCCCCCTCGCCCCGGTAGGCGTAGAAGTCGTTGGCCTCCACACGGTCAAACTCTGTCAGCTTCTCCGGCGGGGCGATCTCCACCCGCTCAGAGCCGGAGAGCATGATGTGGATGTCCAGGTACTTCCTGTGCGCCTCGAAGAAGCTCTCCTGGGCCGGGATGGTCTCGTAGGTGAAGCGGGTGGCGTACACGTCGCCGCCCTTCAGCTCCACCCGGGTCTCGCCGATGGAGGCCAGATAGTCCTCCGTGATGTGCTCCAGCGCCAGGTCCAGGTTGGGGTGGATCCCCCGGTAGGACAGGGCGTATTTGTTTTTGGCGTAAATCATGCGACGGCCCCCCTTATCCCTTGACCGCGCCCATGGTGATGCCCTGGGTGAAGTATTTCTGGAAGATCAGGAACACGATGATGATGGGGACGGAGGCCAACGCCGCACCGGCCATCAGCAGTCCCATGTCGATGCTGGTCTCCGCCTGGAGGGAGGCGATACCGAGGGGCATGGTAAAGTTGCTTCCGCTGGGCAGCATGACCAGCTGCATGAAGTAGTCGTTCCAGGCGTTGATGAAGGTAAAGATGGCCAGTGCGCCGATGCCGGGCTTGACCATGGGCAGCACCACGGTGATGAAGGTCTTGGCCTCGCTGGCCCCGTCGATGCGGGCGGCCTCCAATATCTCGCCGGGGATGCTCTCAGAGAATTGCTTCATCAAGAACACGCCGAAGGGCCAGCCTACCGTGGGGAAGATCACGGCCCACAGGCTGTCGTACAGCCGCAGACCGGCCATCTCCTTGAGCAGGGGGATGAGGATGACCTGCTTGGGCAGGGCCATGGCGCACACGATCAGGGAGAACAGGATGGCCCGCCCCACAAAGCGCTTCTTGGCCAGGGCGTAGCCCGCCATAGCGGCGGTGGCACAGGTGATGATCATGGCCATGACGGACATGAAGACCGTGTTGATCAGCCACCGGAAGGCGGCGGGGGCCGAGGGCCCGGCGCTCAGGAGCACCTTCTCGCCATTGTTGAAGAAGCTGCCGAAGGGCACGAAGATCTCCCACAGCGGCGCGGAGCGCTTGTTGAACAGGTTTTTGAAGTTGTTCTGCACCCACTCCGTGGGCCACCAGACGGGCTCCTGGGCATAGACGTCCACGGCGGGCTTGAAAGCGCCGGTGATGATCCAGTACAGGGGGAAGAGGAACAGGATGGCCAGGATGACCAGTACGACGATGGAGAAGATCCGGTATACGCGGCTGCGCGTGGTGTTGCTTTTCATACTCGCACCCCCTTACTTTTCTTTCGCCAGCTTGAACTGGAGAGCGGAGAGCAGCCCGATGAAGATGGCCAGGATCACGCCCATGGCGTTGGCGTAGCCGAAGTGCCCGGCCTGCTCGGTGAGCTTGAATGCGGTGTAGTAGATGTAGTACATGACCGTATCCGTGGCGTGGTTGGGTCCGCCCGCAGTCAGCAGCTGGATCAGGGCGAAGCACTGGAAGGAGTTGATGGTGGTGATGACCAGAATATACAGGGTGGTGGGCATCATCTGGGCCCACTTGATGCGCCAGAAGACCTGGAGGTCCGTGGCGCCGTCCACCTGGGCGGCTTCCACCAGGGTCTGGTCCACGTTGCCCAGGGCGGAGACGTACAGCACGATGGGCTGACCGACGGAGGTGGTGAACAGGATCAGGATGATGCACCACAGCGCCGTTTTTTCATTGCCCAGCCAGTTGATGCCCTTCTCCAGAATGCCCGTGGACTTCAGGGCGGAATTGAGGATGCCGGTGTAGTTGTCATACATCCACTTCCACACCACGGTGACCGCCACGGAGCCGGTGACCACCGGCAGGTAGAAGATACAGCGGAAGGCGGAGAGGACGGGGCCCTTCAGCTTGTAGATGGCCGAGGACACCCACAGGGAGAAAGCGCACACGGTGGGGACGCTGACGATCACGATGACAAAGGTGTTGGTCAGGCCCTTCAGGAACACCTTGTCCTTGGCCAGGTCGGAGAAGTTTTTCAGCCCGATGAAGCTGCCGAACATGCCGGGGTCGTGCATATTGGTGTTGGTCAGGCTGGTGATGATGCAGATGAACATGGGAATGATAACGAAGCCCAGGAAGAAAATCAGGCTGGGCAGCATGAACAGGTAGCCCGCGACGTTCTCCCGCCGCTGTAGGGCGCGGCTCATTTTGCTCTGCTGTTGTTTCGCCAAATTCAGCACTCCTCTCTCTTGACAGGGTGAAAACGCGCCCCTTCTCCGCGCATCGCGGAGAAGGGGCGCGCAAACCCTTACAGATAGCTACGCGTTGTCTTACTCAATTACAAATCAGCCCGCGGCAGCGGCGTTGGCCTCGGCTACGCCTGCGGCAACGGCGGCGGCGACATCGTCACCGGTGCCCACAGCCTGGAGCATGTTCCACCACGCGGTGCGGGCGCCGGCCCAGCCGGTGGTGATCTGGTAGTAGTCGCCCAGGAAGGGCATCAGCTTGGTGTACTCGGCCATGATCGGCTCGTCGGCCCAGATGGCGGAGAGGTCGGTGCCCTCGGCGGTGGAGCGGACGGCGAAGTACCGGGCGGCCTTGACGGCGTCCACGGTGTGAGCGCTGTCGCAGAAGAACTTGATGAACTCCTTGGCGGCGTCGATGCGGGCCTGGTCGCCGTTATCGAAGATGCCGAAGCCCCAGATACCGCCCTGCAGCTTGGAGTTGCCATCCTCGGAGGGGAAGCTCATGAAGGCGATGTCGTCGCCGGTGACGGTCTTCTCAGCGCCGGTCTCCTCGCCCTTGCCGTTGGGGCTGAGCTGCTGGGCAATGTTCCAGCAGAAGGCCATCTTCAGAGCGCCCTGGTAGAACTTGGCGATCTCGTCGCCGCCGGCCAGGGAGGCGTCGAACTCGATGCCGTCCATGCTCTTGAGCTGCTCAAGGGCCTTGACGTTCAGGGGATCGTCCCAGGTGTAGGCGGTGTGCTCGGCGTTGGTGAAGGTGCCGCCGTACATGTTGTTGACGAGGGCGCGGGTGCCCTGGTCGCCGCCCTGGCCAGCGCAGAACACGGCGCCGACGGTGTCATTGTAGTGGGCATAGAGGGCGGCCACCGCGTCGATGAACTCCTGGGTGGTCCAGGTGTGGGTGTCCAGATGCAGGTACTTGTCGGCGCCAGCCTCCTTGAAGGCGTTGACGTTGACGGCCATGCAGTGGGCGGTCATGACCAGGGGGTACTCATAAATCGCACCGTTGGTGTGGGTGCAGGACTTCATGACGCCCTCGTTCACGGCGTTGATCTCCGCCAGGTCGGTGTCGTCGAACATGTCCTTCAGGTCCACCATCTTGCCGTTGGCGCCCCAGTTGGCGACCAGGCGCTCGGGACCTTCCATGATGAGGTCGGGCGTGCTCTTGGCGGTGATGGCGGTGTTGACCTTGTCGTCGCCGTCGGCGTAGGCTAAGTATTCCACCTTGACGGCGATGCCGGTCTCGGCGGTGAAGGCGTCGGTCAGGGTCTTGACGGTGGCCTCAGTGCCCCAGTCGCCGATGGGGTAGGTCCACAGGGTGATCTCGCTGGCGCCGGTGGGCTCAGCGGGAGCGGGCTCGGGCTCGGGGGTCTTGTTGTCGTCAGCGGGGGTAGTGCTGGGAGCGGGGTCGGGGGTGCTGGGGGCGGGGTCCTTCTGGTCGTTGCCTCCGCAGGCGACCAGGGCCAGGGTCATGACCATGGCCAGGAGCAGTGCAAGAAACTTCTTCATTGACAAATCCTCCCTTATAAAATGGTTGCTCGGTGAATGTTGTGAAATCTGTCGCAGACCTCATAAACGCATGGTACTAGAAATTGTGGGAAAAGTCAAGTCTTTTCTGAAAGAAATTTTCAAAAATCGAAATTTTTGGATTTTTTCTCCTAAAATTGGCGGTTTTTCGCAGGGGACGCTCAAACATGCTTCTCGGAGAGCGCGTCAGCCACCTGGTGGCGGCGGGACCGGCAGGTCTCCAGGTCCCGGCGGCAGACCTCGGAAAACAGGACATCCAGCACGAAGATCATGGCCACCCTTGCGGCCACGGAGCCCATTTGCAGGGGGCTCTCGTTGGTGCCGCACTGGAGGACCACGCTGGCCAGGGCGGCGCCGGGGGACTTGGGAAAGCGGGAGATCAGGATGACGTCCGCGCCCCGCTCCCTGGCCAGCTGGGCGATCTCCAGCAGGTCCCGGGTGGCGCCGGAGTAGGAGATGTAGAGGATCACGTCCCCGGGCCCCATCTGGGCGGCGGCGATGGTCTGCATGTGGGAGTCGCAGATCGCGAAATACTTCCCGAAGACGGTGGAGAACAGGTGGGCGGCCTCCTCGGCGATGACCATGGAGCCCCCCTGGCCCATGCACAGCACCTTGCGGGCGTTCACCAGCAGGTCTCCGGCGGCGGTGACGGCCTCCGGCCGGAGCAGGCCCAGGGTCTGCTCCATGGCGTCCACCTCGGCTGCAAAGAGCTTCTGGCACATGTCGGAGACGCTGTCCTCCGCCAGCACCTCCCCGGAGAGAGGGCTGCCCGCGGCGGTCGCCCGGCTGGCGATGGAATTGGCCACGGCCAGCTTGAAGGCGTTGTACCCCTTGTAGCCCAGACGCTTGGCGAAGCGGGAGATGGTGGCCTCCGCCACGCCGCAGGCCTCCGCCAGCTCGGAGATGGACATATACTGGGTGTCCCGCTGATGGATGATGACATAGTCCGCCGCCTTCTTCTCGGCGGTGGTGAGGAGGTAGTAGGCGTTGCTGATCTTCTCAAAGGCATCCATTTCCGGCATATTCCATCTCCTTTCCGCGCACCCCTTCTTTTTGGAAAGCAAAGGGGAGAACGTCGACCCGCGCGAACGTCAGCGGGACGCCAAAATCTCGTCGAGGGCCTGCCCGGCCATGATGAGGGAGCGGGGCACGTGGAAGGGCCCCTTGAAGGTGGAGCCCTTGGTGGAGGGCATTGTGGGCTTGCCGTCCCGGCGGAGGTAGCCGTACCACTCGCCGTACTCCGGGTCGGCGAAGTGCTCCCGGCAGTAGTCCTCGGTCTTCCAGAACCAGTCCAGATACTTCTCGTCGCCGGTGTCCCGATAGAGCATACTGGAGGCGATGAGGATCTCATTGTGGGGCCACCAGAGCTTCATGTCGTGCTCATAGGCCTCCGGCGGCTTGCCCAGGCAGTCGGTGAAGTACAGCAGTCCGCCGTACTCCTGGTCCCAGCCCGCGGCGATGGCCCAGTCGAAGATCTGGGCGGCCTTGCCCACCAGCGACTTGTCCCCGGTGCGCTGGGCGTGCTCCAGCAGGAACCAGGCCCCCTCGATGTCGTGACCGGGGTTCACCGTCCGGCCCTCGGTGTGGTAGAGGCGGGGTGTCCCGTCGGGGTCCACATTTTCCAGGACGCATTTCAGGTCCGGCTTGACGTGGTATTGGAAGATCTCGTCCACACACTGCTGGGCCCGGTCCTCGTAGAGGGCCTTCCGCTCCGGGTCCACCCGCAGCAGCACGCCGGTGACGTTGAGGATGATCATCGGTCCGCCGAAGCTCCGGCCCTGCCGGGTCTCCGGAATCGTCTTGGGTCCCAGGCCCGTGGGGTCGGCCATGCCGTGGTTCAAGTCCCAGTAGAGGTCGTAGGCCCGCCGGGCCCGCTCCAGGCACGCCTTCTCCCCGGTGACGCCGTAGTATTCCGCGTTGGCCAGGGAGTAGAACGCCTCGGAGAAGCAGTAGCGCCGCTGGCGCAGGGGCTTGCCCTCGGCGGTGACGGTGAAGTACATCCGCCCCCCGGCCTCCCGGTTGATGCAGTGCTTCTCCATGAAGTCCAGGCAGCTCTTGCTGGCATCCAGCCACTCCTGCTTCACGCCGTACACGTGGCACAGGTGGGCGAAGATCCAGCCGCAGCGCCCCTGCATCCATACGCTCTTGTCGGTGGAGTAGATCTCCCCCTTCCGGTCCAGGCAGGTGTAGACGCCGCCGTTCACCGGGTCCATACCATGCTTCAGCCAGAACGCCACGCAGCGGTCCAGCTCTTCGCGCAGCCACTGACGGCTGCGCTCCAGTCTTGCACGATCCATCGTTCATCCAACCTTTCTTATCAAAATATCCCACGCTTTCGCTGCGGGAGGAAGCTACTTTGTTCAAATTTCACAGCTTACCGTTCCATCCTATCACATTGAAAACAATTTTTCAACCAAAAATTTTCCGAAAATTTTTTTCTCTTTTTTGACGAAAACACGTGACAGACGGCGCCGGACGTGGTATGATGACTGCAAAGAGTCCGCGCTGCTGCGCGAAGATTTGATGATGGAGGTACGATACTATGAACCGTTATGGCATTGAGGTTTCTCTCAAGCACTCCCCCAAGCTGGACCCCGCTTACCTGCCCCTCTATAAGTTCAACCAGGCATTCCTGAGGGACGCCAGGCAGCCTCTGGGCATCGCCGTGGAGCGGGCCGGAGGGGAGATGGCGGTGTGCGAGACGTTCATCCACGGCACGCCGAAGATGCGGGAGGCCGACTGCTACTACGTCAACCGCCTGGTGAAGACCATATTGTGGATGAAGGGCGGGTTCCGGATCTACGTCCGGGGCAGCGAGGACATCCGCGCCTATCTCAGCGGGGCATACGCCGCCGGTGGCTGTCAGGAATTTGACTGGGACTACATGGCAAATGTCTTTGAGCACCCCTTCGAGGTGGTCTCCTGCGACGTTCTCCCCCAGGCCAAGGACAGCCCCAAGGCCATCGGCCGCCACCTGGACGGGTGCCGCATCGGTTTTGACGCGGGCGGCAGCGACCGGAAGGTCTCCGCCGTCATCGACGGCGAGAGCGTGTTCGACCAGGAGGTGGTCTGGTTCCCCAAGACCAACTCCGATCCGGACTACCACTACGACGGCATCGTCGCCGCCCTGAAGGCCGCGGCGGAGCACATGCCCCGGGTGGACGCGGTGGGCGTCTCCTCCGCCGGGGTCTATATCAACAACCGGACCATGAACGCCTCCCTCTTCCTCCAGGTGCCCAAGGACCTCTTCGACGCCAAGGTGAAGGACATCTACATCCGGGCCATCACCGACACCTTCGGCGACGTGCCCTACGCCGTGGCCAACGACGGCGACGTGTCCGCCCTGGCGGGGGCCATGAGCCTGGAGGAGGACAACGTGCTGGGCATCGCCATGGGCACCAGCGAGGCCGTGGGCTACGTGGACCCCCAGGGGCGGATCACCGGGTGGCTCAACGAGCTGGCCTTCGTCCCCGTGGACGCGGCGGCGGACGCCATGCAGGACGAGTGGAGCGGCGACATCGGCTGCGGCGTGAAATACTTCTCCCAGGACGGCATCATCAAGCTGGCTCCCCGGGCGGGCATCGAGCTGGACGAGGCCCTCTCGCCCGCCGAGAAGCTGAAGGTGGTCCAGAAGCTCATGGCGGAGGACGACCCCAGGGCCGCCGACGTGTATTCCTCCATCGGTGTGTACCTGGCCCACGCCCTGGCCTTCTACTTCGACCTCTATCACTTCAAGCACGTGCTGCTGCTGGGCCGGGTCATGTCCGGCAAGGGCGGCGACCTGATCCTGGATACCTGCAAGTCCGTCATGGCGGACGAGTACCCGGAGATTGCCGCGCAGATCAACCCCACGCTCCCCGACGAGAAATTCCGCCGGGTGGGGCAGTCCGCCGCCGCCGCATCCCTGCCTGAGATCGTGAAGTAGGGGGACCGTCAGATATGAAGAAGCACATCATCTGCCTGGGCGATTCCAACACCCACGGCTACTGCGCCGACCCGAAGGACTGCGCCGATCCGCAGCTGGCCCGGTTCAACGAGGACGAGCGCTGGACCTGCCTGCTGCAAAAGGCCCTGGGAGAGGAGTACCAGGTCTTTGAGGAGGGCCTCTCCGGCCGGACCACGGTGTTCTCCGACCCCCTCTATGAGGGATTGGACGCGCTCCACTACCTCTGGCCCTGCCTGAAGAGCCACGAGCCGGTGAGCCTGCTGATCATTATGCTGGGCACCAACGACAGCAAGGAGCGCTTCGGCATGAACGCCTTTGCTATCAGTCTGGGGATGCGCCGCCTGGTGCAGAAGGCCCAGACCACCGACTGCTGGGGGCCGGGCGGCAAGCCCAACATCCTCATTGTCGCGCCGCCGGTCATCGGCGAGGGGGTGCTGGCCTCCTCCGTGGCGGACGAGATGGGCACCATGGGGCCCAACTGCGTGGAGAAATCCAGGAAGCTCCCCGCCCACTACAAGCGGGTGGCGGAGGAGGTGGGCTGCCACTTCCTGGACGCCAACCAGGTGGGGGCGGAGTTCAACCAGATCGACTTCATGCACCTGACCCGCGCTGGCCACGCCGCGCTGGCCAAGGCGCTGGCGGAGATGGTGCCCGCCCTGCTGAACAATGGGTAAGCTGTTTCACCCGGACGCCTTTCTCTGGCGCTGGTGCAGCCGCATTCTGGACATCATGGTGCTGAGCCTGTTCTGG
Organism: uncultured Oscillospiraceae bacterium; assembly: GCA_910588045.1. GTDB lineage: Bacteria > Bacillota > Clostridia > Oscillospirales > Oscillospiraceae > Pelethomonas. The sequence goes on along the minus strand of CAJUPS010000007.1, from coordinate 16,913 downwards.
CTCGTTTGCAGTCTTCCGCTGGTGACCGCCGGGGCGGCCTCCGCCGCGCTGTACGACGCCGCCGTCCACGGCATCCGCCGGGAGGAGGCGGGAACCTACGCCCGCTTCTTCCGCACCTTCCGGCGGGAGCTGAAAACCGCCGTTCCGGCGGCGTTGGTGTGGGGCGCGGCGCTGGCGGCGCTGCTGTGGAGTGGGCAGCTGGTCGGCACGGCGATCCAGGAGCCGGGGCCTGTGCTGGCCGCTGCGGCGGTCGTGGTCCTGCTGCTGTTTCTCGTGCTGGGGACCATGGCCTGGATGTTTCCGCTGCTCTCTCGGTTTGAGTTCTCCTTCCGGGGGCTCAACCAGACCGCCGTACAATTCTCCCTGGCCCACCTGCCCTCCACCTTTCTGCTGGTGGTGCTGCTGGTCGGGAGCGTATGGGTTTGCAGACGATTTCTGTTTCCCGCCTTCTTCGTTCCCTGCACCGAGGCGCTGCTGGCCTCCTTCCTGATCGAGCGGGCTTTTCAGAAGCACGTTCCACAGAAGGACCAGGCTTCCCCTTCAGAAGAGGCATAAAACCATATAGAAACGCCGTCCGGGCATTGCGCCCGGACGGCGTTAGATTGTCAAAAGGCACTCCGCAGGAGTTTCGCGCCCGGAGGAGCGAAATAGAATGAAATCGTTTTCAAAAAAGATGCGAAGCATCTTTTTTAAGAAAATTAGTAGTCTTCAAAGGGGTCTCCCAGCTTGGCCGCTGCCAGCGCCTCCTCGGTCATCTCCTCGGGCTCCTCCGGGAAAGCGTCCTGGGAGTCCTCCGCCGGAGGCGCTTCTTCCACTGCGGATGCCTGGGAGGGCTCCGCGCGGGGATACTCCAGGTTCTGCCCGGTCTCCGCGTCGAACACGTGGGCGGCGCTGCCCCGGAAGGTGAAGCGCACCGGCAGACCCATGGGCAGGTTCTCCGTCTCCTCCTCCTCGCTGAGGGGCACCACGATGACCACGTCCTGACCGCAGGCGCTCACATGGATGTGCACCGCGCTGCCCATCATCTCCGACACGTCCACGGCGGCGAATACCGCCTCGTCCCGATCCGTGAGGGTCAGGTGCTCCGGCCGCAGCCCCAGCTTCACCGGCTGGGACGCCACATCCCCTGCCAGCAGCCGGGCGGTCTTCTCCGCGGACAGCTCCACCCGCAAACCGCCCAGCTCCACAAAGTAGCGCTCGCCGTCCCGGATGAGCTGCGCGTCGAAGATGTTCATTTGTGGCGTGCCAATGAAGCCCGCCACGAAGAGGTTGGCCGGGTGGTGGAACACCTCCTGGGGGGTGCCCACCTGCTGGACGAAGCCCTCCTTCATGATGACAATCCGGTCCCCCAGGGTCATGGCCTCGGTCTGGTCGTGGGTGACGTAGATGAAGGTGGTGTTCACCTTCTGGCGCAGCTTGATGATCTCCGAGCGCATCTGGTTGCGCAGCTTGGCGTCCAGGTTGCTCAGGGGCTCGTCCATGAGGAACACCTGGGGTTCCCGGACGATGGCCCGGCCGATGGCCACCCGCTGGCGCTGACCGCCGGAGAGGGCCTTGGGCTTGCGCCCCAGGAGCTCCGTGATGTCCAGGATCTCCGCCGCCTCCCGGACCTTCTGGTCGATGACCCGCTTGGGGAACTTCCGCAGCTTCAGGCCGTAGGCGATGTTGTCGTAGACGGTCATGTGGGGGTAGAGGGCGTAGTTCTGGAACACCATGGCGATGTCCCGGTCCTTGGGGGGCACGGTGTTCACCTTCCGGCCCCCGATGTAGATCTCCCCCTCGGTGATGTCCTCCAGACCGGCCACCATGCGCAGCGTGGTGGACTTCCCACAGCCGGAGGGGCCCACCAGGACGATGAACTCCTTGTCGGCGATCTCCAGGTTGAACGCCTGCACCGCCACCACCGTGTTGTCGTATATTTTCTTTACGTTACGAAGGCTCAGATCCGCCATCGGACCCCTCCTTTTCCTTGAATGACTTTTCCAGACGCTCCTCCCGGCGCTTCTCCACGGCCTCGTCCACCTTCTCGGGGATCTTCACCTTGGCGAAGCGGTAGGCCCGGCGTATCTCCTTGATGCCCAGCACCAGCGCCGTCAGCAGGGGGTAGAGCGCCAGCAGCACCGCCAGTAGCAGCAGCCCCGCCGCGTAGTCCTCCGTCAGGCGAACGGCGTTCTCCCAGTAGGGGTAGATCACGCCGTTGAGACGCATGGAGCGCTGTCCGAAGTTTTGGATGACCTCCCACAGGTGGGGCAGGCTGTAGCGGCTGGAGTTCTCCACGATGTCCCCCGTCCCGATGGGGAAGGTATCCGACAGGATTCCACTGGCGTAGCCCCCGATGGGGTTGGGCATTGTAATTTCGTAGCTGGTGATGGTCGCGTCCTCGTCCAGCCGCCGCATGGCGGAGAAGGACATGTAGAGCCCGCCGTCCCCGGTGTACGCCTTTTCGGTGGCGAAATCCGTCTCCCGGGACACCACGCCGGAGACCACGAAGGGGACGTTGTTGATGGTCACGGTGAGCCCCGCCAGGTCCGTGCCGCCGAAGAGCTTCCAGGCCAGCTCCTCGTCCAGCAGCACCAGGTCGTCCATCAGGTCGCCCTCCTTGATGTAGGAGCCGGAGCGGAGGCGCAGGGGGTGGAAGTAGAAGAACTCTCCCCCCACGCCCACGGCCTTCAGGGTGGTGCTGCCGCCGTTCTCCGAGGCGATGGTGAGCTGGGATACGCCGCTGTAGGCGTCCAGGTACAGCCGCCCGCCCTCTGCGGCCTCCAGGGACTGTTCGCTCATCTTGTTCTCCAGGCTCTGGCGGAAGGAGCGGATGTCCTCCTCCGACTTGCCGCCATCCACCGGCAGGTAGCAGGCCAGTTGGGCGTAGCGGACCTCCCCCGCCCCCTGGAACCGCCCGGCGGCGGTCAGGGTGTCCAGGGTCCCGCTGACCCGGCGCAGGCCCAGGGCGCAGGCGACGGCGCCCAGGACCAGGACCACGTTGAGGATCAGAAAAAACCACTGCTTGAAGCCGAAGCCCCTGATGGCGTTCAGAATGCGCCGGGGCAGATTTTTCAGTGTACTCATGACGGGTTCTCCACCATCCGCACCTGACTGCCCGCATCCAGGGGCTTGCTGGAGGTGGTGATGATGTAGTCGTTGGCGGCCAGGCCGGAGACGGCGGCGCTGGTGTCGTCCTCCGCCAGCACCTGGACGTCGGCCCGGGTGGCGGTGTAGCGGTTGCCCAGGGGCGTGCTCTTGCTGGTGACCACCAGGACGAATTTGCCGTTGGCGTCCTCCCGCAGGGCGCTCTTGGGTACGATGGTGTCAAAGTTGGCGCTGCGCTGGCCGATGGAGAGGCTGATGTTGGTGCCGGAGTCAATGTCGCCGGTGATCCGGAAGACCAGCAGCTTCTTCTGCCCGCCGCTGGAGGGGTCGGGGGCGATGGACTCCAGGGTGGCGGTGATGTCGTTGCCCCAGTAATAGTTGGTGACCTCGGCGGTGTCGCCCACCTTCACCTGCTTGGCCTGCTCGTTGGTGACGGGGACCTTGATGATGTATCCCCGGTCCACCACGTCGATGACGGCCATCGCTGTGCTGGGGTCGTTCTTCTTGCCTGCGGAGACGTTGATGGCGCTGACGACGCCGGAGACGCTGGATGTGACCTCCGCATCCACGGAATCCTTTGTGTACTTATCTACAAGCTCTTGCTGCTTCTCGATTTCGAGGCTAAGAGACTGTAGGTTCAGATCGTTGAGCTGCTTGTCGATGCCGTCCCCGGCCAGGGAACTCTGGAGCTCCCGCTGCTTGGCGTCTGCCGTCTCCGAGGCCGTCTTATAGACGGTCTGCTTGGCCTGGAGGTCGGCCAGGGTGGACTCCAGCTGGGTGATGGTGGCCTCCTGGGCCCGCTGGGCGGCTTCCTGCTCCCGAATCTGGCCTTTCAGCTGGGAGTTGGCGTTGGAGAGGTTGTCCGCGACCTGCTGGGCGGCGGAGAGCTCCTGCCGGGTGGCGGACATCTCAGCGCTGGCGTTGTCGATCTTGGTCTGGATGGTGCGGCGCTGCTCCCAGGCGTTGCCGGAGGTGATGTTGCTGTCCTGCATGAGACGTTGGAGAGCCTGGTTCTTGGCTTCTACACTATTCTGATCAGCAAGGAGGGTATCGTAGGCAGTCCTCCAATCCGAATTATACTCAGGGTCTGTATTTGTTTGAGGCACCCCCGTATTCTCGGAACCAGTACCTGCTCCTCCGCTTGAAGTTGGGGGAGTAAGTCCTAACTCTTTTCCACGCAGATAGCCCTCAATAGTAATTTGCTGATCTGTATTAAAAGTATAAGTAGTCGCGCCGCCCAAATTCCATGTACCCAAGCCAGCTTTCTCCATCAAGGTTGATATTGTACTTGCATAGGCTTTCCAATCACTTTCCCATTTGATCTGTGCCTGCCTCAATGCGGCCTGTGCATCTTCAATTTTCCTCTGTGCATCAACACTATCCCCGGTATCCAGCTTATCCAAGTCCTTCTCATACCCCTCGATCTCTGTCTCCAGGCTCTTGATCTTGGTCTCCAGCTCGGTCACCTTGGCCTTGGCCTGGGTGTACTCCTCGCTCTCACCGGCAATGGCGTTGAGCTCCTTGATGGTGAACTCGATCTGACTGAGGGCGGTCTTGGCGGCGGCCAGGTCCCCCTTGGCGTAGGACACCTGCTCGTCGGTGACATAGTTGGCGTCCCGCTCGGCGATGGCCTTCTCCAGGTCCTCCCTGAGCGCCTTGACCTTCTGGTTGTCCTCCGCGTAGCCCTTGGAGTAGTTGAGGACCTGCTGCTGGTAGTTGATGCGGGCCTTTTCCAACGCCTCCTGGGCGGCCTTCAGCTCCTCGCTCTCGGTGTCGCCCAGGACAAACAGCAGGTCGCCCACCTCCACGGTGTCGCCCACCTTGACGCAGACGGACCGGATCTCCCTGGTCTGCTCCAGCATCACCTCGTAGCTCTCGTTGGCGGCGATGGTCCCGCTGCCGCGGATCTTCGCGTTGATGGTGCCGGAGGAGACCAGCTGGGTGGCCACCTCGGGCAGGGAGTAGTTCATTATGGTTCCGGAAAAGAAGGTCAGCACCAGCAGCACCGCCAGAAAGACGATGGCAATGGTTTTGATCAGTTCCCTCTTTTTGGATTTTTCCTTCACTTCCATAGACAGTTCATCCTTTCAAGCGGGGTTTTAACCTTTTACAGAGCCCTGATGGGCGATGCCCTCCACCAGGTAGTCCTCCCCGTGGAGGAACAGCAGCAGGGAGGGGACCATGTAGATCGTGGCGATGGCGAAGGCCAGCCCCACCTCGCTGGTGTTGATGGTGGACAGATAGACGCTCAATGGCTGCAAATCCGCGTTGGGCAGCAGGATAATGGGCTGCTCCACCATGTTCCAGTAGTCGATGAAGACCAGGATGGCGATGGAGTACAGCGCACTGCGGCACTGGGGCAGGCAGATGTCCTTGAAGATCTGCCACTCGCTGGACCCGTCCAGCTTGGCCGCCTCGATGAGCGATGCGGGAATGCGCCGCATGGACTTGGTCAGCAGGAACACCGAGAAGGGCGCGAAGGCCCCCGGCAGAATGATGGCCCACCGGGTGTTCAGAAGGCCCACCCAATCGCTGACCAGGTAGTTGGGCACCAGGGTGACCTGCGTGGGCATCAGCATCAATATGACATAGAAGAAGAATAAAAACGAGCGGACCTTCCCCCGCCAGCGGGTGAAGCCGTAGGCCGTCACGGAGGCCACCACCAGCTGGAGCAGCACGATGGGCACCACCAGGATCACCGAGTTCCAGAATTTCAGCAGGTAGTCCGGACTGCGGATGAGCACGGCGATGTACTGGCTGAGGGTCACCTTGTCCGGGATGAATTTCAGGTTGACGGTGTCGGCGATGTACGCCTTGCCGTCGCTGCCGGAGACGTTGGCGAAGACCTTCCCGTAGTTGGCGCTGATCTCCGACTGGGTCATGAAGGAGTTGGAGATGGTCAGCACCGTGGGCAGCAAAAACCACAGCGCGAAGAACGCCGCCAGCACGGTCAGGACGGTGCGTGCGAAGTAGCGATTCTTTTTCATGGCTAACCCTCCACATCCTTACCGAACACGTCCTCCACCTTGAACAGCAGCGCGATGAGCGCCACCATCACCAGGGCCATCAGCACCGCCGCCGAGGACATCTTCTGGTAATCCAGGTTGTTGAAGGTGTTGTTCATGAAGTGCTGCATCATGTACAGCCCGTCGTAGGGGTAATCCCCCGTGAGCAGGTAGATCTCCCGGAAGACCTTGAAGGAGTTGATGATGGAGAGGATGGCCACGAACAGCACCGTGGGGGAGAGGTAGCGCAGCTTGATGTTGAAGAACTTGTGGGCCGCAGAGGCCCCCTCCACGTCCGCCACCTCCAAAAGCTCCTTGGGGATGTTGTTGAGCGCCGCCATGAAGAGGATCATGTTGTACCCCAGGTTCTTCCAGAGGAACAATACCACGATCACCAGCAGGCAATAGGGACTGTTCAGCCAGTCGATGGCCTCCGTGCCGAAGTTGTCCAGTATCACATTCAGCGTCCCCCGGTAGTGGAACACCACCTGCCAGATGAGCACCACCGACGCCACCGGCACCATCATGGGACTGAGGAAAAAGGTGCGCAGCAGGCTCTTGCAGGGGATGCGGCACTCCAGCATCAGCGCCAGGCCCAGGCTCAGCACCACGGCCAGGGGCACCGCGATGGCGGAGAACATGGCCGTATTTTTGGCGGCGGTGCGGAAGGAGGCGTTGTTGAGCACATTCAGGAAGTTCTCCAGGAACACGAACTCCGGATTCATGGGCGAGCGGATGACGGAGTAGTACACCACCACCAGGAACGGCAGGATGAAGAACACCGCCACCCCCGTCACGCTGGGGGTCAGGAAGGCCACGGAGTGCATCACGTCCCGGACGTGGTCGTTGCTCCGGTTCCATGCCCTCTGGGCCTTCCCGGCCTGTTTTTTCCTTTTCTTCTCTTTAACGGCTTTCATTGACATAGGTGTTCACACGGTTCTGAATGAGCGAGGCGGTCTCATCCAGGGATTTGTCCCCGGCAAAATAGCTGCCCGCCACGTCGCTGACGATCTCGGAGATCTTGGTGTCGTAGCTGTAGATGGAGTCGATGGTGTTATAGAGCTCCATGATCTGGTCGTACTCCTGCTGGGTGGTGGCCTGGAGGTCGATGTTCAGGGTGGCCCAGCCCCAACCGCCCTTGCTCTCCTGGATGGGGTTGCCCTCCAGGTCCAGCACCTGGTTGCCCTCGCCGTCGGTCACGTACTCCACCTTCATGGACTCCTCCGCCGTCTTCTCGAAGTCCTCCTTGTTGATGGGGAAGCCGCTCATCCCCCAGCCGTCGTCTCCGCCTTCGGGCAGAAGCAGCTGCCGGATGAAGGACCAGGCGCCCTCCTTGTCCTTGCAGGTGCTGGACATGGACAGTCCGCCGTAGATGGAAAAGCTGCTGCCGCAGCTGCCGTCCTCCATGGGGAAGCCCTTGAAGGTGATGTACCGTCCGGGGACCAGGCGGTTGGACTCGTTGGCGCCGCCGTACTCGTTGGTCACGGGCGCATCGGTGACCTCCACGGTGTAGCCGTTGGGGCCGTAGTTGTAGGAGAGGTAGTAGTGCTGCATGGCGTCCGTGCCGCCGAACATGGCCTCGTACATCTGGATGCTCCGGAAATCGTTCAGGCTCTCGTCGAGCAGCATCTGGCGGCCGTCGGCGATGCGGGCGGGCTCACTGTTGCTGTCGCTGTGCTCGTAATTTTCCCAGCTGAACTCCGCCGGGAACTGGTTGCAGAAGGCCAGGGCGCTCTTGAAGGTCTCGCCGTCAAAGCTGCACTTGCCGGTGTTCCAGTCCACGAAGCTGTCCAGGTTCTGACTGAGCAGGACGGTGAGCATCTGGCTCTTGGTGCTGCTCTCCCCGAAGGGCGTGCAGCCCTCGGGCATGGAGGAGAGGGCGTCCTGGAACTCCTGCATGGTCCAGCCCATGTCCTCGCCCACCACGTCGGTGGCGCCGATGATGGTCCGGATGGAGAAGGACTCGAAGACCTGGTAGAGCTTGCCGTCCTGCTCGGCGGCGGTGAGCACCCGCTCCATCAGCTTCTCCCGGCTCAGGTCCGGGTCATTGTCGATGAAGGGCCACAGGTCCTCCAGGATGCCCTTGGCGCCGTACTGCCGCAGGGGCAGATTGTCCACGCTGATGATGTCGGGCACCTTTCCGGCCAGGATCTCGGTGTTCAGCTTGTTGACACCGGCGTTGTAGTCCTCGTCGGTGGCGTACTCGGAGTAGTCCGTCACCTCGATGCGGTGGGTGGTGCTGGACTTGTTGAAGTCGATGATCCGATTGCGCTCGTACTGCCCCAGATACATGGCGGCGTAGGTGAGCGTGGTCTTCTCCGGCAGCTGGTCCCTGGGGGTGGAGGTGAGGACGGCCAGATTGACCTCCGGACCGTTGTCGCCCCGGCCCCAGGAGCGGGTCATGACCACCACCCGCCCGTCGGAGAGGAAGGAGAAGAACAAAATTTCATCGGAGTTGATGTCGGCGTCCAGCCAGCTGAGGAGCCGCTCGCCGCGCTCCTCGCCCTCCGCCGCCTCGGCCTTGTAGCCGTAGAGGGTCTCGCCGTTCTTGTAGTAGAAGAGGTAGTCCCCGCCGCCGTTGTAGGTCTCGTAGGCGTTCTGGGGCAGCTCGTAGGTTGCGCCCCACTTTTTGGTGGCCTTGTCGATGACCTGTAGCTGGCGGGAGTAGCTCTGGTCGCCGGGGTTGGACACGGTCATCATGGCGGCCACCGTGCCGTCTGAGAGCAGGCAGAGATTGGCGCCCCACAGGTTCTCATCCTCCACGGCGAAGCGCACGTTCAGGGAGGAGTCCAGCACCGTGATCTTCCCGTCGGTGCTGACGAACAGGTCCCCCTCCTTGTCGATCAGGAACCCGTCGGAGTACAGCCCGTGCTCCGCGCCCACCTTCTCAGCCAGGTCGCTGGTCTCAATGCTGGTGATCACGTTGCCGGTGGAGTCCATCTGGACCTGGTACTCCAGGCTGACGCTCTCGGTCTGCTCGTAGTTCCACATGTAGTCGTTCTCGGGGTCGAAGTCCTCCGGCAGGTCGTAGCTGGCGGCGTAGACGTTTTCCTCCAGCCAGAGGGAGCCGTCCGCCCCCAGGCGGATGCTGCGCGGATATGTATCGGCCTGGTCGTAGCCCTCCGGGGTCTCGCTGAGCTTGAAGTTCTCCAGCTCCGACGGCTCTCCGCCGTCCAGGGGCACCCGGACGATGGTGTGGCGGGAATCTCCCTCCTCCCCGGCCTCATAGTCGGGGTAGACGGAAACCAGCAGATAGATGTTGGTCCCGTCGGTGCAGCCGCTGTCCAGATCGTAGTTCTTCCCCAGGCTCTCCAGGTTCAGATCAAGGAACTGGGGCACGTACACGTTGGCGGAGAGCTGCTGGGCGTCGTCCTCCTTCTTGCCGCAGGCCGCCAGACTCAGCAGCATGGCAAGGGCGAGGAGCAGCGCAGCTGCCCGTTTTTGGGGTGTATTCATAGGATGGTTCCTCCTTACTTGCTATAAGCTGGTATCAACTTACCACCCTCTTGCATCATTTTTGCATCTTACTTTTATCACTTTTGTTTTATTTTTACTTTCGCCGCTGCCGCTACCGGCTCTCGTTGACATACAGCTTTACCTTGCTCTGGATCAGCTTCGCCGCGTCGTCCAGAGGCTTGTCACCGGCAAAATACTGGCCGGCCACTTCCTGGACGGAGTTGTAGATCTTCTCGTCGTTGCGGTAGATGGAGTCCACGGCGTTGTAGAGGGCCATCACCTTATCCACGTCCTCCTGGGAGGTGGGGCGGATGGGCACCTCCACGCCCTCGCTGATCCATATGGTGCCCCTGTCCACCAGGATGGGCTCGCCGCTCTCGTCCAGCAGGGGCTCGCCGTTCTCATCGGTCTCATAGATGGGCTCCAGGGTCTGGGCGATCATCTTGTCAAAGTCGGATCTGTTGATGGGGAAGTTGCCGTAGTAGCGCTCCTCGTCCTTGACCTGGGGCAGGAGGACCTGCCGGATGAAGGACCAGGCGCCGTCCTTGTCCTTGCAGGCGGAGCTCATGGCCACGCCGCGGGTGGTCATGAAGCTGCTGCCGCAGCTGCCGTCCTCCTTGGGATAGCCGATGAAAGAGAAGTCGTTGTTGAAGATGGCCGCCGGCCGCTGGATGGTCCACTCGTCAAAGCCGCTGATGTAGCTCTGGAGGAGCAGCTGCTTGCCGTTCATGGCCCGGACTTCCTCCTCCTCCCAGCTGTCCCAGTCCACGTTCTCCCAGCTGAACTCGGCGGGGAAGCTGTTGCAGAAGGACAGCAGGGCCTTGAAGTCCTCGCTGTCGAAGAAGCACTCGCCGGTGTCCCAGTTCACGAATTGGTCCATGTTCATGGACATCACCATATGGAGCATCCCGTCGCGGGTGTCGCTCTGGCCGAAGATGGAGCAGCCCTCGGGCATTTTGGAGAGGGCCTCCTGGAGGTCCGCCAGGGTCCAGCTCATGCGGTCGCCCACGATCTTCCCCGGGCCGATCACCGTGCGGATGGAGAAGCTGTTGAAGATCTCATAGAGCTTGCCGTCCTGCTGGTTGGCCTCCAGGGGGCGGAGCATCAGCGCGTCCCGGCCCAGGTCGGGGTCCTGGTCGATGTAGGGCCACAGGTCCTCCAGGATGCCCTTGGCCCCGTACTGCCGCATGGGCAGGCTGGCAGTGTCCAGAATGTCCGGGATGTTTCCGGCCAGGATCTCGGTGTTCAGCTTCTGGACGGCGGCGTTCCCGGTGCTGTCGTCAACGGCGTACTCGGAGTAGTCCCGGACCTCGATGCGGTGGGTCTCGCTCTTCTTGTTGAAGTCGATGATCTTCTGCCGGGCGTCGTAGCGCAGGAACATGGTGGCGTAGACCAGGGTGGTCTTCTCCGGCAGCTGGGAGCGGGGGGTGGAGGTCATGACCACCACGTTGGTGATGGCGTTGCCCTTGCCGTCCTCCGGCCAGGTCATGGTGACGGCGGCCACCCGGCCGTCGGGCAGGAAGAAGAAGTTGCGCACGTCGTCGGTGTTGATGTCGGCCTCGATCCAGGAGAACAGGCGCTCCCCCTCGCCGGAGCCCACGCCGTCCTCATTCGTCTCACCGGCCTTGAAGCCGAAGATGGCGTCGTTGACCTGGTAGTAGCACAGGTAGTCCCCGCCGCCGGGGTAGAAGTTGTAGGCGCTGGAGGGCATGACGTAGGACGGGCCCCACGCCTGGGCCTCCCGGTCCACCACCCGCAGGTAGTTGGTGCTTACCTCGGTGGTTTCGTCGTACTCCCACTTCTGCATTCCCATCTTGCCGTCGCCCAGCTGGATCAGATTGCCCCACATGTCCTCGCCCTCCAGGCTGAAAAGGAGGTTCATCTGGGAATCCAGGACGTAGAGCATCTTCTCGGTGACGGCGTAGATGTTGCCGTCGCTGTCAAAGGAGGCGCCGCCGATATAGGCGTCCTCGCCCACCATCTCCTGGAGCTTGTCGTTCAGTCCGGAGAGGTCGATGGACTCCAGCTCGTTGCCCTGGGCGTCCAGGTGGCGGCGGAGGGCGATCTCCTGGCTCTCGTACATGGGCTCCTCCACGGGGACGTCTATGGCAATGTCGGAATCCACGGCGGCGTCCGGATCCGCGGCCTCGTCGTCTGCGGTGTCCCCGTCGGTGTCCACATCGTCGGCGGCGTCCTCCGTCTCGGCGATCGCCGTCTCCGCGCGGAGCATATCGTCAACGGCAATGCCGCCGCCGATGACGCCCGGGTACTTCTCGCTCATGTCGCCCCATATGTAGACGTACTCCCGGACCCACAGCGTGCCATCCGATGCGAGCTGGAGGTCCTCGATCCCGGCGTTGCCATCCTTGCCCTCGGGGACGGTGGGGCCCACATAGCCGGGCAGCTCCTCCGCCGTACCGTCGTCCAGGGAGATGCGGTAGATGCCGTAGGTGTAATCGCTGGTGAGGTACTTCTCCCCGGTGGCGGGGTCCTCCCGCTCCACCTGGTTCTCCTTCTGGCCGACGAGATAGAGATTCTTCCCGTCGGAGCAGCCGTTGCGCACATAGCTCACGTCCAGATCAACGTCCAGGTACTTGGGCACGTATACATTGGCGGAGAGCTGCTGGGTGTTCTCCTTCTTCCCGCAGCCCGCCAGCAGGCCCAGCAGCAGGCTCACGGCCAGCAGCAGGGCGGTATGTCTCTTTACGGACAGGTTCATGGCAAATGCTTCCTCCTCGTTGATGTCTTTTTTCCCGGGTTCCCTCCGGGCCTATCATAGATATAGACGCAGAGGCAGGACGAATAGTTCCGCCCCGCATGAATTATTTTACAGAAGGATGTATCATTCTTGCATCTTTTTGAAGACGATTCGGAAACAATTTTATGACAGACAAAAACAAAACGGGGGAGAGCCGCAGCTCTCCCCCCGTTTCTTTTCGATTACACCTGCGTGCCGGGGGTCTCCTCCTGGCCGGAGGCGGCCCTGGCCTCCCGCTCCGCGGTCCCACCAGCGGCCAGCTTCCCGCCGACGGCGCCGGAGAGCATGGCGGTGATGTCTAGTCCCGTGGATTCCTTCACGCCGTCGATGATCTGGCTGGCGGTGGACATGACGTCCTTGACCAGCTTGGTGGAGTTGCCGTCGCCGTACATGACGATGCGGTCCGTCTGGGCCAGCGGCGCGGCGGCGTTCTTCACCACCTCGGGCAGCGCGGTGAGGTACATCTCCAGGACGGAGGCCTCGCCCATCTTCTTCTGGGCGTCCGCCTTCTTCTCGATGGCCTCGGCCTCCGCCAGGCCCTTGGCCCGGATGCCCTCGGCCTCCTGCTCCATGGAGAAGCGGGTGGCCTCCGCCTGGACCTTGGCGGCCTCGGCCTGTCTGGCCATATCGTAGGCGCGGGCGTCCGCCTCCGCCACGCCCCGGGCCTTCACGCCCTCGGCCTCCTGCTCGGCGGCGAAGCGCAGGGCCTCGGCGTGGGCCTTCTGGGCTTCGGCCTCCTTGATGGCCTCGTAGGCCTTGGCCTCCGCGTCCCGCTGGCGGCGGACCAGCTCGGCCTCCGCCTCCTTCTCGGCCTTATACTTCATGGCGTCCGCCTGCTTGCGGACCTCGGCGTCCAGCTGGCGCTCCTTGAGCGCGATCTCCTTGTCGGCCAGCTCGGCCTCCTTCTCCTTCCGGGCGATGTCGGCGCTGACCTTGGTGACCTCGATGGTCTTGCGCTGGGTCTCCTGCTGGATGGAGTAGGCGGCGTCGGCCTCCGCCTTCTTGGTGTCGGCCTTGACCTTCATCTCCGCCTGCTGGATGGCCAGGGCGGCGTCCTGCTCGGCCATCATCTTCTCCGCCTGGACCTTCACGGCGTTGGCCTCCTGCTGGGCCTGGGAGGTGGCGATGGCGATGTCCCGCTGGGCGTTGGCCTTGGCGATCTGGGCGTTCTTGCGGATCTGCTCCACGTTGTCGATGCCCATGTTCTCGATGGTCCCGGCCCCGTCCTTGAAGTTCTGGATGTTGAAGTTCACCACCTCGAGACCCAGCTTGCGCATGTCGGGGACCACGTTCTCGGTGATCTTCCGGGCCACGCCCTGGCGGTCCTGGACCATCTCCTTGAGGCCCACGGAGCCCACGATCTCGCGCATGTTGCCCTCCAGCACCTGGGTCACCAGGCCCACCAGCTCCTCGGGGCGCTTGCCCAGCAGGGCCTCGGCGGCCAGCTTCAGCAGCTCCGGGTCGGAGCTGATCTTCACGTTGGCCACGCCGTCCACGGTGACGTTGATGAACTCGTTGGTGGGCACCGCCTCGCTGGTCTTCACGTCCACCTGCATGATGCGCAGGGAGAGCTTATCCACCCGCTCGAAGAAGGGCACCCGCCACCCGGCCTTGCCGATGAGGATCCGCTTGCGGCCCAGGCCGGAGATGATGTAGGCGGTATCCGGGGGCGCTTTCAGATACCCCAAGAAGAACAGAAGCAGCACCAGCAGCACGATGACAGCGGGTACGATGAATTTGAGATACGGCATGTTTTTCTCCTCCTTAAAATATTCCGTTGCTTCGACCGTTTCCTTGTCAGAGGGGGCCGTTTCCCGTACCCGGGTACGAAAAAACGAGACCCCTGCCTTGCGGCAAAAGTCTCGATTAAAGTCCCAGCTGGAGACTTCCGCGCGTCCCGGGTACTGAAAGTACCGTCCTGACGGTGCGCGCTCCGAATTGCTTCGGAGAACTACTCCCTTTTGACATTTTCATCATAGCATATCCCCAAAGAAAACGCAATAGGCATATTGATAAAAGTTTAACAGAGGTTTTTGTGGATTTTGCGGAGACTCCTCGCTTTTTTCGCTCAGACCTTGGCCGCGTCTCGGACCGGTGTAAGCAGGAGCTCTGTGCCGAAGGGCCGGGCCTCCAGAGTTGGGCCGGACAAGCGGTCCGACAGCAGCCGCAGCGCCGCCTGCCGCTCTCTGCGGCCGGAGACGCAGTTTACCAGCCCCGGTTCCATGTAGGCGGCGCGGACGGAGATCACCACAATACCGCCGCTGTCCGTCTCAAAGGTGGGCGCCAGCGCCAGCAGTGCTCCCGACACGCCCTCGGACTGAAGTGTCTCCCGGTCCAGCTCCTGCCGGACAACGCGGCGGTAGAGCCTCTCCCGGATGTTTGGGTACTGAGCGGCCACCACGACGGACCCGTCCTCCCCGGGCTGTGGCAGGCGGACGGTCAGAAATCCGGGCCCGCCCAGGTCCGGGTGGGCCATTATCCCGCACAGCCCGTCCACCGCCGAATGGATCTCCTCCAACGCGCCGGGATCCGCCAGCCACCGCCGGAACGCCGCCCCCTCCTCCTCTTCGGGCGGCAGACCACCGTCCCTTTGCGCAGCGGCCTGGGTGTACCACAGGACGGCGGCAGCCACTAGCGCCAATGCTGCCAGAATGAACCAGTGCATATTTCATCTCTCCTTTGGTTATCTTTAAGAATACATTATAGTATTCTTTTGAGTAATTTGCAAGAGGAATCGTTGTCTGTAAGATAACCGTAAAGGGAGCTGATAGAAATGGACACAAGAGCGCTGGGCGAAGCCATCCGGGCGGCCAGGATGCGGAAGGGGCTGACCCAGGAGGCGCTGGCGGAATTACTGGACATCACCCCCATACATCTGAAGAATATTGAGGGTTCCCGGCGGAAGCCGTCGGTGCCGCTGCTGTTTTCCCTGATGGAGCTGTTGGACTTCTCCGTGGACGCGCTGATTTTCCCTGGGCGGGAGGAGGGGGATGTGGTGCATACGGAAGGACTGTCGGAGGAGGAGCGGGAGGCCGTGGCGCGGCTGGTGGACGTGATGCGCCGGAGGAACCGGGCCGGGGATGAGCGTGTGCCGCAGGGGTTGCAAAATCCCCGATAAGCGTCTATAATCATGGCAGAATCAGGAAAGGAAAGCGAAATCATGAATGAAATCATTCTGCTGAAGCTGGGCGAGGTGGTGCTCAAGGGGCTGAACCGGCGGGCCTTTGAGGACAAGCTCAACGCCAATCTCCGCCGCCGCTTGCAGCACTACGGCAGCTTCCATGTCTACTCCAAGCAGAGCACCGTCTATGTGGAGCCTCAGGGCGAGGACTGCGATTTAGACGGCGCTTTTGCCGCGTGCAGGCAGGTTTTTGGCATTATCGCGGCCACCCGGGCCCGCGCCTGCCCCAAGGACAAGGACGCCATTTTCCACTGTGCGCAGAACTACTTGGACGGGGAGCTCCGGGCGGCCCGGACCTTCAAGGTGGAGACCAAGCGGGCGGACAAGCACTTCCCCATGAACAGTATGGAGATCAGCCAGTACGTGGGCGGGCTGCTCCACGACGCCTATCCCCACCTGAAGGTGAATGTGCACACGCCGGAACTCACGGTCCATGTGGAGGTCCGGGAGAAGGCGGCCTACGTCCACGGTCCCGCCCAACCCGGGGCGGGAGGGCTGCCCATTGGCATGGGGGGTACGGCGGTGAGCCTGCTGTCCGGCGGCATTGACAGTCCGGTGTCGTCCTATATGATTGCCAAGCGGGGGGTCCAACTGGAGCTGGTGCATTTTTATTCCCCGCCCTACACCTCTCCCCAGGCGTTGGAAAAGGTGGTCCGGCTGGCCCGGGAGCTGACGGGCTGGTGCGGCCGGATGAAGCTGCATATCGTTCCTTTCACTGAAATTCAGGAGGCTATCCGCCGGGATTGTCCGGAGGATCATTTTACGCTGATTATGCGGCGGTTCATGATGCGGCTGGCCGAGGCGGTGGCCCGCCGCACGGGGGCGAAGGCGCTTGTCACCGGGGAGAGCTTGGGCCAGGTGGCCAGTCAGACCATGGATGCGCTGGCAGTATCAGATGAGGTTTGCACCCTGCCGGTGCTCCGGCCGGTGATTGGGATGGATAAGACGGAGATTATTGCTGTTTCCCGGCGGATAGGGACTTTTGAGACATCTATTTTGCCCTACGAGGATTGTTGTACGGTGTTTACGCCACGGCACCCCAAGACGCACCCCCATTTAGATGAGGTCTTGGAATATGAGAAGGCGCTGGATGTTGAGGGGCTGATAGAGAGGGCAGTGGCAGGGATCGAGAGAAGAACCATCTCCATGGGGGATTGATTCTGCGGCCCTGCGGGCCGCGGCCGCTTCCTTCTCAATTCAGATTCGCCCTGCCGGGCGGGGCCTACTTTTCCCTTGTGGGAAAAGTAGCAAAAGCACCCTTAAACCTATGGTTTAAGAATCCCTTGCGGGAGCGGCTCGGAGCGCCGCTCCCTATGCGGGGGATTTGCGAAGTGCGATTCAGGCTTTGTTAGGCGAAGCCACCGAATTTCGGGTCCTACGGGCATCTGATCTAGTGGTCTGGTACTTGTAGAACTCCGGCTGACGC
>CAJUPS010000006.1 GCA_910588045.1 uncultured Oscillospiraceae bacterium | reverse complement strand
CATTGAGTTCGGCGAGGGCAAGGCCCAGATGGTCAACAACGCCGACTGGCTGCTGGATCTGAACTACGTGGACCTCCTGCGGGACGTGGGGGCCTGCTTCTCCGTGAACAACATGCTCCGGGCGGAGTGCTACAAGCAGCGCATGGAAAAGGGCCTGAGCTTCCTGGAATTCAACTACATGATCATGCAGTCCTACGACTTCTACCACCTCTTCCAGTCCCACGGGTGCAACATGCAGTTCGGCGGCAACGACCAGTGGTCCAACATGCTGGGCGGCACGGAGCTCATCCGCCGGAAGCTGGGCAAGGACGCCCACTGCATGACCATCACCCTCCTCACCGACTCCCAGGGGAACAAGATGGGCAAGACCGCCGGGAACGCCGTGTGGCTGGACCCCAACAAGACCAGCCCCTACGACTTCTACCAGTATTGGCGGAACGTGGAGGACGCGGACGTGATGAAGTGTATCCGCCTGCTGACCTTCCTGCCCCTGGAGCAGATCGACGAGATGGACACGTGGACCGGCAGTCAGCTCAACCGCGCCAAGGAGGTCCTGGCCTGGGAGCTGACCAATATGGTCCACGGCAAGGAGGAGGCCGACAAGGCCCAGGAGGCCGCCCAGGCCCTCTTCGGCGGCGGCGGCGACAAGGCCAGTATGCCCACCACCGAGCTGACCATCGACAACTTCGGCGACGGCCAGATCGGGATCATGAACCTGCTGGTGGCCTGCGGGTTGGCGCCCTCCAAGGGCGAGGCCCGGCGGCTGGTCCAGCAGGGCGGCGTGTCCGTGGGCGACGAGAAGATCACAGACATCGACCGAAAGTTTGGCTGTGAGCTGTTCGTGGGTGATGGCGTGATTATCAAGAAAGGCAAGAAGGTCTTCCACCGGGCGGTGATGAATTAAACCGTTTCTTGACAGAACGGCCGGTGCGGAAATTCCGCACCGGCCGTTTTATTTATGTCCGTTTCCAAAAGAGCCCGCTGCCCTTCTCCAGCACATACGCGCCTCCGAGACAGAGAACGTCCAGCACCAGAACAACCGCAGTCTCAACAATCACCCACTCCAGGTACGCCTCCACCATCCAATTCACGCTGACATGCAGCAGCCCGCCCAGCAGAAGGATCAGCACGATAGCCGCAGACTTCTGCTGCCGGTAGCGTATCAATACCCAGTAGACCGACCACGCAAACGCGATGGAAACGACCACGATCCCCAGGTGCCAGCCCCTGTGGGCCCCCAAGGACCAGAGGAAGGGATACACCGCCACGGAGGCGATGGCCAGCGCGTTGCGCACCGGATACCGCTCCGTGCGCAGCAGCGGGTAGCACACCGCCCAGCCGAAGGCGATGCACTTGATCGCCAGCCAGGCGGCCCACAGACTGCCGCAGCCCCATCCTACGATCACCAGCACCAGTGCCGCAACCAGGCACGCGGCGGTCAGGCCCACAAAAAGCCACCACCGCCAGCCGCCGTTCCTCCGCCTCGCGGTCTCCGCGTAGGCCACGGTGTCCACCACCACGTCCTCCACCTCCGGGGGCACCGGGGACGTCTCGTCCCTCTCCCCCGCCAGAAGCTCGGTGACGCTGACCTCCAGCGCCGCCGCCAGCTCCCGCAATATGGTGATGTCCGGATAGCTCACGGCCCGCTCCCACTTGCTGACGGCCTTGTCGGTGATGCCCAGCCTGTCCGCCAGCTGCTGCTGGGTGAGCCCCAGTTCCATCCGACGCTCCCGGATAAACCGGCCGATCTTCATTTCTTCCATGTCCGCGCCCTCCTTGTGTTCTGGGACCATTGTAGACCGGTCTGCGGCGGAAAATCAACCGCTAATCGGTTGAACTGTCAGAAATCCGCCGGTGAACCGGTGGTAGAATCGGTCTGCAACCCCTCTGGCGCAGCGTTTTCCGGCTCCCCCGTCCTCTTCTCCCGTTTCAGCTCCCCGTACACCTCCGAGAGCAGGCGGCGGTCGGCCTTACTGCCCATGAAATCGGATTCCCGGAACATATCCGGCCTTCTCCGCAGGGTGCGGAGCATGGACTGCCGCTTCCGCCAGAGGGCCACCTTGGCGTGGTCGCCGCTTAAAAGGATCTCCGGCACCTTCCGGCCGTGCCACTCCTCCGGGCGGCTGTACTGGGGGTGCTCCAAGAGGCCGTTCCAGTGGCTCTCGTCCTCATAGCAGGCCGCCTCCGGCAGCACCCCGGGCACCATCCGGCACACCGCGTCCGCCACCGCCATGGCGGGGAGCTCCCCGCCGGTGAGGACGAAATCCCCCAGGGAGATCTCCTCGTCCACGCACTCCTCCAGGAACCGCTCGTCCACGCCCTCGTAGTGCCCGCAGACCAGGATCAGGTGGTCGTAGTCCGCCAGCAGCTGCCGGGCCTTGGCCTGGCAGAAGGTGGTCCCGCAGGGGGACAGATAGATGGTCCGGGTCCGCCCCGTGCCGTAGTTGGCCCGGATGTAGGCCCAGCAGCGGTACAGGGGGTCCGCCTGCATCACCGCCCCCCGGCCTCCGCCGTAGGGGTAGTCGTCCACCTGCTTCTGCTTGTTGACGGTGAAGTCCCGGATCTGGTGGGCCCGGATGGAGATGAAGCCCCGCTCCTGGGCGCGGCCCAGGATGGACTCGTTCATCATGTCCCCCACCGTCTCGGGGAACAGGGTCATGATGTCAATCCTCATGGGTGCCCAGTCCCCGCATCATGCGGATGTCTATTGTCCCTCCCGCCACGTCCAGCTTGGCGATGAACTCCGGCACGGCGGGGATCAGGAACTCGTCCCGCTCGCCCTGGACCGTGTAGATGTCGTGGGCCGGATAGTGGAGAATATCCACCACCTGGCCCAGCTCCTCGCCGGTTTTCACGTTCCGGGCAGTGAGACCTATGAGCTCCTCGTCGAAATACTCCCCCTCCGGCAGCCCCGCATCCTCGCGGCGGATGGTGACCAGCTCCCCCTTGAGCTTCAGGGCGTCGTCTATGCTGCCGATCCCCTCCAGCTTGGCCAGCAGGCACCCCTTGTGGACCCGCCCGGAGAGGAGCCGGTAGGGCTTGTCCTCCACATACAGCACGCCGCACTTGATCATCATTCTCGGTGACACCCCCTGGGGCAATACCTTGACCTCCCCCCGGATTCCGTGGGTGTTGACAACGAGGCCCGCCGTGATAAATTCCAGTTCCATGATAGCTCTCCTTTTCCTTTCATACCAGAACGGTGTCGATCTCCCGGATGCTCGTGCGCAGAAGCAGCGGACAGCGGGGATACTTCTCCGTAAAATTGCTGATAACGCGGTCCAAGGCCACCTGTCCCTTCTCCGCGGAGGGCACGGGCAGCAACAGGATGTATTGGGTCACGCTGTACTGGGACACCACGTCGCCCCGGCGGAGCGTGTCCCGGATGCAGTCGGCCAGCTTCTCCATGTAGTTGTTCAGCATCCGCAGCGGCGGGACCGTAGCATCCCGCATGGAGGCGGAGATCATGGCCAGGTAGACCGTGCGCCCGGACCGGGCCGCAGAGCGGGCCTCCAGGTTGTAGATGTCGGTAAACACCTCCAGCTCGCAGAAGAACGCCCCGGACAGCCGGTCCTCCCGCAGCAGGAAGCGGCTGACGGCAGCCAGGTCCTCCGTCTCCCGGGCCGTGTCCCGACTGCTCTCCTGGGTGATCTCCCGGTAGAGCTCGGTCATCTCCGCCGAGGGCGTCACGCCCAGCTCGGTGTAGAAGATGCTGTACATACGCTTGTACCGCTCCAGGGCCTGCCGGGTCTGTCCGGTGCGGAGCAGGCCGCGGATCAAATAGTAGTAGAAGCTCTCCTCGTACCCGTCGATCTGGATGGCCCGGCCGCAGACCTGGATCAGCTCCTCCCAACGCTCCTGGGCCGAGAGCAGCCCGGCCGTCGTCTGCACCAATCGGGTGTACATCGAGCGGTAGCAGGGGATCAGCTTCCCCACCCAGCGCTCCCCCGCCGCCTTGGACAGGAAGTCCCCCCGGTACATGGCCAGGGCGCTCAGGCAGAGCTCCAGCCGCTCCTCCGGCAGCAGCCAGGCGGCGCCGGAGCGCTGGCAGGCCAGCTCAAAGAGGTCCGTATCCAGCTGGATGGGCACACCGGCGTTCCACGCGTAGGTCCCCCGGGCCACCAGGATCATGTCACGGCTGTCGGGCAGTCCCAGCTCCTCGAGCATCTCCCGCACCCGGTAGACCAGGGTCTTCAGCGCGCCGGTGGGACGGCTCCCCTGCTCCCCGGGGTAGAGCAGATTGATGAGCTCGTCCACGGGGATCTCCTGACTGCGGAAGGTTATGAGGTAGGCCAGCAGCATCCAGGGCTTTTTCTGGTGATAGTTGGCATCCGAGATGGTCTTGTCCCCATAGGTCAGGGAACAGCCTCCCAGCATACGGATCTGCAAGATGGGCTTCATGGCGTTCACGTCCTCTCTCGTTCCGCCGGGAGACGGCGGTTTCCTCTATTATGACATAGAATGCGGAAAAATGCAATGCCTGTCTGCTGCGTCCTGTTGTCTGGGACGGCAATAAAAATGGCCCCGGGCATCTGCCCGGGGCCTCTGGGTTGCTTTTCTTGGGTTCGATGCGCGTATTACGCGGCCTGGGCCGCAAGAGCGGATTCCAGCTTGGCGAAGAACTCGTCAAAAATCACCTGGGCCTCCTCGCCCATGATGAAATCTTCTGCTTCACCGTCCAGCTCGATAAAGAGCTCGCCGTCCTCCAGCTCTACACCGGCAAATACCGCGTAGCGGTTCAGGAACTCCTGGAGCTCGCCTTCGGGTTCGTCGGAAGTGCGGAGGACCAGATCGTCGGGACGGAAATTGCCGTCCTCGTCGGGGAGAGCAATGCCCATGTCCTGGGCCCAGCCGATGGCGACAGCCCAGTAGTGGTCCTCGGGAACGTCCGCGAAGTCGGACAGGTCAGCCTCGGGACTGCCGGTCTGCTCCCACAGATAGCCGATGGCGTCCGCGCGGGTGAAGAGGCCCGCCAGAGGGGTCTCCTCGTCTTCGATGGTGGTGGCGTCGGCGCCCATACCAGTTGGATCAAATGCGATATAGTTTGTGAAATCATCGGAGATCACAGGGGCATAAACCGTGTCGACCGTGACTGTATACTCCTTTGTCACCGACTTGCCATTGACGGTATAAGTCGCGACAACGGTAACCACACCATTGCTGCGCGCACTAATCCGGCCATTTTCATCTACAGTTGCAATGCTGTCATCACTGGTAGTCCATGTGATTTGCTCCACCTCGGATGTATTGTTGACGGTCTGCTTGTTGTTCATATTGGTCAGCATCAGCGTCGGAAGAGCGGTGGTTGTGCCATCGCCAAGGTTCGTATACAGGTATCTGTTGGTATCGTCATCCTCCAGTGTGAGGAATCCGGCCTGATACATCTTATCATCCTCGCTCTCAACCTTGATACACACCACGGGCGTTACGGTGTCGGTCAGGAGGCAGTTGTCGTTAATCTGTTCTTTATAGTAGCCTCCAGATACATTGACATCACGGCCGCCGCTCAGATCGGCAAGCGAATTGCCTTTTGCGGAGGAATTGTTAAATACACCGCCAGTAATGACCAATTTACCTGTAGCATTTTCGCTCGGAGTTTCACAATCATTGATAATGGTTCCGTAATTGCTGGCACTCCCGTTAAACGTACCACCATTGATGGTGGCTTCATTCTCATTTTGGATACCAAATGCGGATGTAAAAACGCCATCGTTTATTGTTAATACGCCCCAAGTGGTATTTCTGATGGAAATTCCACTGCCCTCAATTTCGGCAGAATGTATATTCAAGATTGCCACTCCGCTCGTGCTGTTTTCTGGTGTCAACGTTGGATATTTTGTTGTTTCACCTTCACTCCACCCATTCACGACCACAGAAAACGGCGTTTGTTTATCCTTGATGACCTTTGTTCCCTCGTAGATGTCCATTGTTCCAAAGTTCTGGAGAACATAGTAGGCTCTTTTATCATCATCAGTTTTCCCATTATCGTTAATAAAGGTACAGCCATTTATATTTGCCGTTGCTCCCCAAGCATTGCGCAGCGTGACACCGGCATCATAGCTGCACAGGCTTACAATGACGCCGCCTCCCGTAATGGTCAATGTGCCTTTATTGAGAATGGTGGACTGATCTGTCGGATTATCGTTAGAACCAGTTGTAGCGCCTCTGGTATTCTGTAGTCTTACGCCTTCGGGGATATTCAGAGTAATCTTTGCATCTTCTTCGATAACTACATTTTCAGTGATTTCAGTCGGATTCTCTGCGGTTGCCCCCTCACCTGCCAGCAGTGTGACCTCTCCGTTTCCTCCGATGGCTTCAATGGCATCGGCGATGGAGGTAAATTGCTTTGTCTCCTCCGTTGTTTCACCGTTTTCATCGGTAACCGTGACAGTTGCTTCGGCCACATATACAGGCGCAGGTTCAGATGCAGGCGGTTCTTCACCTGTTGCATCTGCCATAGGAAGAATATCAGGTGCAGGAGACTCTTCGTCCGCAAGAGCCGTTACAGATAGCAGAGAAAAGCAGAGAGACAGGACCACGGTGAAAGCCAAGACCCGAGAAAAAATACGCTTTTTCATAGATTAGTTTCCTTTCTTTGCATTATTCGGACGCAAAGGGAGTCCGGTAACCGAACGAGCATAGGATCACCGGCGAGGTCGTGGTAATCCCGCAGCCTCTGGTTTTGCGTCGCAGCGTTTCCGCTGGTTTGCCGTGCAACCGGTCGAGCGTGGAGCGTTTGCCCCGACGCACCTGGCTTTGCGTCCCACTGTTTCCAATGGTTTGCCGAGGGAGTTTGCGTAGGTAATTGCTCTTGGGGAGCATCCTCCTTCCATTCTGTTATAGTCGAACTCCGTTGGGACGTATATACCACCCGACCCGACCCGAGAGTGCGGCGGAAACGGGAGTATACCCTTATTGGTTCGCGGCCCGGTTTTGTTCAAACTCCGCCAGGAAGGGAGCGAACAATTCCTCTTCCGCTTGCTTTCGGGCTTTGACTGCATCGTCGAACAGTTTATAGCTGCCCAGATGGTAGCGTTTTCCTTTGAAACAGATGGAGGCCCGCCAGATCCGCTTTCGCACATTCCAATCCACGCCTGGCACACCGCTGGTGTTGTTGCAGCGCCGCGTACTGGCCCGAATCATCTCCACGCAGGTGCCGTCCACAAAAGTCAGGCGGTTTTCGATTCCCGCGCCGTGGGCACAGCCGCAGCTAACAGTCCGTCCGTCCCGGAGGCGGCTGGTTTTGACCACGGTCTCATTGCCGCAGTCGCACCGGCACAGCCAGGCAGTACGGGACCCAATATTCTCCGCCGGGGCCAGGACAGTTAATCTTCCGAACCTCTGTCCGGTCAAATCAAGCTTTTTCGTGGAGTGATGCACGTTTCCCACACCTCCGTCTGTTGACAAAATTTTTATTTTGTCCTTTGGTTGTACACTTTTAGGCAACTAAGCCCCAAAGAAAAGCAAAAAAGGGCATGAAAAGTAAGGGCTGCGCAAAATGCTTTTTTGCAGTCCTTGGATTTTCATGCCCTTTTTTCGTTAAACCGCTGATTTTGGGAAAACTGTCTTTCTTTTTTGGAAAACTATGCTATAATAAGAGAAAGCTAACTATGTAGAAATGCGACAAAATAAAAATTTTGTCAACATGACGAAAGTCACGTGACCAGCCCCAACTTTTCCAGCTGCCGCGCATGTTCCGCACCGGAGGTCATCAGATAAATCCGGGTGGTGTTGATGGAGGAGTGACCGAGAACGTCCGCCAGCTTCACGATGTCCTTGCAGACTTTATAGAAGGTTGTTGCGAATAAGTGCCGGAGGTTGTGTGGAAAGACTTTGCTCTCCTCCACGCCTGCTTTTTTGCAGATAGCTTTCATCTCCCGCCAAATCTGGCCGCGGGACATACTCTTTCCGCTTCCGGTGAGAAAAATCTCCCCGGAGGCGATTTTGTTTTTCTTGGCGTACTTGAGCAACTTCCGACGGAGCTTGTTGGGAAGTAAAATGCTGCGGATTTTCCCCTTTAGATTGATGTCTGTCTCCGCTCGATTTGCTGCTTCTACCGTAACATAGCGGACCTCCGAAACCCGGATTCCCGTGGCGCAGATGGTCTCCATCAGAAGTTCCAATCGTTCCTGACCCGTCTCCCGGGCGGCGTCAAGTAAGCGCTGATATTCCGCTTTCGTCAACTCCCGGCTCTCCTCTCGGAAGGCTTTCCGCTGGACGCGGAGGAACTTGATTTTGCAGTCCTCCCGGCCCAGAAACTTGAGAAAGCGGTTGACCGCCGAAAGCATAGAGTTGACGGTCACCGGTGCATACCCCTGTTCCAGCAGGTGCTCCCGCCAGGCGGATGCCTCCTCCAAATCCAGGTCGTCCAGCCACACAGCAAACGCCCGAACGTCCCGCTGGTATTTGTCAATAGTGCCAGTGCTGCGCCCCTCAGATTTCAGTGCCGCAGAAAATTGTCTGATCATCTCTTTTGTCATTCTCATCATTGCTCCTCCTTTTGAATGTAGCTCTATATTGTTACATAAAAAGGGAGAAAAGTTGCACAGGCACGTGCAACTTTTGCGGAAATTTCATGATCTGTAGAGAGCTCCTTCCCTTTGGAACTCTGCGCACAAAAAATTTGCATCTGTAACCGCATATCCAAAATCGTAAGAAATAAATCTTCTGTAGCCCTTGACAAATCAGGGGCAAAATGGTATAGTATCCTCAAGCTGGAGTGGTTCGATAGGAACCACTGGTCACATCCATGTGACCAAAGTAATTCTTTTGTGAATTAGGGATAGGTGATTTCATTATGAAGAAAAGATGGTTCAGCGCGTTTCTGGCCCTGGTGCTGCTATTGGGCATGGCCTGCGGCTGCGCCGCCGCCCCGGAAGAGGACGCAGAGCTTGCTACCCTGGGCGAAATCACGGACGAGTCCATCCCCCTGGGCGGAATGCCTCCCATCGGCATCGTGCTCAACCCGATGGCCTCCGGCACCGCCACGGCAAAGAACGACTCCGCCGTGATCGACTACTCCAACGCCGCGGACGGCTACGTGATGGTCAAGTGGACCGGCGGCGGAAACCCCAAGATCAAGGTCCAGATCAAGGGGCCCAACTGCCCGGACAAGTACAAGTACAATCTCCGCACCGACGGGGAGTACGACGTCTTCCCCCTCTCCGACGGCAACGGCACCTATCGGATCTCCGTACATAAGAATATGTACGACGACCAATACTCCGACGTGCTGGCCGCCAAGGTGGACGCCAAGCTCACCGACGAGTTCGCCCCCTTCATCCGGCCCAACCAGTACGTCAACTACTCCGACGACTCCGAGGCGGTGGCGATGGCCGCCCAGCTCATCGCCGACGAGGGCGTCGAGGACAACCTCAGCAAGGTGGGCGTGATCTACGAGTGGGTGGTCACCAACCTCAAGTACGACACCGCCAAGGCCAACCAGGTCAAGAAGGGTGAGCTGACGGGCTACCTGCCCGATGTGGACAGCGTGATGAACGAGAAGAAGGGCATCTGCTTCGACTACGCCGCCCTCATGTCCGCCATGCTGCGCAGTCAGGGCGTGCCCATCAAGCTGGTGGTGGGCTACACCAGCACGGGCGTCTACCACGCCTGGATCAACGTCTGGAGCGAGGAGGGCGGCTGGGTCGAGAGCATGATCTACTTCGACGGCAAGATCTGGAACCTCATGGACCCCACCTTCGCCTCCAGCGGCAAGCAGAGCAAGGGCATCATGGACTTTATCAACACCCCGGGCAACTACAAGGAAAAGTATCTCTACTGATGGATTCGGAGGAAATTGAATTATGAAACGACTGCGCGTTCCCACCCAGTATCTTCCCGTCTTCTGCCGGGAGCTCTACCAGCTCGTCCGGTCCGGCGTCCCCCTGGCCGACGGCCTGGGGATGCTGCGGGATGACGAGACGGACCCCGAGGTCCGGTCCTGGCTGGAGGCGCTGTGTCAGTCCACCGAGGAAGGTATGCCTCTGGCTTCCGCTCTGCGGGAGTCAGGGGCTTTCCCCGCGTATATGACCGACATGGTGTCCCTGGCGGAGCAGACCGGGCGTCTGGAGGACGTCCTCCTCTCCCTCCAGCGCCACTATGACCGGCAACTCCGCATGAGCGCGGACATCCGCGGCGCGGTGACGGTGCCGGTGACCCTGTTCGCCGTCATGGTGGCGGTGGTCATCCTGCTGGTGACGCAGGTGCTGCCGGTCTTCGACCGGGTGTTTGCCCAGCTGGGCGTCCGCATGGGCGCGGTGGCCACGGGCATGATGAACGCCGGGGCCGTGCTGGCCAAGGCCGGGACGGGCATCGCCGTGGTGCTGGTGGTCCTGGCCGCCGCCGGGCTGGTGGTGGCCCTGGTCCCCGCGTTGCGGGAGAAGTTTACCGTCTGGTTCCGCCGCCGCTTCGGCGGACAGGGCGTCCTGGGGCAGATGGCCGTGTCCCGCTTCGCCTCCTCCATGGCGATGGCGGTGTCCAGCGGGCTGAGTATGGAGGAATCCGTGGAGCTGTCCGCCAGGCTGTGCGGCGGGGCCCGGGAGATCGACGAGAAGACCGAGCAGTGCCGGAAGGACATCGAGGAGGGCGGCAGCCCTGCCGATGCGCTGGCGAAGTGCGGCCTCTTCTCCGGCCGGGACTGCCGTCTGCTGAAGCTGGCGGAGCAGACCGGCTCCCTGCCGGACACGCTGGAGGACCTGGCCCAGCGCCAGGAGGAGGAGAGCCTAAGGCGCATCGACCGGACGGTGGGGGCCATTGAACCGGCCATCGTTGTCATCACCAGCGCCCTGGCCGGGGTGATCCTGCTGAGCGTCATGCTGCCGCTGATGGGCCTTCTGTCCACGATTGGATAAGGTGGGCATATGAAGAGACGGAAATACATAAATCGGGGCTCCTGGATCCCCCTGCTGCTGGGGCTGGCGCTCTTCGCCGCCGTGGCGGTGTGGATGGTCCGCGGGGTCCGGGAGGCCGGCGAGGTCTCCGACCGGGAGGGTTTGCGCATGGCTGAGGAGGCCATCAACCGGGCGGTGGTCAGCTGCTACGCCCTGGAGGGCGTCTACCCCGCCAACTACCAGGATCTGAAGGCCAAGAGCGGCCTGGCCATCGACGAGACAAAGTACGCGGTCTTCTATGACATCTTTGCCTCCAACATCCGGCCCACCGTCACCGTCATCCAACTGGCGGAGGTGGAGCCATGAGGCGGCAGAGCGGCGCGGGGACCCTGGCGGCCCTGGCGCTCACGTGTGTGTTCGGCGCGACGCTGCTGTTGAGCCTGGCGGCGGGCGCCGTGGTCTACCGCCGGGTGGCAGACCGGGTGGAGGAGAGCGCCGCAGAGCGGGTCAGCCTCAGCTATATCACTGCCAAGCTCCACGGCAGCGACGCCCTGCGGCTGGTGGACGCCGGACCCTTCGGGGACGGCGACGCGCTGTTTCTGTACCAGGAGTACGACGGCACCACCTATGAGACCATCCTGTACGTCTATGACGGTCAGCTGATGGAGATGCTCTGTGAAAAGGGCTGGGAGCTGGATCCGGAGTTCGGCGAGGCCGTCTGCCCCGCCCGGGCGCTGGAGATCGGCCTGGCCGACGGCGGGCTTCTGCGCCTGACGCTGACGGATACGGACGGCGTGGTACACACCGCCGATGTACATATAAGGAGTGTGGGATAAGATGCGGGAAAGAATCAAGCCCACCCGCTCCGGTCTGTTCGCCATTGAGCTGCTGATTGCGGTGGGGGTGTTCTCCCTGTGCGCGGCCATCTGCGTGGGGCTGTTCGTCCGCTCGGAGGTCATGAGCCAGGACAGCGCCGACCTCAACCGGGCCGTCAGCGAGGCCAGGAGCGCTGCGGAGTGCTTCAAGGCCGCAGGCGGCGACCTGGAGAGGACGGCGCAGCTGACCGGGGGACAGATGATGGGAGATACGGTCTGCATCTCCTACGATGAGGGCTGGGAGAAGCTGGACGGCGGCGGGGAGAGCGCCTTTGACGTCGTGCTGTCCCTCAGGTCGGAGGATGGCTATACCGGCGCTTCCCTGTCGGTGCAGCGGTATGACCGGAACGGCAAGGAGGCCGTGGGAACCACCATTCTCATATGGGACATCGCGGCCCTCCGGAGTACGGTGACATCAATGGAGGTGGCGTCATGAAGCGGGGCGGAGGCGTATCCGGGGCGGTGAGCCTGGTGATGATCTTCTGCGTGCTGTGCCTGGCGGTGTTCGCCGTGCTGACCATCGCCACGGCGGACCGGGAGGCCAAGCTGTCCGAGATGACCGCCCAGAACGCGGCGGACTACTATGAGGCGGACCGGCAGGCGGTGGAGATCGTGGCGGCCCTGCGGGACGGCAAGACGCTCCCCGTGGACGTGGAGATCGAGCACGTACTGTCCACCTATCCCGACGGGCCGGTGGAGACCGCCGCCTTCTCCCTCCCCTTCGGCGACAGCCAGGCGCTGCGCGTAGAGGTCATGCTGGGGGATCAGGACGGCGAAACCTGTCAGATCCTGCGGTGGCAGACGGAATATACCGGTGAATGGGAGATCGACAGCTCCATGCCGGTCTGGGACGGCGAGTAGAAAAAAGGAGTTTGGAGAGAATGGAAAGTGTTCTGACATATCTGGAGCAGGCGGTGGAGAAAAGCGCCTCCGACCTGTTCGTGATCGCCGGTAAGGCGGTCTCCATGAAGTGCGAGGGCGAGCTGGTCCCCATTCAGGACGGACGGCTGAAGCCCGAGGACTCGGAGACCCTGGTGCGGGAGATCTACGACATGGCCCAGCGGCCCATCGACCGGTGCATCGCCACAGGCGACGACGACTTCTCCCTGTCCGTCGTCGGCCTGGCCCGGTTCCGGGTCAACGCCTACCGGCAGCGGGGCTCCCTCTCGGCGGTGATCCGGGTGGTGAGCTTCGGGATCCCCAACTGGCAGAATATGAGCATCCCGGAGGAGGTCATGAAGGTGGCCCGCATGACCCGGGGCATGGTCCTGGTCACCGGACCCGCCGGGGGCGGCAAGTCCACCACCCTGGCCTGCATCGTGGACGCGGTGAACCACAGCCGGGACGCCCACATCATCACCATCGAGGACCCCATCGAGTACCTGCACCGGAACGACAAGAGCATCATCAGCCAGCGGGAGCTGGCCATGGATACTGCCAGCTACGTCACCGCCCTGCGGGCCAGTCTGCGGCAGGCCCCGGACGTGATCCTCCTGGGCGAGATGCGGGACCTGGACACCATCCAGACCGCCATGACGGCGGCAGAGACCGGACACCTGGTGATCTCCACCCTCCACACGGTGGGCGCGGTAAACACCATCGACCGGATCATCGACGTCTTCCCCCCCGCTCAGCAGCAGCAGATCCGCATCCAGCTGGCCCAGGTGCTCAAGACGGTCATCAGTCAGCAGCTCCTGCCCTCCACCGACGGCCAGCTGGTGCCCGCCTTTGAGATCATGCACCTGAACACCGCCGTGCGCAGCATGGTGCGGGACAGCCGGATTCACCAGATCGACTCCACCATTCAGACCGCCTCCGCGGAGGGCATGGTCAGCATGGACGAGTCCATCCTCCGGCTCTATAAGGCCGGGCGGATTACCGCCGAGACGGCCCTGCATTACGCGATGAACCCCGATGCACTGCAAAAGAAATTGGGTCCAGCGTCCCCTAAGGGCTATACCGCAAAAGCATATTGATGGAAGAGGTACACCAGATGAAAGGAAACAAGAAAGCACTGATCGCCGCCATCGTCCTCGTGGTCGTCGCGGCCATCCTGCTGGCCGTGTGGCGCTTCGCCTCCCCCCGGGGCGCTGCCGGTGGGAAGCAGGTCACCGTCCAGGTGGTCCACCGCGACGGCTCCACCAATGATTTCCCGTTGCGCACCCAGGAGGAGTACCTGGGCCCGGCCCTGGTGGAGGGCGGCGTGGTGGAGGACAATCAGAGCGTCTATGGGCTCTACATCCTCACTGCCGACGGGGAGACCGCCGATGAGGCCGCCCAGGAGTGGTGGAAGATCACCAAGTCCGGTGAGATGGTCAATACCAGCGCGGACACCACCCCCATTGCCGACGGAGAGCGGTATGAGCTGACCCTCACCGTGGGCTACGATGGATTCTAAGCAAACCCGTTGGCGGGCCCGGGATCTGGCGGTCATGGGCCTCCTGACGGCGGCGCTGTACGCCGCCAAGCTGGCGATGGCCTGGATGCCCAACATCGAGCCGGTGTCCCTTCTGGTGATGGTCTACGTGGTGGTACTGGGCTGGAAGGCCCTGCTGCCCATCTATGCCTACGTGCTGCTGGAGATCGTCACCTGGGGGTTCGGGTACTGGTCGGCTTGCTACCTATATGTGTGGCTTGTGCTGGCGGTATGCGCGCGGCTGCTGCGGCGGATGGAGTCCCCGCTGGGCTGGGCGGTGCTGTCCGGGGGCTTCGGACTGTGCTTCGGCGCCCTGTGCTCCCTGACCTACTGGGCCGCCGGAGGCTGGGCCTTCGCCCTGAGCTGGTGGGTCTCCGGGATCCCATTTGACGCGCTCCATTGCGCAGGCAACTTCGTCATGGCGCTGACCCTGTTCCGCCCCTGCCGGAGGCTGCTGCAACGCCTGTCGGATGATACTTTTTCTTGAAAGAAAAAGTATCCAAAAAGAACTTTTTGCCGCAAGCTTGCGCTTGCTTTAGGGTGCGGCTGGCGAAAGTGCGTACAAAACTGAAATGCCAAGGGGGCGGAACTCTGTTCCGCCCCCGTAATTTCTGGGGTTCTTGTCGGCCGCACGGCTCACGCCGTGCTAGGGGGCCCGTCCGAAGAAGTGCCTTGCGTTACTTACAGCTTCTCTACTGGGAAGAGTACACCGGTTTCCAGCTGGTCGGCGGGCGTGTCGTGGGGATCGTTGAGATACCGGTCCATGGCGGGACCGCAGACGCGATACTCCGTGTGCTCCCCCAGCCAGGCGCACAGAGCCCCGTAGGCCAGGTACAGGTTCTCATAGGACCCCCGGTGCTGTACTGCGGCGCAGGTACAGGCGGGCTTGACCGTGACGTCGGGACCATCCTGGGCCACCACCATCTGGGCCTCCACGTCAGAGCTGTCCTGGTTGAAGTCGGGATCGTAGTAGCGCATCTGGATGGGGCCCGCCTGCTTCAGGCCCCGCCGCTCCGCCTCGCGGCGCAGCTCGTTGAACAGCTCGTGGTACTCCGCTACGCCGACGGTTTTGCGGATAGAAAATACCTTCTGCTCCGGGTCCTCCATCAGGATAACATGATACTGATTTTCCATTGTTGTCTTTCCTTCCATGCGGAGGATGTCCGCCTCCAATCGGAGAAGCGCCGCCCGCTTTTCCGTCAGCTCCGCCTCCAGACCCTGCCGTCGCTCCCGGAGATGGGGAAGGAGCTGCGCGTCCTCCAGTGCCAGCAGCGGCCCTAGCTCCCCCAGGGAGAAGCCGTAGGACTTCAGCCACTGAAGTTTGGCCAGGTCGGACAACTGCTCCTGCCGGTAGTAGCGGTAGCCGTTCTCTCCCACCGTCCGGGGACAGAGCAGCCCCAATGCGTCATAGTGGCGCAGCATCCGCGGCGAGACCCGGCTCAGCCGGGAGAACTCTCCAATCGTGAGCATGACATACCTCCTTATTTTGATGTGGGAACCGGTTCCTGAAAGTAGGATAAACCCTCACACAATGGGAATGTCAAGCCTTTTTTCAAAATATCCAGGAAAAATTTCGGGGACGCTTCTTTGGAAGCGTCCCCGGGGGTTACAGGTACTGCCGCATGTCCGCCGTCAGCTGCTCCTCCAGGTGGATGAGCTGCTTGGCGATGTTCTTGGAGGACTCGTCCGCCGCCTTGTACTGGTTGAGGTACTTGTGCAGCGACTTCACCCCCATGTTGCACCCATCGGTCATCAGACTGGCGATGGCCTCGTCTGAGCTGTCCATGCCCAGCTTCATATTGGTCTTCATCCAGCTCATGCCCTTCGCCACGGGGCTGGGGTCCTTCCCCTCGTCGTGGTAGCGGTCCAGCAGACCCTGGAGCTCCCGGTCCAGGGCGTTGTGGTCCTGTTTGCAGTCCGTCAGGCGGCGCCTGAAGTTCCCGTCCTTGACATGGTCGAGCACATCGTCAATGGAGGCAACGCCCATCTTGACCCCCGCGTCACACTCCCGCAGCAATTTAATGGTATCCGATTCAATCATGGCTTCTCGCTCCTTATGGTTAGTCATACGCTCTTTCATATGCCCATAGTATTCCCCGTCCTGCGAACTTTACCCGCCGGACATCCAGGAGCGCCTTCTATCCGCTCCGCCAGGATTCGGGGAAATTTTTTCTCCGGGAATGTCGCTTCTGGGTATTTACTTTTTGTGTTCAAAGTGCTAAAGTATTGATGAACGTTTTTCGGCATGGCCGCCCTTATCAGGAAACGTACAACCTATAAACAGAGGAGAACAAACGAAATGCCACAGATCACCTTCTACAAGCACGATCCCATCCCCCTGGAGATGCACAAGGTGCGCATCGTCCAGAAGCTGAACCTGCTGCCCACCGGCCAGCGGCTCCAGAAGATCCAGGAGTCCGGGTATAACACCTTCCAGCTCCACAACAGCGACATCTTCCTGGATATGCTCACCGATTCCGGCGTCAACGCCATGAGCGATGACATGGAATCCGCCATGCTCCGGGCCGACGACGCCTACGCCGGCAGCGAGAGCTACTTTCGCATGGAGCGCAAGCTCCAGGAGCTCTTCGGCATCCAATACTGCCTCCCCGCCCACCAGGGACGGGCCTGCGAGAATATTCTGGCCACCCGCTTTGTAAAGCCCGGCAACTGCGTCATCATGAACTACCATTTCACCACCGCCAAGGCCCACATCACCCGCATGGGCGGCCGCGTGGAGGAGCTGGTGAAGGACGAGGGCCTGATCAGCAAGAGCGACCTGCCCTTCAAGGGCAACATCGACCTGGAGAAGCTGGAGGCGTGCATCCGCAAGGAGACCCCGGAGAATGTGCCCTTCGTGCGCCTGGAGGCGGGCACCAACCTCATTGGCGGCCAGCCCATCTCCTACGCCAACATGAAGGCGGCCACGGACATCTGCAAGAAATACGGCGTGCTCACCGTGTTGGACGCCTCCCTGCTCCAGGACAACCTGTACTTCATGAAGACCCGCGAGGAGGGCATGGCGGACAAGTCTGTTCGGGAGATCACCCGGATGGTGGCGGACCTCTTCGATATGATCTACTTCTCCGCGCGGAAGTTTGGCTTCGCCCGGGGCGGCGCCATCCTGGTCCGGGATCGGGACCTGTACTACTCCATGGAGGATCTGATCCCCATGTTCGAGGGCTTCCTCACCTACGGCGGCATGTCCGTGCGGGAGATCGAGGCCATGACCGTGGGCTTTGAGGAGAGCATGGACATGAACGTCATCTCCCAGGGCCCCCAGTTCGTGGGCTATTGCGTGAAGTCCCTGGACGACTACGGCGTGCCCGTCATCACCCCCGGCGGCGGTCTGGGGGCCCATCTGGATGCCAGTGAGTTCGTCAAGCATATTCCGCAGGAGCAGTATCCCGCCGGGGCCCTGGTGTGCGCACTGTACATCTGCGGCGGCATCCGGGGCATGGAGCGCGGCACCCTCTCCGAGGAGCGCAACGCCGACGGCAGCGAGCGCATGGCCTCCATGGAGCTGGTCCGCCTGGCCTTCCCCCGCCGGGTGTTCACCCTGTCCCAGACGGAGTACGTCATTGACCGCGTGAAATGGCTCTATGACCACCGGGACCTCATCGGCGGACTGCGGTTCGTCCACGAGCCCAAGACCCTGCGGTTCTTCACCGGCGTGCTGGAACCCGTGGGTGACTGGCCCGAGAAGCTGGCCGCGGCCTACATGGCCGATTTTGGCACGGAGCAGTAACCAACACCTGCCGGAGATCGCTCTGATCTCCGGCAGTATTTTCGGAAAGGAGGCGTGGGCTTATGGCGGGACTGGGAACCGTCATCAATGCGCTGGGCATTCTCCTGGGAGGACTGGCCGGACTTCTCTTCGGGAGGCTGATCCCCCAGCGGTGCCAAGATTCTCTGAGCACCGTCTGCGGCGTGAGCGTACTGTTCATCGGCATCGGCGGGGCGATGGAGGAGATGCTGACCGTGGAGGGCTCCTCCGTCGCCAGCGGGCGCGGGATGCTGATTACGCTCTGCCTGGCCCTGGGGGCGCTAATCGGTGAGGTCATCAACATCGAGGGCCTCTTTGAGCGCTTCGGCGGCTGGCTGAAGGTCAAGACCGGGAATGCGCGGGATAAGCAGTTCGTGGACGGCTTTGTCACCGCCTCCCTGACGGTCTGCATCGGGGCGATGGCCATCGTGGGGGCCATCGAGGACGGCCTGATGGGGGATTACTCCATTCTGGCCAATAAAGCCATTCTGGATTTTATCATCATCATGGTAATGGCCTGCTCCATGGGAAAGGGCTGCCTCTTCTCCGCCATCCCCGTGGCCGCGCTGCAAGGGGGCGTCACCGCCCTGGCACAGTTCATCAAGCCGGTGATGACGGAGGCCGCGCTGTCCAACCTGTCCCTCATCGGGTCCGTGCTGATCTTCTGTGTGGGCGTGAACCTGGTGTTCGGAAAGAAGGTCCGTGTGGCAAACCTCCTCCCGGCAGTGGCGCTGGCCGCAGCGGCGGCATTCCTGCCGCTGGGACTTTGATAAAAATTGCGGATTTTTCGGTAGAGCCGGGGGATCCGTGCTTTATTCTGAATTTGTAAAAGAGGAAACGCTTATGTCTGAACCGGTAAAGAACCCTGAATACCGCGTTAGAGCAGATGGGTTCCATGGTGAGTTGTTCTCCCCTGCCGTGGACAGCTGTCCGGGGAAAGCATTGATCTGTTTTTCTGGCAGCGATGGAAAATTCGAGCTGTCCCGACAGCTGGCACAGGTTTTTCAGTCCCACGGATTGACCGCCCTGGCCCTGGCCTACGTGATGGAGGAGGGGCTGCCCAGACAGTTCTATCACGTCCCCATCAATCCACTGGAGGCAGCCGCAAACCGCCTGCACGAGATGGGCTATGATAAGGTCGGACTATGGGGAATCTCCAAAGGCGCAGAGCTCGCACTGACAGCGGGAAGCCTGCTGCCGGGCGTTATCAACGCAGTGATCGCTGTTTCTCCCATGAGCACCGTTTGTCAGGGTTTCACCTTGAAGCACGGGATCTCGATTGCACCCGGGAGCACCTGGACCTTCCACGGGGAGGAGATCCCCTACACCCCCTTCGGCCTGGAGAAATTTCCTCTTGGCCACGTGCTGTGGAACAGCGTCCGGATGCGGGAGGTGACCATGTATGACCTCTACCTGCCCCTCGTGGAGCACCCCAACCCCTCTGCGGTCATCCGGGCGGAGAAAATCACCGGCCCGATTCTGCTCATTTCCTCCGGGATGGACGCCATGTGGCCCTCGGGACCCGCAGCAGAGCAGATAACAAAACGTCTGCGGCAGCACGGCTTCCCCCATTTTTACCAGCATCTGCGCTATGACTGCGGCGGGCACATGTTCGTTCCCATGGAGCTGCGGACAGCAAAATTCTTCCGAGGCGACCGCGGAAAGAACCGGGCGCGCGGGCGGGAGGCCCGCATGGATTCCCTGGTCCGAACACTGGAATTTGTCTCCAAATGGTAGGGCCATAAAGCGAGATGAATTTGTAAAAGGATGCTATTTATGGGTCTTGACAGCGGTGTTATAATTGTATCGCAAGCGCGGCGCGTCCACCAAACACAGGCGGGTGCGCCAGTATCGTCAAAAACGAAAGAAGGTATGCTGGATGAAGCAACATAAAGTGGGCCTGGCGTTGTGGCTTACGGCAATCCTGCTTTTGCTGGCCGGGGCGCTGCTCACCGGTTCGCCGGGCCGGTCGGAGAGCGTGCAGGAAGCGATGCGGGACGCCGTGCTCCATGGCACAGGCCAAATCAGCCTCTTCGGGCTGAAGGATGTCAACCCGGGCCTGATCTCCGCGTTCACCGTAACGGCCATCCTGCTGGTGGCCGCACTGGGGATCCGGATCTTTGCCCTTCCCCGGTTTCACCTCAAGCCGGGCAAATTCCAGATGGTCCTGGAGGAAGTCGTGGGGCTCTTCGACCACTTGGCCAAGAGCAACAGCCCCCACCGCTTCGGCTTTCTGGGGGCCTACATCTTCGCCGCCGGTGCGTACATCTTTGTGGGAACGCTCTTTGAGCTGCTGGGGCTCCAGGCGGTCACCGTCCAGGGACACCCCATCACGCTGCCCGCTCCCCTGTCCGACGTGAACGCCGCCATCGCCCTGGGCACCCTGTCCTATCTGGTCATTGTCTCCGGCGGTGTAGCCGGAAACGGCCCCAAGGGCATCGGGAAGGCCCTCAAGGAGTTCTCCCTGCCCATCTCCATGAGCTTCCGTCTCTTCGGCGCACTGCTCAGCGGCCTGCTGGTGACAGAGCTGGTGTACTACTACGTGAATCTCAGCTTCGTGCTGCCGGTGCTGGTGGGCGTCATGTTCACCTTGCTCCACGCGCTCATTCAAGCCTATGTGCTCACCATGCTGACCGCCCTCTACTACGGCGAGGTCTCCGAGCCGACGCCGCCCAAGGCAAAGAAGAAAAAAATCCGGGGGGCCTAGGGCTTGTTTTCCATAAGCGACTAAGATTATTGGAGGTTTTCTACCATGAACAAATTTCTCAAAAAAATCTTCACCCTCACCTGCGTACTGCTCTCGTCCCTGGCCCTGGCCGCTCCCGCCTACGCCGCCTCCGGCGCCGTCCAGGCGCCGGACAACACCCTCGGCCTGAAGGCCCTGGCCGCCGGTATCGCCATCGGCATCGCCGCCGCAGGCGGCGCCATCGGCATGGGCCTGGCCACCGCCAAGGCCGCCGAGGGCATCTCCCGTCAGCCCGAGGCCGAGGGCAAGATCCGCACCTCCCTGATGCTGGGTCTTGTCTTCATCGAGACCGCCATCATCTATGCCCTGCTGGTCGTCATCCTGATCATCTTCGTGCTGTAAGACGGGGGGAGCCATATGCCGTTGAATATTGATTGGCAGCAAATTTTGCTGCACTGGATGAATCTGGTCATCCTGGTGGGCGGGCTGTACTTCATCCTCTTCAAGCCCGTCAAGCAATTCATGGAGAAGCGGGAAGCCTACTACCGCGAGAAGGACCAGCAGGCCGCCGACAAGCTGGAGGAGGCAGAGCGGATCAAGGCCGAATATCAGGCCAAGCTGGACGCCGCCGACGAGGAGATTCGCCTCTCCCGGGCCAAGGCCCAGCAGGCCGTCCAGCAGTCCGCCGAGGAGCAGCTCTCCCAGGCCAAGGCCCAGGCGCAGCAGCTGCTCGTCCACGCCCGGGCTGAGGCGGCCCACGACCGGGATCAGATCCTGCGCTCCTCCCAGCGGGAGCTCCGGCGTCTGGCCGCTGCGGCCACCAAAAAGCTGGCCCTGGGCCAGGACCCCTTCGATCAATTCCTAGACCTGGCGGAGGGAGGAGCAGAGCATGATGAGGAACGCTAGAGGCCGCCTGACGGCGGAGCTGCGCAGCGCCCGCGAGCCCAGTCAGGTCCAGCTCCAGCGTTTCGGCGACTTTCTCACCCGGACTTATCAGCGCAAGGTGCCCCTGCACTGGGAGAAGGACGACACCCTGCATACCGGCTTCCGGCTCCAGGTGGGATCCGACGTGTACGACTGGACCCTGGACGGCCGGGTACGGCAGTTTACCGACTACCTCCGCCAGCTGGAGCCCGGCGAGGAGGAACTGCTCCCCCTGATGCGCCAGGCCGCGTCGAACTGGGAGCTGTCCATCATCCCGGAGGAGATCGGCGAGGTGCTGACCGTAGACGGCGAAATCGCCACCGTGAGCGGCCTGGAGCACGCCCAGTACGGCGAGATCCTGGTCTTCGCCTCCGGCGTCAAGGGCATGGTCCAGGAGCTGCGCCGGGGGGAGTTGAGCTGCGTCCTCTTCGGCGACGGCGAGGACATCACCGCCGGAAGCATGGTCCGGCGTACCCACAAGACCGCCGGAATGCCCGTGGGCGACGCCTACCTGGGCCGGGTGGTGGACGCCCTGGGCGTCCCCATCGACGGCAAGGGCCGCATCCATCCGGATACCTACCGTCCCATTGAGTTCCCCGCCCCCGGTATTCTGGACCGCCAGCCGGTCAACACCCCCATGGAGACGGGGCTGCTGACCATCGACTCCATGTTCCCCATCGGCCGCGGCCAACGGGAGCTGATCATCGGCGACCGCCAGACCGGCAAGACCGCCATCGCCCTGGACACCATCCTCAACCAGAAGGGCAAGGACGTGATGTGCGTCTATGTGGCCATTGGCCAGAAGACCAGTTCCGTGGCCCAGCTGGTGGAAAACCTGAACCGCCGGGGCGCCATGGACTACACCTGCGTCATCAGCGCCCCCGCCAGCTCCTCCGCCGCACTACAGTACATCGCGCCCTACGCGGGCTGTGCCCTGGCCGAGTTCTTCATGTACCAGGGGCAGGACGTGCTCATCGTCTACGACGATCTCAGCAAGCACGCCATCGCCTACCGGGCCCTGAGCCTGCTCCTGGAGCGCTCCCCGGGCCGTGAGGCTTACCCGGGCGACGTGTTCTACCTCCACTCCCGGCTGCTGGAGCGGGCGGCCCACCTCTCCGACGAGCGGGGGGGCGGCAGCATGACCGCCCTGCCCATCGTGGA
This sequence comes from uncultured Oscillospiraceae bacterium, assembly GCA_910588045.1. GTDB lineage: Bacteria > Bacillota > Clostridia > Oscillospirales > Oscillospiraceae > Pelethomonas. The sequence goes on along the minus strand of CAJUPS010000006.1, from coordinate 62,883 downwards.
GACCCAGGCGGGGGACGTGTCCGCCTACATTCCCACCAACATCATCTCTATCACCGACGGTCAGATTTTCCTGGAGAGCGAACTGTTCTTCTCCGGCCAGCGGCCCGCAGTCAACGTGGGACTCAGTGTGTCCCGGGTGGGCGGTGACGCCCAGACCAAGGCCATGAAGTCCTCCGCGGGCGCCATCCGGCTGGATCTGGCCCAGTACCGGGAGATGGAGGTGTTCACCCAGTTCTCCAGCGACCTGGACGACGCCACCAAGCGCCAGCTCTCCTACGGTCAGGGGCTCATGCGCCTGCTGCGGCAGAGCCAGTACGCCCCCCTCTCCCAGCACCAGCAGGTCATCCTCCTCACCGCCGCCCTGCACCATGTCATGCAGGACGTACCGCTCGACGACATGGACCGGTTCCGCGCCGGACTGCTCTCCTTTGTCGAGGAACAGGTCCCGGACCTCTGCCGGAGGGTCGATCTGACCGGTTTTTTGCCCGAGGAGGACCGGGAGGAGCTGCTAAACCTGTCCCGCCAGTTCCTGGAAGTCTTCCGCGGGAAGCACGGAGGCTGAGATGGCCGGAACAAAGGAGATCAAAAACCGCATCCAGAGCGTCCAGGAGACCCAGAAAATCACCAACGCCATGTACCTCATCGCCTCCACCAAGCTGCGCAAGGCCCGACAGGAGCTGGAAAATACCCGCCCCTACTTCGAGGCCCTGCGGGGGGAGATCAAGCGGGTCTTCCGCACGGCGGGAAACGTGGACAGCCGCTACTTCTACCCGGACAGCGGCGACGCCACTCTGGACGGCACTTACGGCTGCCTGGTCATCACCGCCGACAAGGGCCTGGCGGGCTCCTACAACCAGAACGCCATCCGGGAGGCCACCAGGCTGCTGGAGCAGCACCCGGATACCAAGCTCTTCGTGGTCGGGGAGTACGGCAGGCGGTTTTTCGCCCAGCGGGGCATCCCCATCGAGCACAGCTTCCTCTACACCGCCCAGAATCCCACCATGGCCCGGGCCCGGGAGATCAGCGCCCTGCTGCTGGACGGCTTCGACCGGGGGGAGCTCAAGAAGATCTTTATTGTCTACACCGACATGGCCAACGCCATGTCCTTCCAGGCCCGCTCCACCCGCCTGCTGCCCTTCCACCGGACCCATTTCGCCGACGCCGCCGTCGTGGAACAGCCGGTCACGGAGCCCTTTGAATTTCTCCCGGACGTGAGAGCGGTGCTCAACAGTATGATGCCCAGCTATGTATCCGGCTTTATCTACAGCGCCCTGATCGACAGCTTCTGCTGCGAGCAGGAGGCCCGCATGACGGCCATGGACAGCGCCAACCAGAATGCGGAGAATCTGCTGGGGGAACTCTCCCTGGAGTTCAACCGGGTCCGGCAGTCGAGCATCACCCAGGAGATCACCGAGATCTCCGCCGGGGCCAGGGCCCAGAAGCAAAAACATCGGAAGAATACGAGGTGAGGGATTTGGAACGAGGGATCATTGTTCAAATAGCAGGTCCTGTTGTGGACGTGGAAATCCAGGACGGCGCACTGCCCCGGCTGCGGGAGGAGCTCTCCGTGGAAAAAGCGGGCGTCGTACACGTCATGGAGGTGGCCCAGCATGTGGGGCGGAACACCGTGCGGTGCATCATGCTCTCCCCCAGCGAGGGACTGGCCCGGGGGCTGGCCGTAGACATCCCCGGGCGCACCATCCAGGTGCCCGTGGGCCAGGCCACCCTGGGACGGATGTTCAACGTCCTCGGTCAGCCCATTGACGGGGGCGCCCCTCTGCCCGCGGACACCCCGGTTCAGAGCATCTACCGTGCGCCGCCCACCTTTGAGGAGCAGAGCCCGGCGGTGGAGATCCTGGAGACGGGCATCAAGGTCATCGACCTGCTGGAGCCCTACCCCAGAGGGGGCAAGATCGGCCTGTTCGGCGGCGCGGGCGTGGGCAAGACGGTGCTGATCCAGGAGCTGATCCACAATGTGGCGATGGAGCACGGGGGCTATTCCATCTTCACCGGCGTGGGTGAGCGCAGCCGCGAGGGCAACGACCTGTGGCGGGAAATGCGGGAGAGCGGCGTGTCCGAGAAGACCGCCCTGGTCTTCGGGCAGATGAACGAGTCCCCCGGCGTGAGAATGCGGGTGGCCCTGTCGGGACTGACCATGGCGGAATACTTCCGGGACAAGGAGCACAAGGATGTGCTGCTGTTCATCGACAACATCTTCCGCTTTGTCCAGGCGGGCAGCGAGGTGTCCACCCTGCTGGGGCGTATGCCCTCCGCCGTGGGCTACCAGCCCACCCTGGCCAACGAGATGGGCGAGCTCCAGGAGCGCATCGCCTCCACCAAGGAGGGCTCCGTCACCTCCGTGCAGGCGGTGTACGTCCCCGCCGACGACCTGACGGACCCCGCCACCGCTACCACCTTCGCCCATCTGGACGCCACCACGGTGCTCAGCCGGAAGATCTCCGAGCAGGGCATCTATCCGGCGGTGGACCCCCTGGCCTCCTCCTCCCGGATCCTGGAGGCCGACCTGGTGGGTGAAAAGCACTACCGCATCGCCCGGAAGGTCCAGGAGATCCTGGAGAAATACCGGGAGCTCCAGGACATCATCGCCATCCTGGGCATGGACGAACTCAGCAGCGAGGACCGGCACACCGTGGCCCGGGCCCGCCGTCTCCAGCGCTTTTTGGCCCAGCCTACCCACGTGGCGGAGAAGTTTACCGGCATCCCCGGCGTCTACGTCCCCCTCCACGACACGCTGGAGAGCTTCGGGGCCATCGTGGACGGCGAGCTGGACCAGTACCCGGAGGCGGCCTTCTACAACGTGGGCTCCTGGCGGGACGTGGTGGCGAAGGCAAAACGACTGGAGGCGGGTGAGCTCTGATGGACGTCTTTCAGGTGCACATTCTGGCGGCGGACAAGAACTTTTATGAGGGGCCCTGCATCAGTTTGACCATCCCCACCAGTGACGGGGAGCAGTGCGTCTTGGCCCACCACAGCAACATGATTGCCGCCGTCCAGCCCGGGACCCTGCGCTACCAGGTCCCCGACCAGCCGGAGCGGCTGGCCGCCGTCTCCCCCGGGATGGTCAAGGTGGAGCACAACGACGTGCTGGTCCTGGTGGACTCCGTGGAGCGCCCCGAGGAGATCGACGAGGTACGGGCCAGGCGAGAGGCCGACGAGGCCCGGGAGGCCCTGTTGCAGCAGAAGAGCCGACAGGAGCACCAGATCGCCCAGGCCACCCTTGCCAGGGCCCTCAACCGCCTGCGGGTGAAATCCAACTGGATGCCATAATGCACGATAAGAAAAACGCGCGCCCGGCCACACAGGCCGGACGCGCGCTTTTTGTCGGGTTGACCGGGAGCTCTCAGGAGGATCAGTCCCGCCGCTCGTCTTCATTGCCATAGCACTCCCGGAATCGGGCGGAAAAGGCGGGCGGCTCCCCGTGGCAGTACAGGTGGGAGACGTCACCGAAGGCCCCCATGCGGAAGTAGGCGATCCCCTCCCGCCGCTCCTCCGTGACCACGGTGGTCACCGACGTGGGCGCGGCGCAGGTCCCGTGCCAGAGGGCCATGGGAGAGATGTTCAGCAGATGGCTCAGGAGGACGCACTCCAGACCGAAGTGGCAGAAAAAAGCCAGGGTGTCGTTATTGGGGGCAACCGCCCGGTAGAGGGGCCCCTCCCGACGGTATCCGTGGCGCTCCAGCAGCTCGCCCAGGTTCCCGGTCACCCAGTCGTAGGCCTCCCGGACATGGCCCTCCGCCATGATGTCCGGCTCATGCCACTTGTCCGGCTGGAAGTACCGGGGCTCCGCCGTCCAGTCCTGGGGCAGCCAGTCCCAGCACAGCATCCTCCGCCCCTTCACGTCGGGGCGGTAGATGGGCGCGTCAAATTCCCGCAGCCAGAGGCACTCCTGCGCCTTCCAGCCCGTCTTTTGCAGCGTCAGCGAGGCGGTGTCCTTGGCCCGGCCCAACGGGGAGACGTAGCACTCTTTTACATCTGTCGCCGCCATCCGCTCCGCCAGGTACGCCGCCTCACGCCAGCCCTTCTCCGTCAGGGAGTCCCGCTCGTAATCCGGGTCCCCGTGCCGGATGATCAACAGCTTCATGTTCCCTCTCCTCCTTCTCTCCGCCGATTTACCACTCCCGGCGCACTTCGGATTCCTCCACGTCGTACAGGCGCAGAAACTCCTCCAGGTCGCCGCCGTTTCGGATCAGCATGACCTCCTGAAATCGGCCGTCGGCCGGGTCCTTAAAGCCCGCCACCTGTTCCCCGGTGCAGATGCTGGAGCGAATCACCGGGATTTTCCCGGTCTTGTCATAGACCGGTTTTTTCTCCTTTTTCCGCCAGAACATAGCCTCTCCCTTCTCCGCGTCAGTTCTTCAGGCTCTGCATGGGCGCGGGAATCCGCCCGCCCCGGGCCACGAAGTCCCGGCTGGAGAAGGGGTGTACCGCCTGCACCGGCCCGGACCCCAGCAGTCCGCCGAACTCCACCATGTCCCCCACCTGCTTACCCGGCGCGGGGATGAGGCGCACGGCGGTGGTCTTGGTGTTGACCATGCCGATGGCGGCCTCGTCGGCAATGATGGCGGAGATGGTCTCCGCGCTGGTGTCCCCGGGGACCACGATCATATCCAGGCCCACCGAGCACACGCAGGTCATGGCCTCCAGCTTGTCCAGGGTCAGCGCCCCCGACGCGGCGGCGGCGATCATGCCCTCGTCCTCGCTGACGGGGATAAACGCCCCGGAGAGCCCGCCCACCGAGGAGGACGCCATCACGCCCCCCTTCTTCACCGCGTCATTGAGCAGAGCCAGGGCGGCGGTGGTGCCGTGGGTGCCGCAGACCTCCAGGCCCATCTCCTCCAGGATGCGGGCCACGCTGTCGCCCACGGCGGGAGTGGGGGCCAGGGAGAGGTCCACAATGCCGAAGGGGGTATCCAGCCTCCGGCTGGCCTCCTGGGCCACCAGCTGGCCCACCCGGGTGATGCGGAAGGCCGTTTTCTTGATGGTCTCCGCCACCACGTCGAAGCTCTGGCCCTTCACCGACCGGAGGGCGTAGTGGACCACCCCCGGTCCGGAGACGCCCACGTTGATGACCCGCTCCGGCTCCCCTACCCCGTGGAAGGCACCGGCCATGAAGGGGTTGTCCTCCACAGCGTTGCAGAACACCACCAGCTTGGCGCAGCCGAAGCCCCCTTTATCGGCCGTGCGTTCGGCCAGCTCCTTGATGGTCCGGCCCATCAGGGCCACGGCGTCCATGTCGATGCCCGCCTTGGTGGAACCCACGTTGACGGAGGAACAGACGATGTCCGTCTCCGCCAGGGCCTGGGGAATGGAGGCGATGAGGCGCCGGTCCGCGTCCGTCATCCCCTTCTGGACCAGGGCGGAGAAGCCGCCGATGAAGTCCACGCCGCAGGTCTTGGCCGCCCGGTCCAGGGCCCGGGCGAAGGGGACATAGTCCTCCGTCTCCGCCGCTGCGGCCACCAGGGCGATGGGGGTAACGGAGATGCGCTTGTTGACGATGGGCACGCCGAACTCCTTGGCGATGGCCTCGCCGGTGGGGACCAGGTTCTCGGCGCAGCGGGTGATCTTGTCGTAGATCTTGTCACAGGCCGTCTTCACGTCGCTGTGGGCGCAGGAGAGCAGGGAGATCCCCATGGTGATGGTCCGCACATCCAGATGCTGCTGGTCGATCATCTGGATGGTCTGCATGATTTCGTTCTGACTGAGCATGACGGGGCCCTCCTCAAATGCGGTGCATGGCGTTGAAGAGGTCCTCCCGCTGGATCCGGATGGAGAGGCCCCGCTCCTGGCCGACCTGATCCAACAGCTCCCCCAGCTCTACCACGGAGGACGTGCAGGCGGTCAGATCCACCAGCATGACCATGACAAAGTATTCCTGGAGAATCGACTGGCTGATGTTGAGGATGTTGACGTCATACTGGGACAGCAGGGTACATACGGCGGCAATAATGCCCACCCGGTCTTTTCCGATCACGGTGACGATTGCTTTCATAGAGGTAAATCCTTTCCGAAGTTTTCAGCAAAATTATTTTAGCACGGAATCCCACCGGTGTAAACGGGAAACCATTCATATCCCCAAGGATTGTCGGAAATAGCCAGTTTTCCCCTCCTTCCGGTGCGAAAGTTCTCTCTCCAGCTCTGTTCCACCGAAAATTGGCCGCTCATTCCCGCTTGCGTCCGGGAGAAAAAGCTGGTATAATAGCGGGGAAGGCAATCCACGCGCCGTTCCGGCGCGGCCAAAATAAGAAGAAAAGAGGCGCTGTGCTATGAGTGAAAATGCTGCCCCCGAGACGGAGAACATGGAGGAAACCACACCTAAGGAAGAAAAAAAGCCCAAGAAGGAAAAGCCTCCCAAAAAAGAAAAAGCACCGAAAAAGGAGAAAGCACCCAAGATGAAGCGGTGCCCCTCCTGCAAGGCGGAGATTCCCAAGAAGGCCAAGCTCTGCCCCCAGTGCGCCGCCAAGCAGAAGGCGTCCCCCCTGCCCGTCGTTCTGGGGGCGGTGGCCGCGGTGCTGCTGATGGCGTGCGTGTCGATCATCTTCTTCCACTTCCCTGTCGCTCCGCCCTTTGAGCTGCCCTTTGGCGCGAAGCACATCTCCGACACCGTGCTGGGCTCCGGGATGGAGCTGACGGAGGAACAGGAGGAGGCCATGCTGCCCGCCCTTGCGGAGTGCGGCTTTACTACCATCAGCGAGGTGCGCAAGCTCTCCTCCAACGACGCCATCGCCACATACGCCATACAGGACACGGAGACCATCCGCTATCTGGACGGCGAGGTGGTCGCGGTGGTGGACAATGTCTCCAAGAAGCTGAAGTCCATGACGTACAAGGACTACGACATCTATCTCAACGGCCATCTCATTACGCCGGTCACGGAGTTCTATCTGAATGCCGCCCAGCGGGATGTCTACCTGTCCGCCAGTCTGGATGCGGTCCGGGCGCGGCTGGAAATTCCGGAGACCGCCGTGTTCCCCGCCAAGAGCAAGTGGGTGTACACCCTGGAGGGCGAAAAGGTGACCGTGGCCTCCACAGTCACCACCAAGGACGCCTCCGGCGGCGAGACCACCCGGCCCTTCCGCGTGGAGTTTGAAAAGGGCTCCTTCCAGTCCTTCTCGTTCCTGGATACGGAAAGCTGACGCTATTCCTGTAAAGAGGCGCATTCTATGAGTAAAAAAGAGCAGTACATATCCCTTGCCGGTTTCATTTTTTCAGGATTCCTATTCCTGTGCGCGCTCATCAATTTCACCAGCGGACACATTGGCGCCGCTATCGGCAGCCTTGGCTCGGGCATTTTCTTCCTGTGCTTATCGTTAGCGGTTTACAAAAAAAGTAAAGAAAGCCAGCAATGACACAAAAAAGGCTCCTTCCCGCACCGGATTTCCGGTATCGGAAGGAGCCTTTTCCCGTTCCGTCTTGTTACCCGATCTCCCCCATCCGGATGGCGTTGGCTATCTCTTGTGCATAGTAGGTGATAAGCATATTCGCTCCCGCCCGGAAGACGGACAGCGCCGTCTCGCACATGATCCGCCGCTCGTCCACCAGTCCGGCGGCGGCAGCTGCCTTGATCATGGCGTACTCCCCGGACACGGAGTAGGCGCACAGGGGCAGGTCGAAGGCGTCCGCACACTCCCGGATCACGTCCAGATAGCTCAGGGCGGGCTTGACCATCAGGATGTCCGCCCCCTCGGCGGCGTCCAGGGCGCACTCCCGCAGGGCCTCCTTCCGGTTGTGGGGGTCCATCTGGTAGCCCTTCCGGTCCCCGAAGGAGGGGGCCGACCCGGCGGCGGCGCGGAAGGGACCATAGAACGCGGAGGCGTACTTGGCGGAGTAGGCCATGATAGCGGTGTCCTGGAAACCGTTCTCGTCCAGCGCCTTCCGCAGGACCGCCACGTGGCCGTCCATCATGTCCGAGGGGGCCACCATGTCCGCACCCGCCCGGGCGTGGCTGACGGCGATCTTTGCCAGATACGCCAGCGTCGCGTCGTTGTCCACCTCGTGGCCATGGAGGATGCCGCAGTGGCCGTGGTCCGTGTACTCGCACATGCACACGTCGGTGATGACGGTGAAATCGGGAAACTCGGCCTTGATGGCCCGGACGGCCTCCTGAATGACGCCGCGCTCCTCCCAGGCGGAGGAGCCGCACGCATCCTTCCTGGCGGGCAGTCCGAAGAGGATGCAGTGCTTCACACCGGCACTCAGACAGTCCTCCACCGCCTGATACACGCTGTCCAGGCCGTAGTGGTTCTGTCCCGGCAGGCTCTCGATGGGGCGCACGCCGGAGAGGGTCTCGTCCACAAAAATGGGATAAATCAAAGAATCCACACTCATCCGGGTCTCCCGGTTCAGGCGGCGGATGCAGTCGGTCCGCCGCAGGCGGCGGGGACGGTTGGTCAGGTCCATAAAAGTCCTCCTCATATCATAAAATTAGCGATACCGTAGAGCAAATGGCAGACGGTGAAGCCCGCAATGGGGATTCCTGCAACATAGTTTTTCCTGTCCAGCGCAAAGAAGAAAAAGCACAGGCAGGGCGGAACCGTCAGCAGCAGAATGACCGCCGGATGAACAATTCCCGCATAGTAGAGGCCCCAGCCGAGGTAGTAGAGCAGTCCGCAGGCAATACAGCCCCAAATCAGTGGCGTGAACCGCAGCTTCTTCCGCTCCCTGTTCACCACAGCACAGAGCGCCGCCACGAACAGGACCTGGCACACGGACCCGATGCCGTCCAGGACAGGGGTAACAGACTCCTGCCGAAGGATGTCGTTGGGCGCCGGGAGGTTGAACCAGATAACGTTGGGAAGCATGGTGGCAAGGAAAACCAGCAGCCCCCAGGGGTCAAAAGCGAGCTTATACTTCCTCATACGCCAGCGCGAAGGGCAATCCCCCGCAACACGTCCCGGTACAGCTCGTCCCTGTCCTCCAGGTCGATCATCAGCCACCGTTGGCCACATCCCTCCTTTGTCCGCGCATAAATATCACGAAGAACAGGGGTACAGTCGGGAAGCATCGCCTCAAAGGGTTCCCGCTCCTTCCGGCCCACCACCAGCAGCACCGTGAAATACTGCTCCCGGGGATAGATCGTGCACAACGATTTCCCGGATTTTTTGAATTTGAGATTCCAACCGGACGCCAGGCTGCACTTACTGTACTCTATTTTTTCTCTACAGGCGCAAGTTTCCATCAGCTCCGCGCAGAATTGCGAAAAAACAGGGTTACGCACGTAGCCGCCGACTTCCTCTATCGTGGGACAATAGTCTTTGTTTTGCAGGTCGATCATTTCCTCTTCTCCTCATCTGCCGCCAGCTCCACCAGCGCGTCGATCGTGGCCTTTTCCGAGATTTTGACGGAAATATGGTGTTTTTCCGCCTCCCCGGCGGTCTGCGCCCCGATGCACAGGCCCACAAATTTGCTGAAATCCGCGTCCCTACCTACGGCGGAGACGAAGCCCCTGACCGTGGAGGCGGAGGTAAAGGTCACGAAATCAAACCGTCCTGCCTCCAGCTCCTCCCGCAGCTGGGCCGAGCGGGGGTTGTCGTAAATCGTGCGATAGACCGGGATGTCGTCGTAGGCAACGCCTGCCGCCGCCAAGGCGTCCGTCAGGGCCGGGGATCCCTCCTCTGCCCGCAGCAGCAGGACCTTTCCCACGGCGGCTTTCGCCAGCGCCTCACCCATGCGGGCAGCGTCATAGACATCCGGAATGAGGTCGGCGGTAAGGCCGCGGGCCTCCAGCGCCTCTCCGGTGGCGGGACCGATGACAGCCAGCTTCACGTCCCCCAGCGCCCGGGCATCCCTCCCCAGGCCCCGCAGGCATTGCCAGAACGCCTCCACCCCCGCCGCGCTGGTAAAGCCCAGCCACTCGTATTCCGCAAGCTGCCCCAAGGCGGCCTCCATAGCGGTGCAGGGGGAAACGGCCTCTGTGCGGATGCAGGGAAACTCCGCCACCTCCGCTCCCAGGTCCCGCAGTCTGTCCGACAGCGTCCCCGCACGGGCCTTGGGCCGGGTGACCAGAGCGCGCTTTCCATGGAGCGGCAGGCGCTCAAACCAGCACAGCTCGTCCGCCAGGGAGCACACGCCTCCCACAACGATCAGCGCGGGACTGCATATCCCCATCGCGGCCGCCCGCTCCGGAAGCGCCCGCAGCGCAGCGCTGCACCGCCTCTGCCCGGGGAGGGTTCCCCGCTCCACCATGGCGGCGGGGGTGTCCGGGTCCATCCCGGCCGACAGCAGTCCGCGCACAATAGCGGACAGCGCCGTCACGCCCATGAGGAACACCAATGTCCCCCTGGTGCGCACAAGGGCCTCGAAGTCGATGTCCGGGATGCTGCCCTCCCGGGCGTGACCGGTGACAATGTGCAGCGACGAGGCGTAGTCCCGGTGGGTCACCGGGATCCCCCCGTAGGCCGCCGCCGCAACAGCGGAGGTCACGCCGGGGACCTCCTCGAAGTCCAGCCCCGCCCGGGCCAGGGTCTCCAGCTCCTCGCCGCCCCGGCCAAAGACGAAGGGGTCTCCCCCCTTCAGCCGCACCACGCGGTGTCCCGCCTGGGCCTCCTCCAGCAAAATCTCGTTGATTTGCGCCTGGGGCACCGGGTGGCGCCCGGCCTCCTTGCCCACGTCGATCCTCCGGGCGGCGGCGGGGATCATCTCCAGAACGGCGGGGCTCACCAGCCGGTCATAGATCACCACCTCCGCTCGCTCCAGGGCCTGCCGCCCCTTGACCGTCAGCAGTCCCGGGTCCCCCGGACCCGCGCCGACCAGCGTTACCTTTCCTGCCATCCCTTTCCCTCCTTCAGTTTTATCGCCAGCTCCTCCGCCAGCGCGGCCCCGTCCGCCGGCGGACCGGTGACCGCGCCTCTCCGGATCTGCTCGTTTTCGTCCACGTACAATCCCGTCACCGTAATGACGCCGCCATCCAGCACCGCGTAAGCCGCCGTCGGAGTGGAGCACCCCCCACCCAGCGCCCCCACGAAGGCCCGCTCCGCCAACGCGCAGACCTCCGCCTCCCGGTCCCGCAGACATTCGAGAATCGACCGATCCATGTCCTCCCGGCACTGAACCGCAAGAATCCCCTGCCCGGCGGCAGGCAGCAGCTCCTCCGGGTCAAAATACCTGTGGATGCGGTGCTCCAGCCCCAGTCGGAGGATCCCCGCCGCCGCCAGGATCAGGCCGCCATAATCACCGCTCTCCAATTTGCGCAGACGAGTTTGGATATTCCCCCGGACCGGCTGGACTGCGAGCTCCGGGAACCGCTCCCGCAGCTGTACCCGCCGCCGGGGGCTGGCGCTGCCGACAGGCAGCTTGACATCCCACGCCAGCGCCCCCTCCGGCAGCACCAGGACGTCCCGCGGGTCCTCCCGCGCCAGGAAAGCGGCGATGGGCAAGTCCGCCGGTGTCTCCATGGGCAGGTCCTTACAGCTGTGAACGGTCAGGTCCACCCGGCCCTCCCGGAGGGCCACGTCCAGCTCCTTTACAAAGAGCCCCTTTCCCCCCACCTTGTCCAGCGTGCGGTCCAGGATCTTATCCCCCGTGGTCTTCATCGTCACCAGCTCCAGCTCCAGGTCCGGGTGGGCCGCTTGAAGCGCGTCCATCACCAAGCGGGACTGCACCACCGCCAGGGCGCTGTCCCGGCTGCCAATCCGTAACTTCATCTATGTACCATCCTCGCTCTCCTTCAGAACTTTTCGGATCGCCTCCGCCGTTCGGGCGGTTTTTTTGTGGTCCGAGCCGTCGCCCGCCAGGCCCGCCACCATACCGCCCCCCTCGCAGACGGCGGGGAAGAAGAAATCGCAGTCCGCCGGATCGTCTGAGCGGTTGAAGAAAATCCCCAGCCGCCGGGCCTCCCTGCCCACGGCCGCATTGACCGCCGGCACATCCGTGGCGGCCACCGCCAGGAAGGCCCCCGCCAGGTCCCCGTCCTCGTAGCGCCTGGCGACATGGCGGATTCCCTCCGCGGACCCCGCCAAGGTGGGAGAGATCACCGTGACCTCGGCCCCGAAGCGCCGCAGGACCTCCCCCCGCCGCAGCCCCACCGTCCCGCCGCCAACGACCACGGCGCGCCTTCCGGCGAGGTCCACGAACAGGGGGAACCGCTTATTCCCCATCCCGCTTCACCACCACCACGGAGAAATACCCGCTCTCCCCCGGCGCGTCGGCAAACCGGGGATATACCCGCTCCGCCGCCATGCCGCAGTTCTCCACCATGGCGGACCGGTCCAGCAGCCCGTGTTCCGCCAGGGTGTCCCGCAGTTTTCCGATCTCCCGGCCCGCTTTCATGAACACGTAGTTGGCGTCCACCGTCAGGCAGTCGCCCACGTCCCGGTGGGAGGCGGGGACAATCAGCAGCCGGTCGCTGCCTTCACACAGGCCGTCCCCCAGCGCCGCCGCTACCGCGCAGAAGGAGGGCACGCCGGGGATGATCTCCGCCTTGTACCCCATGGCCAGCACCCGCCGGTGGGTATACAGATAGGTGGAATAGATGGAGGGGTCCCCCAGGGTGATAAAGGCCACCGACCTCCCCTCGTCCAGCACTGCGGCGATGCGCCGGGCGTTCTCCCCGTAGGCGGCCTCCAGCAGCGCCGGGTCCCGGGTCATGGGGGCCTCGCAGTACAAAAGGTCCTTGCCCTCCGAGAGAGGGCCGATAATGTTCAGGGCGGTCTTCTCCCCCGCCCCCTTGTCGGGGACAGCAATCACGTCCGTCTCCCGCAGGATTCTCTGCGCCTTCAGCGTCAGCAGCTCCGGGTCCCCGGGGCCCACGCCCACGCCGTACAAAACACCTCGTTTCACGCTCTATGTACTCCTTTTCATCATCATTCAGTCCGTGCCAGCTCCAGCAGGTATTCCGGCGTTCCCGGCTCCAGGGTGCGCCCTCCGGTGGGCGTGAAGCCGTGGGCGCCGTAAAAAGCAACGGCCAGCCGGTTTTTCTCCAGCACCCACAGGCGGCGGGCCTCCCGCTCCCGGATGGCAAACGCCAGCAGCGCAGAGCCGATCCCCCGGCCCTGAAAGAAGGGGTCCACATACAGCTCCATCACCTCGCCGCGCTCCACGTGGATCATCCCCTTGACAAACTCGTCGTCATAGACCCAAACCATCTCCAGGGGCCGTGCGCCGGAGAGGTACTCCTCCGCCAGCGGGAGGACCTGCATCTCACCGAAGGAAACCCGGTCGTTACAAAAGATGTCCCGGTAGCGGCAGCGCTTGGCGAAAATCAGGATTTCGGCAATCCTGGAGACATCCCGCAGCCCGGCGGGCCGGATGGCCTCCATCTACTCGCCCTCCCCTTCCTGCTCGGGGGCGGCGGGGGCGGAAGGCGCAGCGCCGCCGTCGGGCTCGGCGGGCTCGGCCTCCCCGGTGGACTCGGTGGATTCGGCCTCCCCCGCGGGCGCGGCGTCTCCGACGGGCCCGGCCGTCCCGGTCTCTTCCGCGGCCCTTAGCGCCGCTTGCCGGTTGACGAACAAGGTCTCCTGTCCGTGGGGGTGCTTCCGCTTGTTGAGAAACAGCACCGCCGCGCCCGCAATCACCAGGAGCACGCTCAACAGCTGGCTGACCAGGATGGGCCGCCCGAACAGCTCCCATCCGAAAAGCTTCAGGGTATCCGTCCGCATCCCCTCGATCCAGGTGCGGCCCATGCCGTACCAGATGAAATAGAAGCAGGTGTTCTCCCCGTCAAAGGTCCGGGCCTTGGAGATGACGAAGATGATCAGCAGCAGTCCGATCAGATTCCACAGGCTCTCGTACAGGAAGGTGGGGTGAACCTCGATGTACTCCGAGGTGGACACCCACACCCGCATCCGCCAGGGCAGCGTGGTCTCGCTCCCGAAGACCTCCCGGTTGACGAAGTTCCCCCAGCGGCCTACGGCCTGCCCGATGAGCAGGCCCATGACCCCCAGGTCCGCGAAGGCCCCGAAGGAGATCCCCTTTTTCCTGCAAAAAACCAGCAGCACAAAGAACGCCACGATCACCGCACCATAGATGGCCAGTCCACCGTCCCATATGGCGATCATCTTCCCCCAGTTGAAACCGCCCTCCGCCGTGCGGTACAGGTCCAGGTAAAAAATCACATAGTACAGCCTGGCCCCGATGATGCACAGCGGAATTTGCCATATCATCATGTCGTAGACGTTGTCCTCGGTGATGCCGTATTTCTTCCCCTGCCTGCAACAGAACAGCACGGCCAGGATCAGGCCCGCACAGATAATGATCCCGTACCAGCGCACCCCGTTGCCGATGGGGATGGCCACCGGGTCCGGATTGACGGACCAGTCGCCGAACAGGCCGGGAAAGCTAATGGGCATATCGGTCCTCGCGTATTCATACATAGTGTGTCCTCCTCACGATTCTCTTGGCCAGACGACGGACAGCGCCGCCCGCTCAGGGGTGATGTTCTCCCGCAGGAACGCCTCCACGTCCGCCTTTGTGACGGCGTCGAAGACCTCCGGGAACCGGTAGTAGTCAAAGCCCCGGAAATACCCCTCCGCCATGCTGATAGCAATATTTTCAAAGGAATTGAGGCTGCGGATCATCCCGCCGTAGGCGGCCCGGCGGACCTGCCGGTAGAAGTCCTCCCCGATGCCCTCCTCCCCCAGTCTCCGGGCCTGGCGGGTAACCTCGTCAAAAATCCTACGGGGGTCCGCCACGTCGCCGCCCACGTACACGTAGGACGCGCCGGGCAGCATGTCGAAGTTGCCCCCCAGGCTGGCATTGATGGCCCCCTCCTCATAGAGCCGGGTATACAGGGGACTGCTGTCCCCGAAGAGCACGTCACAGGCCAGGTCCCCGATGATGCTCTGACGCAGCTCGTCCTCCCCTCCCCGGGGCGGTGGACACTTGTAGCCCGCCAGGAACATGGGCATGGAGACCTCCATGGTCTGCTCCGCCTCCCTCCGGCAGGGCTCGGAGGACTCCTCACGGCCATAGTCCCGCTCGATGGCGGGGCCGCCCTCCCGGGGCAGGATGGCCTCCGCCTCCGCCGCCACCTGCTCCGGGTCCATATTCCCCACGCAGACCAGGATCATGTTGGACGGCGTATAGAAGGACTTGTGACAGTCGTAGAGGGTCCGGGGCGTGATCTCCCGGATGCTCTCCAGCGAGCCCACCACGGGGAGGCGGGCCGGGTTTTCCCGGTACAGACACGCCGCCAGGTTGGCATAGACCCGCCAGTTGGGGTCGTCCTCGGTCTCCTGGATCTCCTGGGCAATGATGCCCCGCTCCTTGGCGACGCTCTCCTCCGTGAAGTAGGGCGTGGAGACAAAGCGCAGCAGGGTCCGCAGGTTCTCATAGAAATGGTCCGTGGAGGTAAAGTAATAGGCGGTCATGGCGTTGCTGGTGAAAGCGTTGTCGGACGCGCCGTTCCGGGCAAAGTCCACCATGACGTTGCCCTCCTCCATTTCAAACATCTTGTGCTCCAGGTAGTGGGCGATCCCGGCGGGGGTGTCCCGCCACTGCCCGTCCTGCCGGAAGCGAATATCCATCCCGCCGTAGCGGACGGCAAAAAAGGCGTAGCTCTTGGCGTGGTAGGGCTTGGAGACGGTGACGACCTCCAGTCCGTTGGCCAGCTTCCGCCGGTAGACCGTCTCTCCTGCACGGGGATACTCGATGGCCTTCATGGGCGCTCCTCCTTACCCTTCAGAAAGTAGATCGTATCAGGCTTCACCGCCCGGGCGGTCTCCCGGATGCGCTCCGGCGTCACGTCCCGGATGGCGCTGATAAACCCGGGGACGGTCTCATCCAGGCCGGAAACAGCCTGTCCCATGAGGAAGTCCTCCATGGCCCCCGGGGAGTCGTCGATGGCGCGCAGGCTGCTTATGATGGACTGCCGGGCCCCGTCCAGCTCCCAGCTCTCCCACTCGCCGCGCTGCAATGCCTCCAGCTGCCTGGCGATCTCCTCCACCGCGCGGTCATAGTCGGCGCACTCGATCCCGGAGGACACTGTAATGATGCCCTTCAGGCGGTGGAACGCGCTGTCCGCATAGTAGCACAAGGACAGCTTCTCCCGGACGTTGCAGAACAGCTTGGACGTGGTGGCCCCGCCGAACATGACGTTCATCAGCATGGTGGCGGCGACATCCCTGGAATCGGTGCGGTAACCGATGCACAGCTTCCCCTGGGCCACGTCCATTTCCTCCACCACCACCCTGACCGGTTCCCTGGCCGGTTTGCGCACGGCGGCAACCGGCTCCAGGTTCCCTTGTCGGGGCAGCGCGGCAAACGCACGGGTAAAGGCCCCCGCCACCCGCTTCTCCGGGGCGGAGCCGCAGTAGAACAGCTCCAGCCGTCCCCGGGGCAGGACATCCCGGTAATACCGGTTGATCCGCTGGAGGGAGTTTTTCTCCATGTCACCGGCGCTGCCCATGCGGCGGATACCGTAGCGCTCCCCGGCGCACATCTCCTCCAGCAGCCGCCGGGAGGCGTAGCCCCGCTTGTCGTTTATGTCGCTGCGGATCATGTCAACCAGATTTTTCCGCTCGCTCTCCACGTATTCCTCCAACAGCCTCCCGCCGCGGGTGACGGGGTCGCAGTAGAACTCCCCCAGCAGGTCCACCAGCTTCTCCAGCAGCTTCGCGTTCCCCGGGAGAAACCGGTCCTCCACACCGCTGGCCACGAATCCGAAGAGCTGGTTCTCCCCCCGCTTTCTCACGGTGGGCTCCAGCCGCGCACCGTAGAGCATGTCCAGCTCCCGGCTGATGGCGGTCAGATCGGGGCACCGCACAGTCCCCCGGCTGAGTGTGTTGACCAGCAGAGCGCTGCGTCCGGCCGTTTCCCGCTCCAGCGGGGCGACCATCTGCGCGCTGAAGAAGCCGGTCTTGAACTTCTCAGATGGGATGCAAGTAAGGTAAACGTTGTCCATGAGTCTCTGTCTTGTCATGCGCGTTCTCCTTCTTTTGTCAAGTCCCATCTAGTATATACCTTTTTTCCCTCCGTTTCCATAGGTACGGAAAGATTTTTCCCCCGCAGCCCGGAAAACTTCCTTTTCTTTTCCGCATAGAGGCAAGGAAGCCTTGCCCTCGCCCACCGGATGTGGTACAATAGCCGGGATACACCGTGAAACAAGGGGGCGGTCCCATGCGGATCTTTCACTATTTTCTCTTTGAAAACTTTGACCCCAATCAGGTCCGGGACCACCCCGGCAACCCCCGGCGGATCCTCAGCGCCCCAGCGGATGCCCTTTTGTCCCGGGTGGCGGACTTCCTGCCCAGGTCCTGCCCCTCTCCCCTTCTGCGGGAGGAGTTCGGCAGCGAATCGGTAGACCGCCTGATCGCCGCCGGTGCGCTGCGGGAGGAAGGCGGACGGCTCTGCTTTGACACCCCGGTTTTTCTTGCGGAGGACGCACCGGCACTCCGGCGCTTTGCCCATGAGGCGTCCGCGCCGCTGGCGGACCGGCTCTGGGAGCGGCGGGAGGCGCTGTGGGAGATCGCGGGAGCGGTCCCCAGCGGCTTTGACCCGCCTGTAAACCTCTATTTCATGCTCTGCGGCATGGTCTTCGACGGTCTGCTTTTCGACCGTCTCAGCCGCCGGGGCTCGTTGGCCGTCTCCCGGCCCCACGCCTCCGGGCTGGACTATCTATCGGTCATCTACGAGGACTGCTCCTCGCTCCAGGCGTTCTCCGACGGACTGCTGTGCTCCTACAACCGGCTGACCGACGGGCGCACCTCCCTGGAATCCTTCGGGGATGCCGACGGGGACCGCTTTGATTTCTACCGCTGCTTCCGCCTCCGGGAGCGCGGTCCGCTGCCGGAGCAATGGGAGGAGGCCGGGAAGCTCTTGGACCAGCTTCCCGGCGGAGAGGAGCGCGCGTTCCTTCTGGCGCAGACCCGGGCCCTGTTGGCGGGAGGGGCTTGCGACGGACGCTGCCTGCGTCTGCTGGAGCTCTTCGGATACGTCCGGGACGGAAAAATCTGCGTTCCGGTGTTCCGCGAGGAGGATACGCAGTCCGTCCTGCGCCTGGGGGCCCTGGTGGAGGAGACCATCGGCAGCGGCCTCGTCCGTGCGCTGCTGCCGGAGGAGAGCACGCCGGACATCACCGCCATCCGCCACGGCGCGGCGCCGCTGGAGGTTGCCAACGAGCTCTACCACATCCTCTTCGGCGGAATCAACGAGTCGCTGGCGGCGCGGGGCCTCGTCGCCGCACCCCCTCGCCTGCCCGGGGAGGGCCGGTATCGGAAGTGCATCCGGTGTTGAGCTCTTCTCCACTTTTTCCCTGTATACGGTCATATTCCCGCCCCTGGGCGAGAAGAAAGGAAGCGTACCATGTCAGAACCAATGAGAGCCTTCGGCTATATCTGTCCCTCCTGCGGCAAGCCGGTCTACGGGGAGCGGACCGAGTTCGCTCTGTGCGCCTCCGCCGTGGGGCTGGTCTGTGACTGCGGTCACGGCGAGCTGACGGCAGAGCCCATGACGGATCACTACCGGGTGACCGTCCCCTGCGGCCTGTGCGGCGGGGAGCACCGCGCGGAGGTGCCGTCGGAACAGGTCCTGCGGGGCAGCGGCGTGGGGCTGGCCTGCCCCGAGAGCGGGCAGCTGTGCTGCTATATCGGCGAGCCGGACCAGGTCCGGCGGGCCCTGCGGGAGCTGGAGATCACGGTGGAAAAGAAAAAGGAGTCCGATGGCGGCGCTTTTGTGGACGACGTCATCATGTACGAGGTCCTCTCCGAGCTGAAGGACATCGCCGCCCGGGGCGGGATCAACTGCGCCTGCGGCTCGAGGGGGTGCGCCGTGGAGGTCCACGGCGCGGCGGTGGACCTGGTATGCCCGGCCTGCAAGGGTCGTCTGCGGCTGCCCGCCGCCACGGACGAGGACCTGGACCGCCTGTGCTGTCAGTATACGCTGACCATCCCGGGGAAAAAATGCTGACCGCCTGTTTTTTGCTCTTCTTCGCCCTGGTAGCGGGGTGTCTGCTGTCCGGCAAATCGGTGGCCTGGGCCCTGCTGGGCGGACTGCTCCTGTTCTGGGTTCTGGGTCGCCGTCTGGGATTCTCCCACCGGCAGCTGTGGGATATGGCCTGGGCGAAGTGCAGAAAGTCCCTTATCGTGGTGCGCATCATCGTTCTCATCGGGGTCATCACCGGCGTGTGGCGGTGCAGCGGGACTATCGCCAGCTGTATCGTCTGGGGCGTAGGTCTGGTGACGCCGGGACTATTCCTGCTGCTCTCCTTCCTGCTGTGCGCCGCTTTCAGCTACGTGCTGGGCACCTCCTACGGCGTGAGCAGCACCCTCGGCGTGATCCTCATGGCCCTGGCCCGCTCCGGGGGCGTGGACCCCACGGTGGCCGCCGGGGTGATCCTCTCAGGGGTCTATTTCGGGGACCGGTGCTCCCCCGCCTCCTCGGCGGCCAGCCTGGTCGCCGCCGTGACGGATACGGACCTGTACCGCAACGTCCGCCGGATGCTCCGCACCGCCCTGCTGCCCACGCTCCTGACCACGCTGCTCTATCTGGCCCTCTCCCTGCTCCACCCGCTCGGCTCCACGGACAGCACGGTCCTACAGGCTCTGGAAGGGCGGTTTACCCTGTCCCCGTGGACCATCCTCCCGGCGGTCATCATGGTCCTCCTGCCGCTGCTGAAGGTCCCCATCCACTGGACCATCACGGCCAGCGCCGCCGCTGCCGCCGTGCTGGCCGTCGTCCTCCAGGGCTTTTCCGTCCGGGAGGTCCTGCTGGCCGCCTGGAGCGGTTACCACCCCGCAGACAGCGCCCTCTCCGCCGTTCTCTCCGGCGGCGGCATCACCAGCATGGCGGTGAGCTACGTCATCGTGGCCCTCACGGGCCTGTACTCCGGCATCCTGGAGGGCACCGGCTCCCTGCGTCCCCTGAGCGGGAAGGCGGAGGAGCTGGCGGGGAGAATCGGCCGCTTTCCCTCCATGATCGTGGTCTCCCTTCTGTGCGCGGCCGTGCTGTGCAACCAGGCCGTCACCAGTATGATGGGTGCGCAGCTGCTGGAAGGCGCATATGATGACCGTGAAGAGCTGGCCATGGACATCGAGAACTCCGGCATTCTCATTGCCGGTCTGATCCCCTGGTCCATTGCATGCAGCATCCCCCTGGCCATGCTGGGCGCGGGCAGCGGCGCCGTCTTCTACGCATTTCTGCTCTGGCTCATTCCCATCTGTTACCTTATCACAAAAAAGAGGTTCTACCCCCGCGCTGCCAAGACAGCCGGGGACATTTGAGGTGTACCATGATCCATTTTCTGGCGAAACATTTTATCCGAGACTACGAGAATATCACCGACCCGAAGGTGCGCCGCGCCTACGGCGTCCTGTGCAGCTGCGTGGGAATCGCGCTGAACCTGCTTCTGTTTGCCGGAAAGCTGCTGGCGGGTCTTCTCAGCCGCTCCATCGCCGTCACCGCCGACGCGGTGAACAACCTCTCCGACGCGGGGTCCTCCGTGGTCACACTGCTGGGATTCAAGCTGGCCGCCCAGGCCCCGGACCAGGACCACCCCTTTGGCCACGGGCGGATGGAGTATGTCTCCGGGCTGGTGGTGTCCATGGTGATCCTCCTGATGGGCGTGGAGCTGGGGAAGACCTCCGTGGAGAAGATCCTCCACCCGCAGCCGGTGGACTTCAGCCCGGTGGTGGTGTTCATCCTCGCCGCGTCCATCCTTGTAAAGCTATACATGGCCCTCTACAACCGCTCGGTGGGAAAAACAATCTCCTCCGCCGCCATGGGCGCCGCCTCTGCGGACAGCCTCAGCGACTGCCTGGCCACCGGAGCGGTGCTGCTGGGAATCCTGGCGGGCCATTTCTGGAACGTGCAGATCGACGGCTGGTGCGGCAGCGCGGTGGCGGTGTTCATCCTCTGGTCCGGCTTCACCGCCGCGCGGGATACCGTCAACCCCCTGCTGGGACAGCCGCCCTCCCCCGAATTTGTGGCGCAGATCCACGAGCTGGTCCGCACCCATCCGGAGATCATCGGCGTCCACGACCTCATCGTCCACGACTACGGCCCCGGACGGCGCATCCTCTCCCTCCACGCAGAGGTGCCCGCCAGCGGCGACATCCTGGAGCTCCACGACGTGGTGGACGGCCTGGAGCGGGAGCTCAACGAGGAGCTGGGATGTCTGGCCACCATCCACATGGACCCGGTGGTCAACGACGGCGGCCTCACCGCGGAGACCCGGGAGCGGGTGGCCGCCATGGTGCGGATCATCGACCCGGGTATCGGGATCCACGACTTCCGTTTGGTGCCGGGCCCCACCCACGTCAAGCTGATCTTCGACGCGGAGGTCCCCTACCAATGTCCCCTGTCGGACCAGGAGGTCAAGCGGAGGATCCAGGCGGGCGTACAGGCCCTGGATTCCAGCTGGTCGGCCGTGGTCGGTATTGATAAGAGCTACGTGTAGAAGCAACACAAAAGCCGGGAGCCATTTCGCTCCCGGCTTTTGCTGCGTCATCCTCCGGCGGGCTTCTCCTTGGCAGTCCCGGGACCTGCGGGTTCGGCACACCTGTCCCCTCCGCACACTGGCGGCGTGTACGCCTATCCGCTACAATAGACAGGACAACATCTATTGTGGAGGTACAGCCCATGACCTACGCCTATATCCGCGTATCCACCCGCGACCAGAACGAGGACCGCCAGCTTGCGGCCCTGACCCACCTGGGCATTTCGGAGCTATTCCTGGACAAGCAGAGCGGCAAGGACTTCAACCGCCCGGCCTATCGGAAGATGATGAAAAAATTGAGGCCGGGCGACCTCTTGATCATCAAAAGCATCGACCGGCTGGGAAGGAACTATGAGGAAATCCTGGAGCAGTGGCGGCACATCACCAAGGCGATCCAGGCCGACATCCGGGTGCTGGACATGCCCCTGCTGGACACCAGCAACCACAGGGACCTGACCGGGACGCTGATTGCGGACATCGTTCTCCAGCTCCTCAGCTACGTGGCCCAGAGCGAACGGGAGAACATCCGGCAGCGGCAGGCGGAGGGCATCGCCGCCGCCAAGGCCAGGGGCGTGAAATTCGGCGCGGAGCGCAAGCCCGTACCGGAGGATTTCGACGAGTGGTTTCTCCGCTGGCGACGCAGGGAGATCACCGGAAAGGCGCTGTGCGAACATCTGGGCATCCATATTTCCACCGCCTACCGCTGGGCCGGGGAGCGGGGCTTGCCCTTCCAGTCCATGACCGGGAAGAAATCCCGGCGTCACACGCGCACAGACGGGGAAGGCGCGCCGTCCTCCCAGGCGGCTCTCACGCCCAGCCCCCTCTCCGGGCATGGGTAAATATCCAGTTCATGTAGGCCTGCTGCGCTTCCTTTCTCCGGCTGCGGGGGACGGGGAGCTTCTCCCCGTTCTTGAGCAGAAGCACGTGTCCCTCTACCTGCGCCACCAGGGACAGATTGACCACCAGCCCCCGGCCGCAAATGTAGAAGCGTCCGGTGTGGGGAAACCGGGCGGAAAAATCCTGGAAGGACATCCGGGTGCGGTACACGCCGGAGAGGGTATGTACGTCTATGACATGGTTGAAGCACTGTGCGTAAAGTATCTCCTCAAAGGCCACATCCACCGGGGTGGCGTGGCCCCGCCCGGAGATCTCCAGCAGGGATATGGAGGACGGCCTGGACAGAAATTCCCTCAGCCGCTCCATACACCGCCGGACCTGCGCCGGAACCAGGGGCTTGATCAGGTAATCCGTGGCATCTACGGCAAAGCCCTCTACGGCGTAGTCCCGCTCCCAGGTAGTGAAGATAATGGGCAGGCGCGGCTCCGCTTCCCGGACTTTTTCCGCCACCTCTATACCGTTCAGCCCGCCCAGAAGGATGTCCAGAAACAGTCCGTCGCAGGACTTGGGCCGGTAGTGCGCCAGGAACTCCTCTCCGCTGGCGTAGAAGGAAAGGTCCAGGGTTTCCCCGTGGCCAGCGCAGTCGGCTTGGATCAAATCCGCCAGGTTCCGCCGGTCCATTTCCAGGTCTTCAACAATAATCAAATGCAAAACCGTCACCTCCGCACCGCTCCGGGCGCTGCTTGGGGGACGCCGGGATTCCCCTCAGCAGCAAATTCACGTCGTGCCAAGTGCAATTCACGCCGTTCTTATTGACCGCAGCCCTGCAAAATGCTAGACTGAGAAAAATGTCATCGGCTCCCAAAGGAGGCGCGAAGCCTCCGGGAGCTATCTGAGCGGCATAATTTAGTTTATCATAAACTACACTTTATCCGTAACGGAATATCCTGCCCGCCGAACGCCTGTTGAGGGCGTTTTTTTGTTGCACATTTCTCTGATTCACTGTTGCGGAAAGGGTGTACTTTATGCAAAACAAGGAGGATATTCTTATGAAACGATTTTTAGGCATCATCACCGCTCTGGCCCTTTGCCTGAGCCTTCTGCCGGGGACGGCGGGCGCGGCGGACTACATGCCGGGGGACGGCGGCACGCTATATAGCCAGCCTGATCATCAACATGACTGGTTATATCGCTCCAGAGCCGATGAAAATGACAAGCTGTCTCGAATCATCTATAAGGAATGCCATGTCTGCCACCTCGAAGAGGACTGGGGTACTATTACAAGGCCCGCCGACCTCTCCGTGCCCTATGGTCAGACGGGAGGCAGGGAGTTGAGGCTTACATTCAGCCCGGAAAATTTTTCCGCCGAATTACAAGATGCCAATGCGAGCATTGATTGGTATAAGTTAAATCTATCTTCTGGCGAATCCCTAAGATTGACTGACATCATGAAATTTTTACCTTCCTACACACTACCGGACAACATAGCAGCTGGAAAATACATGTATACGGCTACAGTAGATACTAAGGACAGTACCGCCAACTTCCCGATCTTCGTCACCGTTACCCCCGCCCCGCTGACCGTCACCGGCGCGGGCGCACAGAGCAGGACTTATGACGGCACCAGTTCGGTGGAAATCACCGGCGTAACGCTGGACGGAATCGTGGGCAATGATGATGTATCTGTTGACACCAACGGCCTGACCGGAACGCTGAACGGCTCCAATGTGGGAGAGTATACCAGCCTCACCCTGCCCGCAATGACCCTCACCGGCGCGGCCGCGGGGAATTACACCCTGGTCCAGCCGACCGGGGCGGTCCCGGCCAACGTGACCATCGGCAAGGCGGAGGCCCTGCCCACGAAAATCGGCGATCTGGCGGTTACCAACAAGCAGGCGCATACCTACACCTACGGCCTGGGCGCTCTGCTGCCCGTCTTGCAGGAGGGCATGAGCCTGGGCAGCACCGCCGTCACCTACGAGCTGGGTACGGTCAGCCTGGGCGGCTACTACACCGGCGGGGCGGAGATCGAGGGCCAGACGCTGACCCTGCCCATTCAGGCGGTGGATACGGAGGAGGTCCACGAAATCGGAACCGTCACCGTCATCATCCATACCCAGAACTTTGAGGATATGACCGCCACCATCAAGGTGCGGAGCGTCAACAAGACTATCCCCACCGGCGAACCCACTCTGAGCGGGACCACTCTCACCTATGGGCAGGTCCTCAGTACCATCACCCTGTCCGGCGGTATGCAGGACAACGGCACGCCCGTCCCCGGTAAATTTGAGTGGAGCAGTCCCGGCAACCGTCCCGCTGCACAGGAGAGCTATGCGGCGGCGTGGACTTTCACTCCCACCGATAACGTCAAATATGCCATCGTCACCGGGACCGCCTCGATCCAGGTCCTCCCGGCCCCCATTACGGACGCTGTGGTCGTGCTGGACCACACGGCGTTCAAGTACGATGGCCAGCTCCACAGCCCCGGCATAGTCAGCGTGACGCTGAACGGGACGGCGCTGACGGAGGGCGTGGACTACACCGCAGAAATTCCAGCAGGAACAGAAGCAGGCACATATCCCGTCACCCTCACCGGAACGGGTAACTACACGGGGACGGCAACCGCTATGTTTACCATCAACCCGGTGGAGCAGAAGCCCTTGGACCAGAAGGACGACGACGGAAACGATCTCCGGCTGGAGGTGGAGACCGGGCTGTCCACCGTCCCGGATGCGCTGAAAAATGATGACAGGTACGATTCGCCTGCTAAAATCGAAACCGCCCTGCGGACCAAGGTTGCCGAGGTGATGTCCGATGTGGGAGAGCAGATCGCGGTGTTCGATGTGACCCTCCAGTATAAGGACAGCAATGGCGCATGGCACAACGTCGATCCCAACAATTTCCCGGCGGATGGCGTGACGGCGGTCCTGCCCTACCCGGCGGGGACCGGGGCCACCGGCTACGACTTCACCGTCCAGCACCTCATTTCCAGCGGCGCGGAGGCGGGGACTATGGAATCCCTGGCCTACGAGCTGACCGCAAACGGCCTGCGGTGCAAGTTCAGCAGCCTGTCCCCTGTGGCCATTGGCTATCAGGCGACGGCTGATCTCCAGCCGGTCCCCGGCGGCGGCTTCCATTGGGATGTCGGGAACAGCCCTTCCCCCAGTCCCGAGCCCAAGCCGGAGGAAAAACCCGAGGAGAAGCCGGAGGCAGAGACGCCCTGTGACGGCGGCGCGGCCTGCCCCTCCCGCAGCTTTCCCGATTTGGGGAGCGCTGGGACGTGGTATCACGAGGCGGTGGACTATGTTCTGCAAAATGGTCTGATGGGCGGCTACGGCAACGGGACCTTCGGGCCGGACGATCCCCTCTCCCGCGCCCAGTTTGCACAAATCCTCTTTAACAAGGAGGACCGACCGGTTGTCAACTATCTGCTGCAATACGGCGATGTGGCGGAGGGCGCGTGGTACACCGAGGCCATCCGTTGGGCCGCCAGCCGGGGGATTATCGGAGGCTATGGCAACGGAATGTTCGGACCCAACGACAGCATCACCCGGGAGCAGTTGGCCGTCATGCTCTGGCGGTACGCCGGAAGCCCCGCCGCGACCGGGAAGGAACTGCACTTCACCGATGCGGACAGGGCCAGCGTCTACGCGCTGGAGGCCCTGCGCTGGGCCGTGGAGAACGGCGTCATGAGCGGCAAGGGCGGCGGTATTCTGGACCCACAGGGGCTCGCGACACGGGCGCAGGTGGCGCAGATGGTGAAGAACTTTATGGAGAACCGGGAGATTGATACTTGAGCAAAGCGCCATTTATCGGCGGGCAGGAGCAAAAAACGTGTGACATTACGCAGAAACCTCGATGATGTCAACATTTTTCTGCTATTGAATCCAGTGTACCAAGCTGCGAAAGGCGACAAGGGAGCGGAAATCCCTTGTCGCCTTTTCTTTTTGCGCCCCTCCGATTCTGGCATGGATGGTTTCAGCGTCCTCGGCAATCTCAGACTCCGAATAGCTGAAAAGCTCCAAAAAGCTCCCATCATACCTCTGAATTGATATTTTAATGTCAACCAGGCTGCCTTTTTTCCTCAATAGGGGCTTCTCCGGCTTCAAATAACCTCTCAGTCCGATTGTCTGGCAGCGTCCCTTCCACCACATATTTTACGCGCATAAGAGTGGATGTGAGGACGTGGAGCCATAGCAAATCCATTACAGCGTCATTTCCCGGCCTATTCCAGCCTGTTAGTAAATACTTGAAATATTGTGATGGAATATGATATATTAGTTGCAGCATAAGACAACGATCTGCCGCATTGGCCACTGCGCCTGCGGCAGACTGAAAAGGGGAATGTTGCTATGAATTTGAAGACCATCGCAAAGATGGCAGGCGTCAGTACGGTCACAGTTTCCAACGTACTGAACGGGAAATATAACAAAGCATCAAAAGAAACCATTGAGCGGGTCCAGAAGATCATAGCGGAGACCAATTACCGTCCCAGCGCCACGGCCCGCAGCCTGATTATGAAGCAGAGCCGCATCATCGGCGTGGTGATCCCAAATCTGCACCCGTATGAATCCTTTTATATCAGTCCCTACAATGCACAGATGCTGGGTTATCTGGACCGCTATATCCGCAGTCAGGGGTATTATATGATGCTCCGCTGCGTCGTACAAAGCTTTGAGGTTCTTTCGGATTTTGCCACCTGGAATATTGACGGTGCATTCCTGCTTGGCGTGGTCGCTGAGGATGCGCTGAGGCTTCAGAAGGAGTTGGATATACCGGCTGTGTTCATTGACACGTATACAGAGGATACGTCCCTTACAGCCATCCATGTCGAAGACCGTAAGGGCGGATATTTGGCGGCAAAGCATCTTCTGGACAAGGGGCACCGCCGGATCGCCTTCGTCAGCACGCCCACGGAGTACCCCGGCGTTATGCAGGAGCGTTATCGCGGCTATTGTGATGCGCTTCGGGAACATGGGATCCCGCCGGATTCAAGCCAGCTCATCGTAACGGAGAACGTTTTCTATGAGCAGGGGGTGGAGGCCGGAAAGCGAATCGCCGCCTCCGGGCAGGGCATTACGGGGGTGATTGCAGTGGCCGATGTGCTGGCCTTTGGCCTGATGGAAGGACTGCGAGCCAGCGGACTGCGAGTACCAGAGGATGTTTCAATCATTGGATTTGACAATCTGCCGGAATGCCGCTACTCATACCCTAAGCTAACCAGCATATCACAGCATTTGGAGGAAAAGGCCGAGTGTGCGGGCGAATGCCTGTTTGCCATGCTGCACGATAAAACAATAACGACCGGAAATCGAACGGTAAATGTGGGACTTGTGGAGCGGCAGTCCGTTATGGACCTTTCGCCGGACTAGAAAGCAGATAGCAAAGAGACAGAAGAACAATCACATCCCCTTGCAGAGCCCCCTCCATTGGAACATGATGCGGCATAGGCCCTGCGCACCTCTTTTGAGCTGCGCAGGGTCTTCTTTTGTGTAAAATGTCTTTTTTCACGGGGAACGCTGGTCAAAGAAGCTGCTTTTCACTGAATTGAATTTTAATTATTTGCAAAAACGCGTCCGATTGCAATAAAATTACGCGAAAAAGTATCGAAAAATTGCAAAAGCAGGAATCTCCTCTTTTTGTCCGCGAGCACTTGACATTTCCAAAAACGACAATATAATTGATTTAGTTTATCGATTAAATTGATTAAGTAAATCGATAAATTAAAAATAATTAGAGGATTTTGTAATGAAGAAATTGTTCACCCTGATGCTTGTGCTTGTTATGGCGCTGAGCCTGTCCGCCTGCGGCGGGGATGGCGGTAAAGCGCCTGACAATTCTGGCACCAATGCTCCCAGCGCCTCCGGCGGCAGCGGCGAGGTACAGGATGTGACCCTGAAAATCTGGACCGCCACCGAAGAGCTGGAACTTATGGAAAAAATGGGCCAGTCCTTTGCCGCCGCCCACCCAGAGTACAACCTCACCTTTGACATCTCCGTGATGGGTATTGACGAATCGGGCAGCAACCTGAAGACAGACATGGACTCTGCGGCAGACATCTTCCAGCAGGCCTCCGCCAGCATCCCAGAGACGATGCAGAAGGGCCTGCTGCTCCCCATCGGCTATGACGAGGCCAATCTCCGCGCCCTGTATCCCGAGGGGGCCATCTCTGCTGTCACTGGCGAGGACGGACTGCTCTACGCCGTTCCCTTCACCCCCAACACCTTCTTCATGTACTACAACAAGAGCATGTTCAACGAGGAGGAGGTCAAGAGCGTGGAGACCATGCTGGCCAAGGACCTGGGCGAAGGCGTCTACAACTTCTCCTTCCAGGTCAGCGGCCCCTGGTATTTGGAGTCCTTCTTCTACGCCGCCGGTTGCACCATGTTCGGCCCTGACGGCAAGGATCCCTCCTCCATGGATTGGAACAACGCCAATGGCATCGCCGCCGCCAAGTACATGATGGATCTGGTCAACCATCCCAAGTACCTGGAGAACAAGGACGGCATCGCCATGAACATGCTGCGCGAGGGGAAACTGGCCACCCACGTCGACGGCACCTGGAATGCCGCCGAGGTCCAGAAGGCTCTGGGTGAGAACTATGCCGCCGCTCCCCTGCCCACCATCAACGTCAACGGCAAGGACTGCCAGCTGCGCAACTTCGCCGACTACAAGACCTATGCCATCAAATCCAACACAGCCTATCCTCTGGCTGCCCAGCAGTTTGTCGAGTGGATCTGCAACGAGGAGAATCAGCTGGCCCGCTATGAGGATCAGGGTGTACCTCCTTGTATTACCAGTCTGGGCGACAAGCTGTCCGACGATGTGGCCCTGGCCGCGCTGCTGGCCCAGTCCGAGTATGCCGTGGCACAGCCCAACATTCCCCAGATCAATGAATACTGGACGCCTGCCACCGCCCTGGGCGAGGGCATCTACAACAAGGAAATCACCGAAAGTAACATCCAGGAGAAGCTGGACCAGATGGTGGACGCCGTCACCGGTACGCTGGTTGAATGATGGATTCTGGATTGTGTGGACTGCCGCGCGACAAGCGGCTATGTGATGGGGGGGTATACCCCCCATCACAGCCCTCCCGGGAGGGCTGTGATAAATACTGATACATGGGGGTGTTGACCTTGAATAAAAGATTATCGGCCAGGCGAACGCCCATTAGCATTTTTGCGGATGGCGATATATTTACCAAGCTGTCCTATCTGGTATGGGGCCTGTCCAACATGGCGCGGGGACAAATCGTCAAAGGCGCCATGTATCTGGCCATGGAAATCGCGTACATCTACTACATGATCACCAGGGGGTTTTCCAGTCTGGCCAACATGATTACACTGGGCACCCATGAGCAGGGCATGACCTTCGACGCGTCTCAGGGCATCTACGTGGTGCAGCAGGGCGACAACTCCATGCTGATGCTGCTCTACGGCGTGGTGACCATCGTCATCACCAGCATGGCCGTCGTGGTGTGGATGACCTCCGTCTACTCCGGAGAGGATGCCCGACAGCGCAAACTGGATGGCCGGAAGGTCTACGGCATCCTGGACGATGTCACCAGCCTCTTTGATGCCCACATCGTCCGGCTCTTTTTGAGCCTGCCCCTGCTGGGCATCCTGGTCTTTACGGTGACGCCGCTGATCTACATGATCCTCATGGCGTTCACCAATTACGACGCGGACCACCAGCCCCCGGGGCATCTGTTCTCCTGGGTGGGCCTGGAGAACTTCCGGGCCATCATGGACGCCAGCGGCAAGCTGGGCGCCACCTTTCTGCCCATTCTGGGCTGGACCCTGGTCTGGGCCGTGGCGGCCTGCTTCTCCTGCTACTTCGGCGGCATGTTCCTGGCCATCCTCATCAACTCCAAGGGTATTCAGCTGAAGAAGCTGTGGCGCACTGTGTTTGTGCTGGCCATGGCGGTTCCCTCCTTTATCTCCCTGCTGGTCATCAGCACTATGCTGGGCAAGAACGGCATCATCAACGTGCTGCTTCAGAACTGGGGCTTTGTTACGGAACCCTTGCCATTCCTGACCAACGCCACTTGGGCCCGGGGGACCATCATCGTGGTCAACCTCTGGGCTGGCATCCCGGCCACTATGCTGATGGTCTCCGGTATTTTGATGAACATCCCTCCGGAGCTGTATGAAAGCGCCTCCATCGACGGCGCGAACCCCGTCCAGCAGTTCGTCAAGATTACCTTCCCCTATATGCTCCAGGTGACGACGCCCTACCTGATCACCAATTTTATCGGCAACATCAACAACTTCGGCGTCATTTACTTCCTGACGGGCGGCGGCCCCAGCACCCTGGACTACTACAAGGGCGCCGGCAAGACCGACCTGCTGGTCACCTGGCTCTACAAGCTGACCAACGACAGCAACGACTACAACCTGGCCGCTACCCTGGGCATCCTGATTTTCATCATTTCCGCCGTATTCTCCATGTTTACCTACGCCCAGGCGCGCATCAGTGAGAACGAGGAGGCGCTGCAGTAATGAACAACAAAGAAATTATCGGTCTGCGCAGAAGGCCGCAGCTCATCGCCGTCGGTATCTGCATCGTATCGCTGGTGAGTCTGTTCCTCCCCCTCGCATCGGTAGGCGGGAAGACCGTGAGCGGCATCGCCGCCGCCTCCAGCCTTGGCGGGCTGCATCTGATTGCTGCCATCCTGGTGGTTCTCACCTCGACCATGGGCCTGTTTCTCCTGGCCAAGCCCAGTGTCAAGGGGGCCCGGCTTTGGGCGGCCTGCGGCGCGGTGGAAACCGTGTCGGTTGCCATCCTGTTGTTCGCCAGCAAGAAAATTTTCGATAGCAGCGACCTGCTCCCCGGAAGCTTCCTGGTAAAGGATTTTGGCATCGGCTACTGGCTGCTTCTGATCACCGCTTTCGTGGGGCTCTATTACGCCATGGCGGCCACCAAGCTTTCCGTGGGGTACATTGTACTGGCCCTCATGACCGTGATTTGGCTGTTCCCCATCCTGTGGATCGTCCTGACCTCCTTCCGGGGGGAGAGCGGCTACTATGTGGGCTATTTCATCCCCAGAACCTTCACCCTGGACAACTACAAGAATCTCTTTACGGAGGGCGGTCCCTTGCCCTTCGCCCGATGGTGGCTGAACACCTTCTTCGTGGCATCCATCAGCTGCGTGCTGAACACGCTCATCGTACTCATCACCTCCTTCGTCCTCAGCCGCCAGCGGTTTCAGGGCCGCACCCTGCTGATGAAGGCCATGATGGTTATCGGCATGTTCCCCGGCTTTATGTCCATGATCGCCGTGTATAACATTCTGAAGGGGATGGGCATGAGCCAGAGCCTGGGCGCGCTGATCCTAGTCAACGTGGCCAGCTCCGCTATGGGCTACTATATTTGTAAAGGCTTTATGGATACCGTGCCTAAAGCCATGGATGAAGCCGCCCGCATCGACGGCGCAACCAACTTCACTATTTTCTACAAGGTCATGCTCCCCATGGCCAAGCCCATTGTCATTTACCAGCTCATGGGCGCCTTTATGGGGCCCTGGGGCGACTACATCTTTCCCAGTCTGCTGCTGGGCGACAAGCAATCCTCCTACACAGTGGCCATCGGCTTGAAGTGGCTGACCGATCAGCAGCGCATTGAAACCTACTACACCCAGTTCGCCGCAGGCGCCGTGCTGGTATCCGTCCCCATCGTCATTCTCTTCGTTATGCTCCAGAGATATTACGTGGAAGGCATGTCCGGCGCGGTCAAGGGATAACCCATCCTTCTTCAGAAAATACCGCAAACCCGCCCCGCATCTGCGGGGCGGATTTGCGGGCTTTTAAGCACTCTTTCTATGCCTCCAGAGCCTCAAAATGGGGGCAGGTCAGTTCCACCCGCCGGATGGGACAGGCCCATCGCACGGCATTTTGAATAATCCGCTGGACATAGGCGTTCTGGAAGGCCGTGTTGGTCTCGTGCCCCGGCTGGAAGTAGAAGACCTTTCCGTTTCCCCGGATCCAGGTGCACCCGCTGCGGAACACCTCCCCGCCGTTGAACCAGCCCATGAAAACCGTCTCCTGGGGCTCCGCGATGTCGAAGGGCTCCCCGTACATCTCCTCGTAGTCCAGCGTAAAGGTCTCCGGGATGCCCGCGGCGACGGGGTGGTTGGGCTTCACCGTCCAGAGCCGCTCCCTGGCGCCGTCCCGCCATTTCAGGTTGCAGGTGGTGCCCATCATCCTGTGGAAGACCTTGGAGTGGTGCCCGGAGTGGAGCACTACCAGGCCCATGCCAGACAGAACATGCCGCTGTACCCGGTCCACCACCTCGTCCAGCACCTTGTCATGGGCCATATGGCCCCACCATATCAGCACGTCCGTCTCTGCAAGCACGTCCTCCGCAAGCCCGCAGGCGGGATCCTCCAGGGTCGCTGTCCGCACCTCCACATCCGGTTCCCGCAGAAATCCGGCGATGTAGCCATGAAGTCCCCCCGGGTACAGCTCGGTCACCAGGGGAATTTCCTTTTCGTGCAGGTTCTCGTTCCATACGGTTACTTTCATGTTCCGCTCCTTTCGCCGCCGCCCGTCCGGCGGCAGGCCCTTAATCAAAATAAACCGTTTTCCCGGTCTTAGCGGACTCGTAGACCGCCTCCAGAATCTGGGTCACCACCAGCGCCTGCTCGGGCTTCACCACCAAGGGCTTGCCGTTCACGATGGCATCGTAGAAGACCCGCTGCTCCACATCCTCCGCCTTCTCCTCCGTCCCAGCAAAGAAATCCACGCCGCCCGCAGCCAGCGCGGGCTTCTCCACACACTGCCGCCCATACTGCACCCGGTTGATCCGGAGTCCGTCCTTCATGTCGGCCCCGGCCTTCGTGCCGCAGAGGCTGGTCTTGGCCTCGTCCACCTCCAGGCTGTTCAGGGCCCAGGACGCCTCCAGCTGGATGGCTGCGCCGTTCTTCATCCGGATGAACCCGAAGGCGGAGTCCTCCACCGTGAAGACCTCCGGGTCCCAGTCCCCCCAGGCATTCCCGGTATCCTTCTGGTCGGCCAGCTTGCGGAATACGGCGCCCGTCACGGAGGCAGGTTCGTAGTTGTCCATCATCCACAGCGTCAGATCCAGGGCGTGGGTGCCAATGTCGATCAGGGGGCCGCCCCCCTGCTTCTCTGCATCCAGGAATACACCCCAGGTGGGCACCGCCCGCCTGCGGATGGCGTGGGCCTTGGCGTAGTAGATCTCCCCCAGGTCGCCGTTCTCGCAGGCCCGCTTCAGATACTGGGAGTCCCCCCTGTAGCGGTTCTGGTATCCGATGGTGAGGATCTTTCCGGTTTCCCTGGCGGCCTCTACCATAGCCTTGGCCTCCGCATAGGTCTTGGCCATGGGCTTCTCGCACATGACGTGCTTGCCTGCGCGCAGGGCGGCGATGGTGACAGGGGCATGGGCATTATTGGGAGTCAGCACGTATACCACGTCCAGATCCTCTTTCACCAGCTCCAGGTAATCCGTATAGACCCTGGCATCCTCGGTCCCGTATTCCCTCTTGGCCGTGACGGCCCGCTCCCCCAGCAGGTCGCAGAAGGCCACGATTTCAAAGCGCCCGCTTTTCTTGATAGCGGACAGGTGCTTCGAGTTAGCGATACCGCCGCATCCCACGATACCGGCCTTTAATATTTTCATGCTGAACTGTTCCTCCTGTTATAAATTTTTTAGGTATTCCACGCTCTTTTTCATATTCTCCACAGGTGTGCCGCGGAGGTGGTCGTCCTGCTCCACCACCAGCCATTTTGCGCCGCTCTCCGCCGCCTGTACCGCAGCTTTTCCGGCGTCCAGTTCTCCGTCTCCCACCGCTACCAGTACCACCTTGTCCTCCCGGACAAAGTCCTTCATGTGTACCAGGGGGCAGCGCCCGGCGTATCGGCGCAGGTACGCCTCCGGGTCCGCGCCGCCCACCTTCAGCCAGCACAGGTCCAACTCCGTGGATAGCGCCGCCGTCTCCCGCGCCCCGTAAAAGGCGTCCAGCTGAGAGATCCCTCCCTCCGCTTCGGCCAACTCATGGGTGTGGTTGTGGTAGAGCAGGCCCATTCCGGCCTCCCGGCATTTCTCCGCGATCACGGCCAGGTACGACAGCGTCTCCTGATACAGACTGCCGCCATACCACTGGTCCCCGCCCAGGTAGGGGACCGCCACGTACCGGCACCCGATAGACCGGTAGGTCTCCACCGTCCCCTCCAGGTCCTGGACAAATTCGCCGTAGGGCACGTGAGCGCTGACGGCCTCCAGACCGCACCGGTCCAGGACCGCGCGGACCTCCTCCGGACTCCTCCCGTACAGACCGGCCAGTTCCACACCGTCGTACCCCATCCGAGCCAGTTCCTCCATGGTCCCATCAAAATCCGCGGCAGCCCGGTCCCGCACGGAGTACACCTGTGCCGCAATCGGCAGTTTCTTCACTGCTCGCTCCTCCTTCCTGATTCCTCAAACCGGACGACCTGCTTTTCCTCTGCCGACCGGAAAATTGCTTCCATCAAGCGCATGACCCGGGCAACCTCTCTCATCTGGATTCTGCTCTCCTCCCGGCCCTCCAGCACAGCCATCACGTTCCGATAGAAGTCCCGGATGTCGCTCGCCACCTCCGGCTCCTCCTCGACGCGGATGCTGTCCTCCCGTCTGGGGGCCATGGTTTTGGTCAGTCCCGCCGCCGTGCGCACGGGGACTACATCCTTCGCGTCCATCCCCAGGGCGCGGACGATCCGGATGTCCCGGCCCCAGTCCTCGATGACGGCCGTACCGTCCGCGCCCAGCACGTACCACCTGGGCAGGCTGATGAAGTTGCTGGTGCCTACCTCCACCAGCATGTGGACCCCGTTGGCAAAGCCCAAGTCCGCTGTGAAGCCGTCGTCCACCAGCTGATTGGTCACATGGGTCAGGGTGGCGTACACCGTCTCCACCCGCACCCCCGGAAACAGGAGCAGAGCCTGGTCCAGCAGATGGACGCCCCAGTCCAGCACCATGCCGCCCCCGTGCTCCTTCTCCTGCCGCCAGTCGCCGGGGATACCCCGGGAGCCGTGCACCCTGGATTCCAGCCGAAAGATTTCTCCCAGCCTGCCATCCTCCAGCACTTTCTTCACCGTGAGGAAATCCTCGTCCCAACGGCGGTTCTGGTGTACCGTCAGGAAGCGGCCCGTCCGCTCCGACGCACGGATCATCTCCTCCAGGTCCCGGGAGGAGAGGGTGACGGGCTTCTCGGACACCACGTTCTTCCCTGCCTCCATGGCCCGGATGGCAATGTCCTTATGGACGTCGTTGGGGGTAGCCACCAATACCAGGTCCACGGTCCCGTCCGCCAGCAGGTCCTCCAAATCCTCGTACACATGGATCTTCCGGGATCTGGCATAGGCCCGCCGCTCCTCCCGGATGTCCCAGATGCCGGAGACCGTCAGACCGTCAATCCGCTCAATGATGTCATAGTGCCAGCCCGCCATGCCGCCGAATCCGACCATGGCCAATACATGTTCCATCGCAGCCGCTCCCCCTTTATGCCCAATACATATTCCCGCGGTCCTCGTAGATTAGCACGTTCTTCAGGCACTGGATGGCCTTCAGCAGCCCCTCCCTGCCGGACATCAGGCTATCCTCGTGCTCAATGCTGACGGCATAGTCGTATCCCGCCAGCCGAAGCTCGGAGATAATGGCCTTCCAGTAGTCCTCCCCGTGGCCGTAGCCCACCGATTGGAAGATCCAGGAGCGCTCCAGCTCCTTCCCGTAGTGGGTGGTGTCCAGCACGCCGTTCACGGCGGTGTTCTGCTGGTCCACCTTGGTGTCCTTGGCGTGGAAGTGGAACAGAGCCCCTGCCTTCCCCAGCTCCCGGATGGCGGCACAGGGGTCCATCCCCTGCCAGATCAGGTGGCTGGGATCAAAGTTGGCCCCGATTTCCGGCCCCACGGCCTCCCGGAGCTTCAGGAGGGTCCGGGTGTTGTATACGCAGAATCCCGGGTGCAGCTCCAGGGCGATCTTATGCACCCCGTGGGACGCGGCAAAGGCCGCCTTTTCCTTCCAGTAGGGGATCAGCACCTCGTTCCACTGGTATTCCAGGATGCTGCTGAAATCGTCGGGCCAGGGGCAGGTCACCCAGTTGGGCGTCCTGTCCTCCGGACTGCCGCCGGGACAGCCGGAGAAGGTGTTCACCACCGGGACGCCCAGCTCCTCCGCCAGCAGGATGGCATTGGTCAGATCATCGTCAAATCGCTTCGCCACCGCCTTGTCGGGATGCACCATGTTTCCGTGGCTGCTCAGTGCGCTGATCTCCAGCCCATGGCCGTGGATGGCGTCCAAAAACGCCTTCCGCTTGCCCGCATCGGCCAGCAGTTCTGCCGCGTCGCAGTGGGCCTTCCCCGGAAAGCCGCCGCAGCCGATCTCCACCATCTGTACGCCATTGTCCGCCAGGAAAGCGCAGGCCTCCTCCAACGGCAAATCTCCCAGCGCAACGGTCAATGTTCCTAATTTCACGGATATTCCTCCATTTCCTTTATTGCTGTTTCATTTTCTGCCCTTCGGCAGGACGCTCTGATTTCAGACGATTGTCAACTTGCTTCTCCACTTCCCGCTGTTCCATCGGATCAACATGCACGCCGCCCGGGCGCATTCGTCCAGCGTCATACCGGCATAAGCGCCTATGACCAGCCAGTTCCAGCGGACCCCAAACAAATAGGTCCCGCCTACCGCACACAGATACATGAAGATCACGGCGATAATCGTGGTAAACACGGCGTCTCCGCTTGTTTTCAGCGCACTTCCAAATACCAGGTTTGTCACTCTTCCGACTTCCAAAATGATGTCCATGAGCAGCAGGTTTCCAACCAGCTTCTTCATATAGGAGTCATCTGTAAACATGCCCATGATAAGGCCGGACGCCGCCGCAAAAAGCGTGGCCAGGGCCACCGCGATTATGATCCCGAAAAGCGCGGTTTGCTTTGTGCTTTTATCACATTCGTCCAACCGCTTTGCGCCCAGATTCCATCCGATGATGATGGCGTTGGCCTGTGCGAACGCCGCACCTGCGCAATAGGAGAAATTTGTGATCTGCGCGGCATACGACCTTGCCGTGACATGGATCCCCGCGCTGTCCATCCGGTTCAGCAGACTGATGATGAGCGTCATCGCCGTGTTGTAAAGGGCGGCCTCAAGGGCGGAGGGCAGTCCTATCCTGACGATCTGCAAGAGGATCCTGCGGTTTGACTCCCGATCCGGATCGCCTATCTGGATATATCGATGGGAGGCAAAGATGTTCCCGGCAAGCGTGACGAGCTTGGAAATGACGGTCGCGCAGGCCACTCCCGCAACTCCCAGGCCGAACCCAAAAAGGAGCACTGCATTCAGAATCAAATTCACGATATTTCCGGCCGTTGCTGTCAGAAATGGCGGCCTGGAATGTCCAAACGCTCTCAAATAGCCGGAGTAAACAGGAATCAATGCGTTGAGGATGCAAAATCCGCCAACGATTGATAAATATGTTCTGGCCGGTTCCAGGAGCGAATCCGCAATGCCAATAAGCTGTAGGATATTCCCCGAAAAAAATCCCAGGATGAGAGAAAGCGCACTCCCTGTTGCCAAATTGAAGTACAGTCCCAATTTCATGGCCTGATGCGCGGTCCCCAATTTGCCCGCGCCGATATACACGGTCATAACGGCTGCCATACCGGTGGAGATTACAGAGAACATGATGATAAACATGGAAATGTAGGTATTGGCTGTCCCAACTGCACCGACCGTCTGGTCCCCTACGGAGGAAACCATTACGGTATCGATCATGCCTGTTAAAGTAGAACACAGCATTTCCAAATAGATTGGGACAAACAGCTGCTTCATACTCTTTTGTATAGGGTTCATGACATTTCTCTCATTATCAATATGAATGTGTACCAGACGGACCGCTGCCCTTTTTCAAATCGGTATTTTACCACCTGGTGAATTTGTTTTCTTGCACATATTCAACTGATAATTGAAAATTTTCTACTTTCAGCAAGTTGAGCGCCGGTAAGGCGGGGATACGCCGTTTCCTGCTTTCTATATTGAAGTGGAGAGATGCCATAGTGATCTTTGAAGCTGCGGATAAAGTAACTCACACCAGAAAAACCGGAACACAGTGCGATCTCGGTAATGGGAAGCGCGGTGGTCTCCAGCAGTTTTTTTGCGTGGGTGATCCGTAAATGCATGATGTACTGGGAAAACGTCAAGTCGAAGTGCAGCTTAAAGTATCTGGAGAGATATTTGGCGGACATATAGAAATGATTCGCCAGATCCTGCAAGGAGAGCCTGGAGCAGTAGTTTTGTTGGACGTATAGAAGGATCTCCCGCTGCATCTCCGTCTTTCCGGAAAGAGAAGGGACCGTAAAGGCATAGTTTGAAACCAGAATATCCAAAAACCGCAGTAACAGGATGCGCGTTTTTATCTGCTTGCCCGAATCATTGCGGCAATTCACCTGAATTAGTTCATCAAGGATTGCCATGAGGTCATGAATTGACCCATGCGCCGATAGGTCGTTTTTTAGCAGGAGCTGTCCAGAACGCAGCGGGCGCATCATATCCATTTCTAAAGCATCCTCCGTTTGAAAGGAGATAAATTCCAGAGGAAAGAGCAGCGTATAATATAGGATAGGCATACCTGGAGCGCTCATGTAATGCAGTTCCTTCGGATTGACGATAAACACGGAACCGGCATTCCCGATATACTCCTGATCACTGATTGATATTCGGAGCGTCCCCTCCTTGATGTAAATGATCTCCGCTTCATCATGCCAATGCACAGGGAAATAAACGGCGCCCTGGTTGATATGATATTGCGCAAATGGATATTCCTTTGTGCCATGGGATATGTTTTCTCTCAACTCCATAAATTCCATATACATGACCGTCACCTCTTCACCAAATATTGCAGATGGAATGTTGGGAATCCTGAATGGGTTCATGCGCCGAACGATGGGTGTGCCCACCGCTTCTCCTCGCTGTGCCCATTGTACCACATCCGAGCCGGATCAGGTAGGTCCATCCGGAGAAAAATATAGAAATATTGCAACTTTTAGTGGATTGCTGGCAAGCAGATATGGAGAACAGCTTGTAAAATGGGAGCATCTATTGCTGCGGAGGTGGAATATGGAATATTCTGCAATCAATCATGAGGCCAGCAAAAAAGACTGCTATGCCTTGGCTTGATAGTGATAAGGAACTAAATTCAATTATCACTGTGGGCTGACGGTTTCGGGGTGCATAAGAAAATCCACACATCACTAATGATGTGTGGATTTTCTACATTGTCGCGCTTAACTGAGCAAATATTTACCAAAAAGTAACCTTAGTTTATCGTATTGCTCATTTTGCGAAATCCCTTCCAGAAGCGGCAAAATATCAGCAAATGGTTTAATTGCTTGCCCGTCTAATTGTTTATCATAGGCACTGACCAACTGATCTTCTTCAGAACATTTTCCATAAATCACGCATAAGCCATCAATATTATCCACATTACTCAATGGGGAAATAGAGAATAGATACTTAAACGCAAGGTCTTTTATATGGTATTTACGAACGGTATTAAAATCGCTAAACTTTGCATCAATAATAAGATATTTTTGTGTGTCTCCATCATCGAATTTTATAAGAAAATCTGGAACATAGTAATGTCCACCATCATATTCCTCAGGGTGGATGTTTATAGAATTGTTCCGGTACAAACCAATGCCGTTAAACTTGCTCTTATCTGTATCAAAAAGCACAGGCTGGTAATATAGAACAATCTGTCTGCGGTCGCTGGAAAGATGAAACGTATTGTTGCATTTGGTGTTTTTGTATTTCCATTTTTCAGAAACCGGGTAAGAGTACTTTGAACTTTTAATGGTATAGCCACTATCTGTGAAGAAATTAATAAACTTTACCAGCAGATAACTTTCGTACAAAGAAGAAAGCTTTAGGAAGGACAATATAAATGCTTCTTTTGCAAAATTATAGATACCAAAGTTATACCATTTGTGGATACGAATAAAAACTTTGTTATATTCCGGTATCGAAAGAAATGCATCTGTGGGTTTTGGTGGAGCATCGATTTCTTCAGGGTGTCTATCGAGCTGCCTGCGATCGATTGACAAAGCATTTGAATATAGCACAATAAGTTGAACAATCTGTCCTGGAGTTGTGCGATTTCACGCTTTGCAATTTCCAATGACTTTTTTGTTTCGGAAAACATGAAAAAAGATGAAAACAAATATTCCGTGTCATAGTCTTCTTTTTGCGGAATGCGACATATCAATTTGGAACATTCATTACTTAGCACACCCATCTCATCGACCATTTTCCACAAGAACCCCAATATTACACGGTTTTCATAGATATTACGTGTGCTAACATTTTGCATTGATAATGTTTTGATAGGATGATAGCTACGTTTTCCAATACGAATTCCCACATTGCCAACAGTTGGACGTAAATGTTCGGGGTGAGAGGATATGTATTCCAACGTGGCTGGTGTCATAAACTGAAGTTGTTCTAAACGTGTAATTGTAGCTTCCTTCTCAATACGGAAGCGGCTGTTTGCTCTAAAAAAGCCGTAACTGGCTTCATATATCGTTGCAATCTCATCCGCAAGAATGATCTGCGCCGAAAGACTTTTATATCCGCCGGCTTTTAATCCGGTCATATCACGAGGTTTCGGTTCACCATTCAATAATAGAGATTCCTGATGTTCATATACGAAGCCCACCATTGCTTTTACTGAATCGTTTAACTCTCCCCTCCGGACTAAAACTGGAAGATGTTCCGAAAACAAATCACGTTCATGCCCATTGCGAAATAGCAATACAATTCCTAACTCAACGAAACCAT
Source organism: uncultured Oscillospiraceae bacterium (assembly GCA_910588045.1). Lineage (GTDB taxonomy): Bacteria > Bacillota > Clostridia > Oscillospirales > Oscillospiraceae > Pelethomonas. Next base: position 21,830 of record CAJUPS010000006.1, on the reverse strand, counting down.
AGCAATCAAGAAAAATTTTCTTGTTTCTATTTCCTTTCTCGGGAAAAGTAATTTTTCCATCTGTAAATGCTGATGGCTCAAAAGTATCATTAATGAAGACACGAACATTTTCTATCTCGCTCATGTTATCACTATTGAGAATAAATTCATAGCTAAGATCAGAAAATATGCCAAAGGAATCTGTCGAACTTCTAATAATCCTTTCAACAATACCTCTATGCCCGTTGTCCTCAGCTAGTTCAATTGTAAAAGACGGTTTTCCATATGGCAGAACTGTTAATGATTCAGTGCTCATAGCACTACCCTCCTTCAGCAGAAGAATTGATAATAGTTCATCTGCTGATTACCACGAAAGAGCATATCCTTTAACTTTTCTGCTGATCTATTAAGTCCACGGCTGCTGCAAAAACTCCGAAGCTCCTCCAGCCATTGCTTATAGGAATCACCATGTCCAGAAAGCTTCGGAAGAATACGTTGAACAACAGCATAATCCAAAGCAATAACTCCTGGTTCTGTACCAGTTTCGTCACTTTCAAAGCAACTTGAGGCACTAACCCAATATCGCTTAATTGCATTGTTAATGCGCGTACTTACTATAATCCGCTGTTCCCGCAGTTTTGTAAGTATCGTATCATAAATCCGCTGAATCTCTGTTGAAAACTCACATTCTTTATCAGAAAGGAATGCACCATATAACGATGCCCAAGATACGACTTCAATCTGATCATCCTGCAAAGTCATCTCTACAGATGAAACATTACTTTGCTGAGGAAGCTGAATAATCCATGCACGATCAATCAAACGTGGGGATAGAGTTTCGACTGTATGATCGTTATTGATTGTTGCCAGAAAGTGTAGAGTTTCAGGTATACTGAACACATAATCCTCGCCCAAGTTCACTTTGCTTTTAGGGCCAAGGTCATCGCAAATGTTCATGAAATCAGACCAATAATATTCCATAGGACTCAGGTTGGCTTCGTCTAAGAGAATAACATAGGGTAGATTTTTTATTCCGCGCTGTTTTTCTCCATTAAGCTGACACAAGGCATCATACACCCTTCGATTGCTCTTATCGAAAGTTTTGGAAAGTGGATTGTAATAGCCAACAAAATCCCGTTTAGACGTCCATCCCCTCTCGACAGAAACCGAGATATATCTGTCAAAATCGGTTGCCGCTTCAATCGGAATATTTAGCAGACTGGAAATCTTATTCAAGCCGAGAACATCAGCAAATATATTGCAAATTGAAGTTTTTCCACATCCTGGTTCACCGGAAAAAACAGTAAGGAACCCTTGTGTAAGGCAGATTGCTATATTCAAAATAGTGTTTTTGTCATATTGAGGCCTGACAATCTGCACAGTTTGACAGAGGTAATCGCTCAATTCCTTTTGAGTAAATGGGCGCACAGGAATTGCATTGACCTTGGCTATTAAACCTTCCAATTCTTGAATAGACTTTTCAGTTTCCCATTGTGATGCGGCTTCCAGCATTTTACTCGCCATAAAACCATCAAAAGCGATGTCCACCATTCGATCATGCGAACTGCTAATGAACTGCTGAAACTGCAATTCAAGCTTCTCAATATCACGATCCAAATGCGCCTTGTGTTTTTCTAAATAATCGACATCCCCTTTAAGTGCCTGTTGAGTACTTTGCAGTTCCGCAATACTTCCGACAATTCCATGAAGTTTTTTTGCATCGTCTAACTGAGCAAGAATTGTTTTGTATTCCTCGTTGGCACGCAGGAGTTCTTCTTTTTCTGCCTCAACAGCTTCCTGATTAACCGCATCAGCTTCCGCTTTTTTTTCTTGAATCTCAGCTTCTAACTCATCTTTTTGTTGTGCCAGCTTGGACAATTCTTGCTCAGTCTGTGCAATGCGCTCCGAAATAGCCTGTGTTCCTTTTAATTTCTCCAACAATTCTGGGTGTTCGTTCAGCAATGCTTCTAACCACGATTCGACGCTAGGATTTTTTTGGTATCGGACAAGCAAATCACAAATAGAGTCCGCAATGGTGCGGAGAGCGTCATCAAGGTCAGTTTCAGATGTTAGAATATCTGCTAATCGTTTTAACCTGTTTTTCCGAATGTTTTCTGGCAAATCGGCTCCGACAAAACATGATTCATCATAATGTTTTAGCAATGCCGGAATATCCTCAAGATTTATAATTCCTGCACTTACGTGGTTATTACTCAAACTCTCGCGAAATCCCTCTAACAAGGACTCATCAGTCATTACATCAAGTTGTTCTTTGTCTGCACTCTTTTTGGGATATACTAAAGTCCAAATTTTTTCTGACTTGCCCCAACCGTCCTCTTGATACGTCAGCCCTTGAATGAAGACATCACTTTTCTTATATGCACTGACGGTATATTTGCTTTCTTTGAGCTTTGGAACAATCACATATTCAGAATCAATACTACGATATGTTATTTCGTATGGACCAACCCAATAATCTCTCATCTCAATAAGGACAGATTCACCCTTACATTTCTCTGGAATATCAATAATGACACCAAGATCAGTTAGAAAATTTGAAATTATTTCATTTTTATGTACAGCATAGTAAATGAACTCGCTTGCCAATTTGCGCAATTTCCCGCTATTTATCCATTCAATAGCTTGAACCTTATAGCCAGTTGAACCCCTATTTTCTAAGTCACCATCTGTAAACTCAAATATTGCAAGGGATTCCTCTGCAAACAGAGCTTCCAGAGTTTCCTTAGCGTCATTATCCTTAAATTCATAATACAGCATAACGCTTTGCTCCCGCGACTTGGGGAGCAAAGCCGCTCTTTCGCTGTTTGTTAATTCCAGAATTTGTCCATTACACATTTCCGCAAAGGGTTTGATATTATAAAAAAACTTGTTGTTTTCGTAGGGAACTTTCTCAACATATCCAACATACACGCCCATAACAATCCTCCAATCGCTTATAAGCGTAGGTATCATACCAGCGCCAAAAAGTCACTTCAGTTACAACTCTGTGCAATAGTACCACATTTTCAGGCAAATTGCAACACGATTTTCTTGACTTTTTAATAAAATCAAAAGTTGAAACAGCCTAAGGTACTAGCAAAACACTATTTTGCATTTCAGCATTCTCTGGTGAACGCATATAGAATTTCTATCGGCAGTTGCTTCGGCAAGCATTTCAAAATTTGCAATATTGCCCGATCCGCAAACATCTTACTCACCATCGTATCCCACTCGGCCAGCCGGACGATTGACCCTATGCCGCTCACAAAGTCAAACTGAATCTCACCCCATTCGCCGTCGCAGTCTGCCTGATATTCGTAGATTGCGGCGGCGATTTTCTTTTTTATCCGCTTCACCGATTTCCGTTTGAGCCGGATGGCATGGAGCGCACCGGCCTCCACCAGCAGGACGGTCATCTTTTCCACAGCTCGCCGGTATGCCCTCTCTGCTCCGCTGGCGGTACTGCCCTCAAACATCACCGCCAATTCCTCAAAGGACTTGCGCTCAGATATTGGACTGACCCGGCCACAGGTCATGCAGATGGCATTTCGTTGCTCCAAAAGCCGCTGCTCCCGATAGGTCAGCTTCTCAAAGGCGGCTTGAACCGCTGCCGCCTGAGTACCATTCCAGAGGATTGCCGCATAATCCCAGGAATCATCCCTGGTTACATCCTCACCGATTTCCTCTCCGTCCTCGTCCTGCGCTGTAATGTAGAGAGGAACCCGACTGCGGTTGAGCCGGGCCAGGGTCAAATACTGCTCCGCCGTTTCCTCAGAACAGCCCTCTCTTGCGGCATACTCGCTGACAACCTCACCCTTGGACTTGCCCGTTTCGTTGTAGAGCCACGCAATACCGCGCACCCGCTTGTACTCGTCCAGGGAAGAAAAGGAGCCACTTTCCTCCATCATCCGGCATTGGATCAAAGCGTTTCCAATGGCGCGATGGGCGTATGTAAGAAACTCCGCGCCCTTGTACGGGTCGTAGCTTTCCAGACATTCCAGCATGGCGAGAACGCAGTTTTGCTTATAGTTCAGAAACCGCTCTGGGTCGTATCTGTCCAGTCCCTCCCGCAAGAGAAAGTTTGTGATCCGCCTATTCAGCCGAGGTTCAATGTGGTGCAGGAAGAAAGCGAAAAAGCGGAGGTCATGCCATGTCTGCGCGGCAACGATATACTCATTGACCGTATACAGTTCCGGCGGCGGGGGCGTGAGCTGGTAAACATGGGTAACTTCAAACATGGTGAGGCCGTGGGCGTTTCCCTGAAACGGATATTTTGCAAAGCTCTCTTTCATAGCCTCACCACCTTCGACATTTCAAATATCTCTGCGCCTCAGCCAACAGTGCCTCCTGCGTCATTTCCGCCTCATAAGAAACGGCGGCATATTCCCGGTCAGCGATGGCGCGTTCCAGCTTGTTCTTCGCCAGCCGCTTCATCACGGCGGCCGTCTTTTTGTCCATCGTCCCCCGATGCAGTTTCTGGATGATCGTGTTGGTGCGGCGCTCGTAGATTTTCTTCAGCGGGTGATCGTCAGCTCGTTCCCGCTGCTCCCGCCCCCGGAGATTGCCGACCTGACGGCAGGTGCGCCCACGCCTGTCCCCCGGAGCCAGACCGCCGCAGTATTTTGTGGGCCTTGCGTCTGTGGTCAGGAACCATGTTCCGCAGATGGGGCATTTGCGGGGTGCATGACCTACACACAGGCCCTCGAACAAGTCGGAGCGAAACATCCCCACAAAAGAGACATAGTGCATCCGTTTCACAAGCTGGGACTTCTCTTTACCGGGAATGGTCGCGGCGGCATATTGGACGGAGGCATTGGCAAGGGACATCCATCCAGGATTGTCCGCCGTCATATCAGGATTAACAGAAAAGTATTGCCCGAAGCTGGCGGCGTATCCGTCCGGCGTTCTGTCGCTCTCATGGAGTTTTTCCGCAAACGGCAGAAGTTCCCTTTTGAACTCTGCCAGGGAGAACCCCAAGTGTGCCATGACTGGCAGTACCCGCAACAGAGTGAGCGCCTTTTGGTATTCCGGGGAAACCGCCCCAGCAAGATTTCCTGACTTTGCAAAGTCCATTGTGTTTTGCAGATAGTCCTCCGAAAAAACGGCATCCACATAACTGCGGACAATTTCATATTCCAGGCAGGAGAACGGCGATACATTCCGCAAAAGCTCCACAATCTGAAAGGCACTTTCCCTCGCTGCTTCCATCTGCGCCATGTCTGCCTGTCCAAGTTGGAGCGACCCCATATACAGGTTGAGCGGCATACAGAGCTGGGACAGCTTTGCTATGACCTCATCAGAGAGGTTCAGCGCGGCACAGGCCAGTGTCCCGGTCGGCATAGCCTTCCCCTCGTAGGTCACATTGTCCCGCCAGAAATCCAGTGTCAGGAGCGTATGTTCAATCAAATTCAAGTTCTCCGCCTCCTGTCATGTTTTTTGTTTTTCATTATACCACAGCCGCCCCCGATTGGAAAGATGGCTTGTCATGTTTTTTGAAACGGTGCTGTCATGCTGTTAGCCTGCTTTTCTCGATTTTGCTCATAACCATAATAGAAAGCCGTTGGCTGGTTGCGCAGGAGCATACCAGTCAACGGTTCTTTTTTGGAAGTCGAAGGACTTCCGAAAAATGCGGGAGTGCAGAGGGCGGCAAGCCCTTTGCCGGGTGTCAAGAGGGCAGCGCCCTTTTGGCCGGGTACAGGGCGGCAGCGCCTGTTGGGTGTCCAGAGGGCAAAGCCCTTTGGGTCGGGTGCAGGGTGACAACGCCTGCTCAGGTGTCCAGAGGGTGAAACCCTTGGCCCAGGTAGGATTGATGCTTGCGTCAATCCATACTGGGTTATTATCTGGCGCAAAGCACCCAGATTCGGCGGCTTCGCCGCCCCTGGCCACTCCCAGAAAAGCAAAAAACGAGAAACAGGAAGGAGAGCAGAATGGCAAAAAGATTGACTCGGCACAACGGGAGAGCCGGAAAAAGCGGCGTCTACAAATCAACGCACAACGACCGAACCTTTGATACCAAACACGCTGACCACATTGACGGTGAGCGGATTTCACATAACATCTATTGGGATTGCTTTCGGGGAGCGACCTATCCGACCCAGCAGGACGGGGAGGTTTCCTTTGCGGATGTGGAACGGGCCTTTTACCTGAACCGCTACTCAGATTACCTGGACGGCCAGCATGAGCGGAATGCCAAACGCCGCCACTCCGAGCGTGACCGGAGCGTGGATGATCTTCTGGCTGACAAACGCTTCTGCCCGGAGGAAACCATCTACCAGATCGGCACGATGGAGGACTCCGTTTCCCCGGAGGTGCTTCTGGAAATTGTTGGGGAATTTATGATGGAGCTGGAGCGCCGCTTCGGGGAACACGTCCACGTCATTGATTGGGCGCTCCATTTAGACGAGGCCACGCCCCATATCCATGAGCGCCATGTTTTTGACTATGTGAACCGATACGGCGAGGTGGAGCCGAAACAGGAAAAGGCACTTGAGGCCCTTGGATTTGAACTGCCTGACCCTGAGAAAAAGCAGGGGCGCACCAACAACCGAAAGATGGTTTTCGATGCGGTCTGCCGGGTGATTTTGTTTGATATTTGCAAACGGCATGGTCTGGCTGTCGAGGAAGAACCCGACCCCGGCAACCGTGGGCGCAGCTATCTGGAGAAGAATGACTATATTATCCAGAAGCAGAAGAAATTGATTACCGCGCAGGAGACGGCCATTGAAGAAAAAACACAGGAATTGGAATCCGTGTCGCTTCGGCTGGAGGACGCCGAGGCGCTGATCGATGAGGTCACAGAGATTGCCTATGACAAGGCGGTGGAGCTTGTGACCGATGCTGTCCGCGCCGAGACGCAGTTGCAGGATGAGAAGATTGTCTCCGATTACAAGGACTGGTGTCTGGCCCCGGAGCGGCGCTACTCCCCAGCGGAGAAAGGGCTGATCGGCAAGGTGCTGGGAAAGGCACAGGAGCTGATTCACAAAGCCGCTCAAAAGGTGCTTACCAGAGTGCAGGCGGTTTTACGAAAGCCGGAGGTCAGAGCCGCCGCCACCAGACAGATCAGGGAGAAGGCCCGGGAGTCCGTTTTCGTCAAGCTGGAACAGGGCAGGGCTGAGATTGCCAGACAGGATGCGGAACGCAGGGCGGCGCAGACCGCAACAAGGCACAGTGTGGAGCGGTGATCGTCATGATACCGGCAGAGGGAATTTTGGAAGCCGCTACCGAAATTCCCTCTGTCACGTTTTTTGAAACGGGGCTGTCATGCCATTAGCCCGGTTTTTCCGAATTTGCTCATAACCATAGCAGAGGGGCGCGATGGTCGCCCAATTTTTACAGATTTGAGGTATGCGGAAATGATTGAAAATGAAGAATTGCAGTCCGGTTTTCCCGACTGGCTGACGGAGGACTACAAGCTCATGGAACCGGAGTTCTGCCGGTCGTTCCTTCGGGAACATCCCATGCGCTGCATCCGGGGCCGATTCTACACGGTGGACGGGCTGGTGGCCGACGAGAGCGGCCTGAAAAAGAAAATCTACGAGCAGATCAGCCCGTGGCTGGAAACCAAAATCGCCAGGAAGGTGGACGAACTTCTGAACGCCCTGCGGATGGCGGCGTATTCGGAGCCGATAGAGCTGGAGTGCGACCGTATCCATGTTGCCAACGGTACACTGTTTGTGGATGGCCGCTTCTCGCCGGAAAAAGCCTACTGCAACAACCGCCTGACCGTCAGCTACCACCCTGACGCGCCGCCGCCGAAAAAATGGCTGCGTTTTTTGTCGGAGCTGTTGTACCCGGAGGACATCCCCACCTTGCAGGAGTACCTGGGCTACTGCCTGCTTCCCACCACCAAGGGTCAGAAGATGCTCATGCTCATTGGCAAGGGCGGCGAGGGCAAGAGCCGGATCGGGCTGGTGATGCGCTCCATCTTCGGGGACAGCATGAACACCACCAGCATCCAGAAGGTGGAGAACAACCGGTTCAGCCGCGCCGACCTGGAAGGCAAACTGCTGATGGTGGATGACGATATGGACATGAGCGCCCTGCCCAAGACCAACTATATCAAGTCCATCGTGACCTCGGAGTGCAAAATGGACATGGAGCGCAAAGGCGTCCAGAGCTATCAGAGCCAGCTTTATGTGCGGTTCCTCTGTTTCGGAAATGGGGCCTTGACCGCCCTCCATGACAGGTCTGACGGTTTCTTTCGCCGCCAGATTGTTTTGACTACGAGGGATAGACCGGCAGGGCGGACGGATGACCCGTTCCTCTCTGAAAAGCTGATTGCCGAGCGTGAGGGGATATTCCTCTGGTGTCTGGATGGGCTTCACCGCCTGCTGGTCAACAACTACCGCTTCACCATCAGCGACCGGGCCAGGGAGAACATCTCTGTTGTAGTCCGGGAGGCCAACAACATTGTGGATTTCCTGACCTCTACCGGGTATGTCCAGTTCAAGGCGGACGGCGAGGCCGCTACCCGTGACCTGTACGCCGCTTATAAGGTCTGGTGTGAGGACAATGCCGAGAACCCGCTTTCCCCCAAGAGCTTTTCCGGCTTCATTGCCCAGAACGCCGATGCCTACCGGCTGGAGGCCACCAACAACGTGTATATCGGCAGCGGCAAGCGATGCCGGGGCTACCTGGGAATTGAGGTCTTGATAAAGCCGACCGCTTTATAAAAAAGAAATGAAATTATCTGTACGTGCGTACAGGCGTACACGGCAGACCGCCTCTGTACTGATGTACGGATGTACGGATAGTTGTGAGTTCGCCTTTATCTTTTTATAGGCGGTTACGCTGGCCTGTCCCTAAAAAGCTGGGTGCAATTTAATCCTTGTGATTTTCGTGAAAAGGGTCATTCAGCAGTGAACGGATTACACCTGTTGGTGATTTACCGAACCGTGTAGCCACTTTACGGAAAAGCGAGGAAATCCACTGTTCTCGCAGAGGTCACGCAAAGCTGTGAAGTAGATATAGGCCCCTTATGACCTGGGCTTCATGATAGCAAATCTGAGCGGGAATTACAACCGTGAAAAACTTCATCATTCCGTAAAAGTTCTTTTCGGAATACAACATCAAATTCATCAGAAAGTGAGGAAAAAACTTTGAAATCCGATATGAGGAACGAGATCAAGGCGTACATTGTGCGCCAGGGGATGACCATGCAGGAGGTGGTGGACGTACTCTCCGATGTGTACGGCTGGTCGGACAGCGTGTCCAATCTCTCCAACAAGCTCCAGCGGGAGTCCCTCCGCTACAAGGAGGCTGTCCAGCTTGCCGATGCGCTGGGCTATGACATTCAGTGGGTCCGGCGAAAGGATGCCTGACCCAGAACCAACAAACTACGAATTATGGAGGTACTTTATTGAACAATTTTGAAAGCTATGTGTACGAACCCATTGACCTGTGCGCCTGCTATGAGCCGATGTTTGAAGCACCCGCTGATTTTATTGAGGATTGGTACAAAGAGCGCGGCCTGCGGAATCCCTTTTCCTGCAAGGTGACCCGCAAAATCGGCAACACCTGGTATATCATTGAGACGGAGTGCAGCGGGGACGAGCCGCTCCCCGGCATGATGCACCGCCTGATTTTTTCGGATAAGGGGGCGGTTTGATGTCGACAAAGCGGCTGGATCATGTTACAATGGGGCCATGCACTACGATACTGTCAGCTGACCCACACAAGAAAGGAGACAACAACGTGGATCAGCAAAAAATCACGATTTTGTACTGCCGCCTCAGTAACGAGGACCCCCTTGATGGGGAGAGCAATTCGATTGCCAATCAGAGGGCCATTCTGACCAGATACGCCGCTGACCAGGGCTTCACGAACACCCGCATTCTGGTGGATGACGGGTATACCGGGACGAACTTCAACCGCCCCGGCGTACAGGAGGGCCTTTCCCTTGTGGAGCAGGGCTTGGTCGGCACCTGGATTGTCAAAGACATGAGCCGTTTCGGACGCGACTATTTGCAGGTGGGCCGGTATACGGAAATCGTTTTTCCCAGCTTCGATGTGCGGTTCATTGCCGTCAACGATGGTGTGGACAGTGCCAGAGGGACTGACGATTTTACCCCGTTTCGTAATCTTTTTAACGATTTTTATGCCAAAGACACCAGCAAAAAGGTTCGTTCTGTGATGAAAACCCGTGGCACCAGCGGCAAGCACCTGGGCAAGCCGCCCTATGGCTACCGGTCTGACCCGCAGGACAAAGACCACTGGATTCTGGACGAGGATGCCGCCCCGGTGGTCAAGCGTATCTTTGACCTGGCGATTGCCGGAAAGGGGCCGAGCCAGATCGCCCGCATTCTGGAAGCGGATGGTGTGCTGACTACCAAGGCCCTCTACGCCCAGCGCAAGGGCAAGCCCATGCCGGAGCGTCCCTGCCACTGGGTGGAACAGTCTGTTGCCGGCATTCTGGAACGGATGGAGTACACCGGCTGCGTCTGCAATTTCAAGACCTACTCCAAATCCTATAAGCTCAAGAAGCGCATCCCCAACGCCCCGGAAGATATGTTCATTCTGCCCGGAACGCAGGAGGCCATTATTACACAGGAGCAGTGGGACAGGGTGCAGGAGCTTCGCCAGCACAAGCGCCGCATGACCAAAGCGGAGCGGCAAGGACTGTTCTCTGGACTGGTGGTCTGCGCCGACTGCGGCAGTAAGCTTCACTTCGCCACCTGCAAGAACTTTGATGGCAAGCAGGACCACTATGTCTGCGCCAAGTACAAGAGCGGACGGGGAACCTGTTCAGCGCACTATATCCGGGAGGATGTTCTGCGGGATGTGGTGCTGGAGCGCATCCGGGCCGTGACAGACTATATCCGGGCCGATGTGGAGGGCTTTCAAGAGGACTGGCTGATGTGCCAGAGGGAAGAACAGGAAAGGTCCATCCGGGAGGACAAGCGGCGGCTGGAAAAGGTAAAGAAGCGTCTGGCGGACATTGATAAGCTCATCACCCGTATCTATGAGGACATGGTACTCGGCACTCTGAGCCAGGAGCGTTACCAGAAGATGCTGGAGGGCTACGAGGCAGAACAGGTGGCTCTCAACAACGAGGTCATCGGTCTTGAGGACTGGGTTGCGACCCGTGAGGAAATGGAGGACAATGTTGACCAGTTCCTCGCCCTGCTGGAAAAGTATGTGGACATCCCGGAGCTGACGCCGGCCATCGTGAACGAGTTTATCAAGCAGATCATCGTCTATGCCCCGGACAAGTCCAGCGGCAAGCGGACGCAGAAGGTCAAAATCGTTTTCAACTTCCTGGAGGAAGTAGAAGTACCGGAAATCAGCGAACCTGTTATAACGAAAACTACCTATGGACGCAGAAAGACGGCGTGACACTTGGTCACGCCGCCCTCTGCGGCAAATAGTTACTTGTCACTATTAAGCCTTGCATAAAGGACATTTTGTTTTTCGGATCAGGGCAAAAAGAGATGATATTGCCCGAGTTGTTCTGCACTATCAGGATAAATATATTGATCCGAAAGTTTTGGACACCCGAGAACATTCAGACATGAAAAAATTTGCGTCCGATTCCGTGTGCGATTACTACGAAACGGAAATCCGCATGGATGTTATCTGTTTGAGATATTATTTTGAGTTAGTGGATACTGAAGGGAACACTTGCTACTACGGCAATTACGACTTCACCAGCACAGCTCCCACAGATCCGGACAGAATGTTCGATTGCCCGCAGACCCTCCGGGAGGAGGAAATGCTGGCCGTACCGGAGTGGGCCGCTAACAAGATTGTTTACCAGATCTTTCCCGCACGGTTTGCCAGCAGCAGGCCGGTAGATGAAAGCAAATGGTATCAGATTCCCATCGATTTTCGGGAAGATCTACAGGGAATCATTGACCATTTGGGTCATTTCAAGGATCTGGGGGTAGATGTCCTCTATCTGACGCCTATCTTTGAATCGCCCTCTACACACAAATATGATACCGTCGATTATTACAAGATCGATCCGGGTTTTGGTACGGAGTCTGATCTGAAGGAATTAGTCCAGAAAGCCCATGCGCTGGGAATAAAAGTCATACTGGACGGGGTATTTAACCATACGTCTCCCGATTTTTTCGCTTTTCGGGATATTTTGGAAAAGCAGAACAGATCGGCATACAGGGATTGGTACTATTGGGAGAAAATGCCGTTGATCTGTGAGCAGGGCAAAAAGCCCAATTATAAGACCTTCGGGTATCACGGCGGAATGCCCAAGCTGAATTTGCAAAACGATGTGACCGCAGACTATTTTATCCAGGTAGGCCGCTACTGGATCGAAAGCTGTCATATCGATGGCTGGCGTTTGGATGTAGGAGACAAGATCAGTCATATGTTTTGGCGAAAATTCCGTCGGGAGATGAAACTTGTAAATCCAGAGGCGCTGATTGTAGGAGAAATCTGGCATTATGCGGGAGACTTCCTCAATGGAGAGGAATGGGACAGCGTCATGAATTACCCATTCTATTTCTCTGTCAGAGATTTTGTTGCAGAGGAGAAAATATCCGCATCCAAGTTCTGGGAGAACATGGGCAGTCTGCTGGGGAACCTTCACACAAACGTTATCCCGGTATTATGGAATCTCCTCGACAGCCATGATACAGATCGAATTTTAAGCATTTGTGGCGGGAACAAGGAAAAATTGAAAATAGCAGCAGCATTGCAATTGCTGCTGCCAGGGATGCCTGTCATCTATTATGGGGACGAATACGGCCTGACCGGAGCAGGCGCGGATTGCAGGCGGGGTATGGCCTGGGATGCCAGATACCAAGACCTGGATATTTACCAGTGGTACTGCACCTTGATCCGTGTGCGAAAACAATACCGGTGCATCACGGAAGGGACCACGTCAGACGTGCAGATCAATGATGCAGAAGGGATCTTATGCTTGACGAAGGAATGGCGGGGAGAAAAAATGGTGGTCTGTTTTCACGCAAAGACAGGACAGGTCAATTTCCCGCAATTTATCGGGATGAAAAACGTATTGACCGATACTTCCTTTGACGGAATTGTAAAAGATTATGAAGCGGTTGTGCTCTATCAGCGGCTCGCACAAGAAAACGAATTTATTTGAGCGCCGAGAATGTGAACCCCAAATGTCAATCAGCACGCCTAAATGGTACAACGTAGCATTGGGAATGATCTTTACAAGGTTACTGCAAAGAATATCCGGGGTCATAAATCCCATGGGAACATAGCGCCGCCGCTCTGACGATACCTCTGGAACGACAATGTAAGTTCCTTCCGGCATATTCTCAACATGGAACCGGGTCGGCGTGTCGGCCAGCTTCACCGTTCCGGCGCTCTTGCTGGCAAACCGAAGCTGGCGCACCGCCTCTCCATATCTGTCATCGTGTTACCTCCACAATAGGAGTGTTGCAGTCAGTATACTACATTAGGGCAAAAATGGTAATGTTTTTAAGAAGTAGTGCAGCAAAGCCAGACAAAATTCCCTATGAAAAGGTAGAATGGACCCATTACCTTCTTTTGGAGATTGAAAATAAAGAACTGCATCATGGGCAACGGCGGTATTCTGGCCCCCAGAGGCTGTGGAAGGGCGCAGACAGCGCAGATATGGAGGACTTTCCTGGAAGATGAATCGAAAAAACAGGCCCCGGGCGGAAGCCCGGGGCCTTACGGAGTTTATGCGATGGTTTTCCTTGGGAATCAGATGCCGTCAGGCACCCGGTTCATACGCTGTGCCGCCTCGGTATCGTCCGCCTTGGGAGCGGAAGCGCCGCCGTTATTGGCCCACTCTGTCTCCAGAGCCTTCCAGTCGCGGACGGTCAGCAGCTCGGTCCAGGTCTCCACATTGAGCTCGTCGCGCTCATACTCGTGCTCGTTGGTGGCCTCCTGGACGGCCTCGTAGTACCACTCGCTCTCCGGGTTGTCGGTCCACTTCTTCATCTCGGGAAGCATGTGGTCCTTGTCCGGGGTGCGGTCCAGCATCCGGTTGACGATGGTCATGACCTCCGCACGGGTGATCTTTGCATCGGGATTGAACTTGTTGCCGCTTCCGGTCACCCAACCGGCCTTGGCGGCGCGGCGGATGGCGACTGCGGCCCAGTGGTTCGCCGTGTCGGAGAAATCGCCGGTGCCGTCATCGGTGATGGATTCGTCCATGAACCCTGCGGCCATGGAGGCGAACTCCGCGCGGGTGATGGGGGCGTTGGGGCGGAACGTGCCGTCCTCGTAGCCCTTGAGCACGCCTGCGTTGGCGCAGGTGCTCACCGCGTTGTTGTACCAGTCTCCGGCGTTCACGTCAGAGAAGGAGTTTGTGGTGGACCAATTGGCCTGGCGGTATTCATCCGTCATCAGACGGAAGAAGATCGTCGCGGCCTCGGCGCGGGTGATGTTGTTCAGAGGACGTACAGTATCATCTTCGTAACCGATCACATACGCGAAGTGGTCCGTGTCGTTCAGGCCCACGGAGCCAGCCAGAGGCGTCTCATCGTCGGTAATGGTGGTGTTGGGGGCCGGGGTGGGCGTGGGCGCAGTCGGGGTGGGCGTAGAGGGGACAAAGCCGGGATCAATGACAGGCGGGTTGGGCAGCGCGGTCTCCTCCGTCCACTTGGCGTAGTACGTGGTAGTACCGGCGGGGAACTTGTCGGGCAGGGTGGTTACCGGAGTACCGGTGCACGGCTCATTGTCGTACCAGCCATCAAAGACGAAACCCTCGCGGATGGTGGCTGGCATGGTCGTATTGTTGATGACCTGGTCGGTCACACCGGTCATGTTCTCAACAGTGCTGCCGCCGTTGGTCACGAACACGATCTTGGCCTCGTCCGGCGTGTACTGGGCGACCAAGGTGATGTTGTCGGTCACGGGGGTGTCAAAGTTATACTCCGAACCGTTCAACGTCCACTTGACAAACGTGTAGCCATCCTTGGTGGGATCGTCAGGCTTGATGGCCTTACCGCCGTCCTCAACCTGCTGATCAGGGATCGTTTCCTTGCCGCCGTTCACGTCGAACGTCACATTGTACTCCTTTGCCGTCGCCGTTATGGTGCAGGGATCGCTGGTCTTGCCTGTGTCATCGCCGGGCCACGTGACTTTGGCGGTGTTCTCGATCATGGCAGCGGTGTTGGCTTTGACCGTGAGGGTCACAGCCCTATTGCTGTTGGCGGAAACCTCAATGTTCGTCCATGTCACGGTGCCGCCATTTTTCCCATCGGTGCCGGTGCCGTCGGTATGCACGCCGCTGTCGCTGGAGCTCACATAGGTCAGCTTCTCGTCCAGCGTGTCGGTGATATTCGCAGAGACGGCCTCACTGTTGGGGTTGCTCACCTTTAAGGTATAGGTGAACTCCTCACCGACCTTGGGGGCTGTGTTGCTGGCGGTCTTGGTGATAGATAGCGCGCACCTCCACACAGCGTACAGGACCATATAATCCGTGGACGAAAACGTCACCGTATCCTTGCCGGACTCATTGTACTTGTATTGTGCTTCGGTGGCGTTACTGGTCGTTGCCCAGCCCAGGAAGGTGTGGTTCTCCCATATGGGCGTGTAATCCCGCACGTCGAACGTCACGTACATTGCGTCTTTAAGTCCGCTCTCCGTGTCCGTCTTCGTCTTGGCATTGTACTCAAACACACCGCCATTGGCGTCGTAGACCAAGGTGTAGTCAACCTTGGGGGGCTCAACATCGGGTCCATCCGGTCCGTCCCCCTCATGCCAGGTACAGTGGCAGCCGCAGGTACAGCCGCCCGCCGGGCCGGGACAGGGGTCGATGGGGGTAAACTGTTCTGCCGTATCGACCGGTGTCGCATATTCGCTGTCACAGGCCGTTTTTACAGTGGCATAACTCCCATCTATGAGACCACTGACAAAGCTGTTTCCTTGTTCCAGGTAAAACGCTTTCCGAAGTGAAAGTCTTGCATCATCAGCAGGAATTATTGAACTGTAAGGATACCCAATTAGATTCGCAAGAACCACATAGCTTTTATTTGAATTACTTCTATTACGCGTGGTTATTTCACCGGCGTTGTGGCAGCCCTTGATTGGAATATTGCAGTCTGGGTCAGGAAAATTTATATTGAGGTCCAAATTGTTAACCTTCCCAATAAAATGAATACTAAACCCCATTCCATACCCAACAATACCTCCGGCATAACCTTTTCCATTGCTATTTCCATACATACTACTGCCAGCGGGAGCGGTTATCGTTCCGTAATTGGTGCAATTGTGGATTGCGACACCGTTGGAACCAGGTCTACCAACGATAGCAGATTGCTTGGAATAGCCAATAATTCCACCGGCACCGGCGGGATAGTTCATAACACCACTTTTATCCGGGAACTGCACCTGCCAGTACGATACAGCTGAAGTGTTGTAACAACCTTTAATAATAACGCTGCCAGTGACATCCTGCGAACCGGTACGGCTTCCGCAGTATCCAACAATTCCACCAACCGCTCCGTATTTGGAAGAAATATCGCAACCTTTACTGGAGCATTCCGTGACGTAAGTAGTGCCGTTCCTCTGTCCCTTCGACAGGCCGCCGATGATTCCTCCGGCGCCCCAAGAAGAGGCCGCAATTTTGCTGTCTCTGACGCAGCACTTCTTGATGTTGGTAAAGGCTTGGTCACTGCCGGTGATACCGCCAGCATACTGATCCCAGGAAATGCTAGCGTTTGATACGGTTACGTTGCAGATCAAATTTCGGTCACTGCCGTAGCGGCAGGTAACACCTACCAGTGCACCGGCACCACTACTGTATCCGCTTGGATATTTTCCGTTGGCGATGCGTGAAATCGTTACGTCATTCAGCTTCAAATCACAAATTTCCGCTCCGTTGGCAATACTGCCAAACAACCCGACAGTTTGTGGCAGGTATCCATTTTCATCGGGTTTGGGATTTATAATTATTAAGCTGCTGATTGTATGTCCCCCGCCGATGAAATGTCCCTGGAAACTATAATCTGCACTTTTGGATATTCCTCCGATGGGCGTCCACTCGTGCCTGTCCAGGTCAATATCCGCCGTCAGCTTATAATATTGGTCTTTGGTTTTATTATTTCCGCCTGCTTTTTCCCACGTCAGCTGGGCCAGATAGGCCAAATCCGCGGCGTTCTCGATCAGATAGGGGTCTTCTTCTGTGCCCGATCCCTTGTCAAGGCTATCCGACACGGACTCTCCGTCCCATGTCGTGCTTTCGTTGTTCCCGAGCGTCTCCGACACCTCCGTTACCACCACTAAGATGTCGCAGGCGATTGCCAGGGCCTCGGCAACGCCATCGGCCTCGTCCAGCCCGGCCTCAGTAAGGGATTCATACATATCAAGAACCACCTTGACCTGCTCACCGATGGCTGTCACGTTCTCCCTGGTGACCTCCTCAGCCTTGGGCAGCGCCTCCACGGCGTCCAGGAACGCCTGGACTTCGGCGGGGACTTCGCTCTCCTTTACCGCCCGCACTGCCGCACGGACAGCCTCAACGGTCACCAAAGCCGCGGCGACATCCTCACGTACCTGGAGCTCGCCAAGAGAACCGTACAGCGCCAGGGCATCAGTAACCTGAGCGTCAACTATCTCGACGTTCTCCGCAGTGACCAGAGCAGCCTCCGGCAGATCCTTTACCTTGTCCAAAAACGTCTGGACCTCAGCGGGGACCTCGGGGACCTGACTCTCCCGCACCGTCTGAACCGCTGCCTGGACGGCGTCAACAGCCGCTTTGGCCGCGATCACGTCCTCCCGCGCCTGGAGCTCTACGCCAAGGGCGGCGTACAGGGCCAGGGCGCTGGCAGCCTGGGCGTCAACCGTCTCGACGGTCTCCTCTGTAACCAGGGATGCGTCCGGGAGCAGCGCCGCGGCGTCCAGGAATGCCTGGACCCCGGCGGGCGTCTCCGCCGCCACGGGAGCGGTGCAGTTCCAATGCTCCGGGGCTACGACTTTGGTGCACTCGTCGCCGCACTTGTGAGTGCAGGGCTGTTCCTCAACGGCGGGCGTATAGGCGCAGCCGTCCGCGTGGATGACCTCACCCGTTGCCTCGTCCGCCGCCGCTGCGCCGCAATCGCAGGGAATCTCCTCCACGGCTGCGGCATAGCCGCAGTCCGGGGTGTGCTCTTTGTGCTGGCAGTCGGGTTCCGTTACCGGGTCCACCCGGGTACATTCCCAGCCGTCCGCATTATGCACATGGTCATCGCCCTCCGCCATCGCCGTCACCGGCAGGAGGCTCAGGCTCATGACCAGAGCCATAAACAACGCAAGTCCGCGTTTACGTAAACGCTTGCAAATTCTCATAAACTTCTTCCTTTCTATGGAAAATTCGGATCAGTGATCCGGCGGCTGGACGAGCGTGCCGGGCAGAAATGTCCGGTTTAGCTTCCTCGCTTTGCGGACCGCCCTTTCGGACGGGGTGCCGGTTTTCCAGCGGCCGGGCTGACATGGCATCGTGGTTCGTGTGGTAATACGATACTTTAGTCCCCTGACTTTGCCGTCCCACAGTTTCCCGTGGTTTGCCAAAATGGATTGCTGTGCTGTGATGACGCGGACATCGCGGTCCGTGGCCTGCCCCGGTGTGCCTCCGGGGCCGCGTGCTCCATGGGCATCACTCCTTTAATGCGTTATAGTCGAGCTTCTTTTGGACGTATATACCACCTGACCCGCCCTGAGGGTGCGGCGGAAACAGGAGCATATATTTATTGATTGGCGGCCTGCTCAAACTCCGCCAGGAAGGGAGCGAACAGTTCCTCCTCCGCCCTTTTTCGGGCCTTGACAGCATCATCGAACAATTTGTAGCTGCCTAAGTGGTAGCGCTTGCCTTTGAAGCAGATGGACGCCCGCCATGTCCGTTTGCGCATGTTCCAGTCAACGCCGGGAACGCCGCTGGTATTGTTGCAGCGTCTTGTACTGGCACGAATCATCTCCACGCAGGTGCCATCCACGTAGGTCAGACGGTTTTCGATTCCTGCCCCGTGGGCACAACCGCAGCTGACGGTCCGTCCGTCGCGGAGGCGGCTGGTTTTAACGACGGTTTCGTTCCCGCAGTCACAGCGGCAGCGCCAGGCCGTGCGGGACCCCACATTTTCCGCCGGAGCCAGGACAGTCAGTTTTCCGAACCGCTGTCCGGTGAGATCAAGTTTTTTCGTGGAGTGGCCCATTTCCCAACACCTCCCGCTGTAGACGAAATACTCATTTTGTTTTTCAAGCCTTAACTATTGGAGAATTTTTCTTGAAAACAGAAGGAAAAAGGCATGAAAACCAAGGACTGAAAGAACGTAAATTTTTCAGTCCTTAAATCATCATGCCTGTTTTTCGTTATAGTGCTGATTTTTTGAAAACCATCTTCCTTTGGGCAGAACTTGTGCTATAATATTTCCAGATAGTGCAGTATGTAGTGTAGACAAAATGAGTATTTTGTCACTTTGACGAAAGTCACGTCACCAACCCCAACTTTTCCAGCTGCCGCGCGTGCTCGGCACCGGTGGTGACCAGATAAATCCGGGTGGTGTTGATGGAACTGTGCCCCAGAACGTCCGCCAGCTTCACAATGTCCTTGCAGGCTTTATAAAATGTCGTAGCGAACAGGTGGCGCAGGTTGTGTGGAAAAACTTTCGATTCCTCCACGCCCGCTTTTTTGCAGATGGCTTTCATTTCGCGCCAGATTTGGCCGCGAGACATCCGCTTTCCGCTTCCGGTGAGAAAAATCTCCCCGGAGGCGATTTTGTTTTTCTTGGCGTACTTGAGGAGCTTCCGGCGGAGCTTGTTGGGGATTAAAATCGTGCGGATTTTCCCCTTGAGATGGATGTCCGTCCCCATCCGGTTCGCCGCTTCTACCGTGATATAGCGGACTTCTGAAACCCGGATTCCAGTGGCACAGATAGTTTCCATCAGAAGCTCCAACCGCTCTTGGCCCGTCTCCCGGGCGGCGTCGAGTAAGCGCTGATATTCCGCTTTCGTCAGCTCCCGGCTCTCCTCCCGGAAGGCTTTTCGCTGGACGCGGAGGAATTTGATTTTACAGTCCTCCCGGCCCAGGAACTTGAGAAAGCGGTTGACTGCCGACAGCATAGAGTTGACCGTCACGGGCGCATAGCCCCGCTCCAGCAGGTGCTCCCGCCATCCGGAAGCGGTTTCCAGCTCCCTCCCTTCCAGCCATGCCGTGAAGGCACGGACGTCCCGTAAATATTTCTCGATGGTTGCGCTGGCCCGCTCTTCTGCGTGGAGCATGTTGGCAAATATGGCGATGTGGGATTGCGTAAGCATCCGGTCAGTCATGGTGTAGCCCTCCCCGAAATAAATAATAAAAAGTTTGCCTTATTCCAGAAATCTTATACTATTTTCTGATTTTCGCAAGAGGAAATTGATTTGCGGGATACAGAATAAGAACAAAAAAGGACTGATCTCCCTCTGACAAGAGGAGAATCAGTCCTTTTAATATATAGCAGCAAATCGGGCAAAAGCAGCCCCTTCATAGGGCCCCACCCCGCCGGATTTACCCACGCAAAAGGTATACCTTTTGCGCACGCCATTTTACACCTTTGTGCAGCGGGTCCGCAACGTCTACACCAATTATATCGGATGTTTTTCCGCAAAAATAATGGTCCTTTCAGAAAAATTTTGAACCCGCCAATTTCCACGCAAAAGGTATACCTTCTGCGTGGAAAGTATACTTTCTGTTCCGCGGCGGAATGCACCGGCTGGATAGGAGGCTTTGTCATGGCACAGATTTTGGAGCGTCCCGGCGGCGACGTACAGGAGCAGCTGCGGGTGATGGCCGGAGAGATCATCCACCAGCTCTCCACCCTGGATGCCGCCATGGGAAAGGAGCAGCTGCTGGGCGGACTGGTGTCCGAACTGTTCCTGGCCGTTGCAAAGGAGACCCAACAGCAGGAGCGCCGTCAGAAGCAGGCGGCGGGCATTGCGGCGGCCAAGGCCCGGGGCGTCCGGTTCGGAATGGCGCGGAAGCCCCTGCCGGAGAATTTCGACAACTGCTACGAGGCGTGGCGGGAGGGTGAAATGACGCTCTCCCAGGCCGCGGAGGCCTGCGGCATGGTACGGACCTCCTTCCGGAGGGCCATCGACCGCCGGGAGCAGGCCGGATAAGTCGGACCGGACGCAATGGATCGTGCGCCGGAAATTGCAAGGAGGCCGTTATGTTATCGATTTCCCTTGGACCGGAGGAGTACGTCACCATCGGGGACGTTGTTGTCAAGTTCACGAAGGTGGCCCGGGGAAGGTGCTTTCTCGCCATCGAGGCGGACCGCAGCGTCCCCATCGTGCGCGGGAAGGTGCTGGAGCGCAACGGAACCCCGCCGCCGGACTGTATCGCAAAGTGGAAGCAAAATTAAACAGGTTTCACCTGGCCGACGGGTCAGCTGAAATAGAGTCCCTCGCACCGTGGCCCGGCATGTCCGGCCGGATACCGGGAGGCGGTGCACAAACCCAAATGTGCCGGTAAAAGGATGCTCCGGCACAGTGAGAGCATTCCCCTCACAAATCATTTTTTTGAAAGGAAGCAATGAAATGAGAATCCAGCATAATATCATGGCGATGAACGCCTACCGCAACTACACCAACAACACCAGCGCTGTGTCCAAGAACCTGGAGAAGCTGTCCTCCGGTTACAAGATCAACCGCGCGGGCGATGACGCCGCCGGTCTGGCCATTTCCGAGAAGATGCGCGCTCAGATCACCGGTCTGAAGGCCGCCAGCAAGAACGTCAAGGACGGCGTTTCCCTGGTGAAGACCGCCGAAGGCGCCATGCAGGAAATCCACGATATGCTCAACCGCATGGAGTCCCTGGCCACCCAGTCCGCCAACGGCACCTATGACAATGAGGTGGACCGCGCCAATCTCCAGAAGGAGATGGACCAGCTCAAGAGTGAAATCAACCGTATTGCCGACAGCGCCAACTTCAACGG
>CAJUPS010000005.1 GCA_910588045.1 uncultured Oscillospiraceae bacterium | reverse complement strand
CACTTCGCAAATCCCCCGCATAGGGAGCGGCGCTCCGAGCCGCTCCCGCCAAGGGATTCTTAAACCGTAGGTTTAAGCGCGTTTTTGGGTACTTTTGCCGCGGGGCAAAAGTACCCGCGGAGTCCGGGGCCGCGTAGGTCCCGGGCCGATTCGAGAAGAATGTCCCGTTCGCGCCCGAAGGGCGCGAAGATAAAATCCATCTTACTTTTGGAGAGTCTCCACCCACTCACTATATTTCTTCACATTGGCATCCCGCTCAGCGGCATCCTTCCCCTTGGTCAAAATATAAACCTTGATCTTGGGCTCGGTCCCGGAGGGACGAACAATAACAGAGGTGCCATCCACCAGCTCGAAACGGAGGACGTTGGAGCCGGAGAGCTCCATCGCCGTCTTTGCGCCGGTGGCGCAGTCCACCACACTGCCATCCTTGTAGTCCTTGAACTGTGCGACCTTCACACCGGAGATCTCGGCGGGAGGAGCCTCCCGCAGGGACTTCATCAGCTTTGCCATGTCCGCCAGGCCGTCCAGGCCGGGCATTACCAGATTGTGGGTCTTCTCCCCGTAAAAGCCGTGCTTCTCGCAAAGGGCCTGATAGGCGTCCAGGACCGTCATGCCCTTGGCGTAGTAGTAGGCCGCCATCTCCGTGAGCAGCAGGGAGGCCGTCACAGCGTCCTTATCCCGGACGTAATCCCCCAGCATGTAGCCATAGCTCTCCTCATAGGCGAACACGACCTTCCCCTCGCCGCTGCCCTCCAGGGCGTTCTTCTTCTCGGCGATGAACTTAAAGCCGGTGAAGGTGTCGTAGCACTTGGCCCCGTAGCTCTCGGCCACGGCTCTGGCCATCTCCGTGGTGACGATGGTCTTCAGGGCGACGGGGTTCTTGGGCAGCTTGCCCGTGCGCTCCATGGCGCCCAGCATGTAGTCCACCAGCACAACGCCGGTCTGGTTGCCCGTCATGACCTTGTATTCCCCATCCTTGTCCCGGACCATGATGCCCACGCGGTCGCTGTCCGGGTCGGTGCCCAGAATGAAGTCCACGTCGTTGGCCTTGGCCAGGTCCACCGCCAGATAGAAGCCCTCCGGGTTCTCCGGGTTGGGGGACTTCACCGTGGGGAAGTTCCCGTCGATCACCATCTGCTGGGGCTCGCAGAGCAGGTGCTTCACCCCGGCCCGCCTGAGGGCCTCGGGCACCAGCTTGTGGCCGCAGCCGTGGAAGGGCGTATAGACCAGCTTGAAGCGGTCCGCCACGGCGGGAATGGCCCCGGTGTCGGTGACCATCGCCATGACCTCCTTGAGGAACGCCTCGTCCGTCTCCTCGCCCATGACGGTGATCATACCGGCCTTCACGGCCTCCTCATAGGGCATGGTCTTCACGCCGGTGAAGATGTCGATCTTCTCCAGCTCCCTGGCGATGGCGTCGGCGTGCTGGGGGGGCAGCTGGGCGCCGTCCTCCCAGTAGACCTTGTAGCCGTTGTACTCCTTGGGGTTGTGACTGGCCGTGACGTTGATGCCCGCCTGACAGCCGTAGTGGCGCACCGCGAAGCTCAATTCCGGGGTGGGGCGCAGGGATTCAAAGATGCGCACCTTGATCCCGGCGGCGGCGCAGACCTCGGCGGCGGCCCGGGCAAACTCCATGCCGTGGAGACGGCAGTCCATGCAAATGGCGACGCCCCTCTCCTTGGCTTGCTCGCCCTCGGCGCAGATGACGTTGGCAAAGCCCTGGGTGGCGTGGCGCACCACGTAGAGGTTCATGTTGTGCAGGCCCATGGCCATTGTACCGCGAAGTCCGGCGGTGCCAAACTCCAGAGGGCCATAGAAGCGGCTCTCGATCTCCTTGGGGTCGTCCTTGATGGCCTCCAGCTCAGCGTGTTCCTCGGCAGTCAGCACGTCGCTGGCCAGCCATTTTTCATATTCCTTTTGATAGTCCATGATGAATCGTCTCCTCCTTCTCATCTATGAATACAGGCTTTTCATATAGGGTAGTGCCATTGTACCAAAATTTCCCCCTAGGTTCAAGGGGGATTCCTCCGTTTTTTCCCGGTTTTTTCCGGCCGTGCCGCTGAAAAACTCCGCTTGCAAACCGGGCTGTCCCGTGGTAAGCTGGGAGAGAAGAATGAAACACCAGGGAGGACGTATCATGGCAGACTATCAAGTGGAGCTGACGCGCTGGCTGGAGCGGGCCGGGGAGGACCCGGACCTCCTCGCAGAGCTGGAGAGCGTGCGGGACGACGAAAAGGCGGTGTCCGACCGCTTCTACCGCCACCTGGCCTTTGGCACCGGGGGCCTGCGGGGGGTCATCGGTGCGGGAACCAACCGGATGAACATCTATACCGTCCGCCGGGCCACCCAGGCGCTGGCGGACTTTATCCAGGGCCAGGGGTTTGCCGACGCCGTGGCCATCGCCTATGACAGCCGCGTCAAGGGGGACCTCTTCGCCCGGGAGGCGGCCCGGGTGCTGGCGGCCAACGGCATCACGGCGTGGCTGTATCCCCGCCTTGAGCCCACCCCCGCTCTGAGCTGGGCGGTACGGTATCTGGGGTGCGGCGCGGGCATCTGCGTCACCGCCAGCCACAACCCCGCCCAGTACAACGGCTACAAGGTCTATGGCCCGGACGGGTGCCAGATCACCCCCGAAGACGCCGATTGGATCGCATCCGCTATGGACTGGGTGGACTATTTCGACGGCGGTCTCGGCGGACTGAGGCTGGCGGACTTCGACGAGGCCCTGGCGGAAGGAAAGATCCGCTATATCCCCGACGAGTGCCTGGACGCCTTCGTGGACGCGGTGCTGGCCCTGCGCCCAGGGAATGATGTGTCCAAATTGAAGCTGGTCTATACGCCCCTCAACGGGTCCGGACTGGAGTGCGTGCGGAAGCTCTTAGAGAAGATGGGCGTCGCCGCGCTGACGGTGGTGCCCTCCCAGGAGCGCCCCGACGGCCGTTTCCCCACCTGCCCCTACCCCAACCCGGAGATCCGGGAGGCCATGGAGGAGGGCCTGCGCCTGTGCGATGAGGTCCACCCGGACCTGCTGCTCGGGACGGACCCGGACTGCGACCGCATGGGCGCGGCGGTGCCCGACGGGAGGGGCGGCTACCGGCTTATCACCGGCAACGAGATGGGCGTTTTGCTGCTGGACTACCTCTGCCGGACCCGCATCGCCCGGGGGACCATGCCGGAGGACCCGGTGGCGGTGACCACCATCGTCTCCACGGATATGGCAACCCCGGTTGCCCGGTCCTACGGCGTGGAGCTGCGGCGGATGCTGACGGGATTCAAGTACATCGGCGAGCAGATCGGTCTCCTGGAGAGCGAGGGCCACCGGGAGCGGTTCCTCTTCGGCTTTGAGGAGAGCTACGGCTACCTCTCCGGGGCCCACGTGCGGGACAAGGACGCGGTGAACGCGGTGATGCTGGCCTGTGAGTGCGCGGCGTGGTACGCGGGCCAGGGGATGACCCTGCTGGACGCCATCAACGCGCTGTATGAGAAATTCGGGTTTTATCGGAATGGGCTCGTCAGCAGGGCCTTTGAGGGACAGGACGGCATGGAGGCCATGAACGGCCTGATGGCGTCCCTGCGGGCCGATCCCCCCGAGGAGATTGCGGGGCAGAGGGTGACGGGCGTTGTGGACTACCTCCTGGGGGACACCGGGCTGATCCCCTCCGACGTGCTGGAGTTCCGCCTGGAGGAGGGGAAGGTCATTGTCCGTCCCTCCGGCACAGAGCCGAAGCTGAAGCTGTACCTGTCGGTCCGGGGGACCGGCGAGGCGGACGCCCTCGTCCGTCTGGCGGCGCTGGAGCGGGGGGCGGGAGCTCTTCTGGGGTGAGCCCGGGGGCTGCGCGCCCCCGGACCCCGCGGGTACTTTTTGTGCGAACAAAAAGTACCCAAAAAGTCGCCAGCCCGTAGGGCTGGACCTCTGACGGGTATCGCGCACAGCGCGATACCTTATTACGTGGGATATTTTTTGCGCTACGACCTGGTGGATTGTTTTTCCCCACGGTTCCATGGGCCGTCAGAGGGCGAAGCGATGGCGGATGCGCCCTATTGGAGGTCTTGCGCTGCCCTTTGGCTCGGTGGGCCTTATAATAGGACCGATTCTGCCGATAGCTGCATGAAAATGTGGAAGCAAATCGAAAAATTTTCAGAAAGTTTGGCCCCCGGCGCGTATGCGCCGGGGGCCAGTTGCTGTGGATTAGAATTAACTGGCCCCGGCGTATAGGACCGCTCTGCCCCCTTGTTCCTCTGCCGAAGATGGAGAAAACCGCCTCTTGCCCCCGGAGGGCGCAGGGTATATAATAGGAAGACGATTTACCATCGGAGGACATCAATATCATGAAAAGAAACGTCATGCGAAGCATTTTCCTCGGTCTGCTCCTGGCGCTGCTCCTGTCCGCAGGGGCGTCGGGAAACGGGACAGAGCGGCCGGAGCCGGTCCGCGCCGTGGTGCTCTACACCGAGGACGCCGACCCCGGCGCGGTGGAGTCCGCCCTGGAGGAGTATGCCGCCATTCTCTGGCGCTACGGGAGCCTCTTTTCCGGCGCTGCCGTGGAGACCGAAGACCTGGAGGCCCTGGCGGAGCTGGACGGCGTGGCCGGGGTGCGTCCGGTCCGCAGCTATGCGCCCGCCGGGAGCGGCGGAAGGGGGGAGGGCCTCTCCTCGGGCAGCGCCCTGGCGCTGATGGGGGCGGAGGGCCTGCGGGAGAAGGGCTGGACCGGCGACGGCACGGTGATTGCCGTGCTGGACAGCGGGCTGAACACCGGCCACGAGGTCTTTTCCGACGCATCCCTGGTCCGCTCCCCCGCCATCAGTCGGGAGGACACGGCGGCCTTTGCCGCCAGGGGCCGGACGGCGGGGCGGTATGTCTCCGCCCGGATCCCCTTTGTCTACGACTACTACAGCCGGGATACGGACGTGTCCACCCGGGAGGGCCACGGCACCCACGTGGCGGCCCTCGCCGCCGGATACAGCGGGGAGGGGAGCGCGGCCTTCCAGGGCGCAGCCCCGGGGGCCCAGATCCTCGGCATGAAGATTTTCCCGGACAACGCCGGGGGCGGCACCGATGACGCGGTGATCCTCCGGGCCCTGGAGGACGCGTGGAATCTGGGGGCGGACGTCGTCAACATCTCCGTGGGCACGGGGGCGGGCTTCTGCCGGGACGGTCTGCTGGACGGCCTCTACTCCCAGGCATTTGCCCGGATGGCGGAGGACGGCGTGATTATCTGCTGTTCCGCCGGAAACGATGGCACGAACGCCGTCTACAAGAGCTGGACGCAGCCGCTGCCCACCGGCGGCTACACCGACTACGGCGCGGTCACCGCACCGGCCAGCTACCGGGGCGCCGTGGCCGTGGCGGCCTCCACGCCGTCGGGGGAGATGGCGGGCTACTCCGCCTGGGGCCCCGCCTCCGAGCTGCACCTGGCCCCGTCGCTGACCGCCTTCGGCGGGCCCGTTCTCTCCGCCGGGGCCTCCGACGAGAGGGGATACTACAGCGATTACGGCACCTCTATGGCCTCCGGAAGCGCCTCCGGCCTGTTTGCCGTCCTGTTGCAGTCCCTGCGGGAGAGGGGCGTGTCGGACCGGGCGGAGGCCGCCCGGCTGGCCCGGGGCCTGCTGGAGAGCACCGCCCGAGTGCTGACCGACGAGAGGGGCGTCCCCCTCTCCCCCAGAAAGCAGGGCGCGGGGCTGGTGGACCTCGGCGCGGCGCTGTCCACGAACCTGTTAATCACCGATCCCCTGCTGGAGCTGGGGGACAGCGCGGAGGGGCGTTTTCCCCTCTCTCTCACCCTGCGCAATCTCTCGGACCGGGCCATCACCGTCTCCCTGGACCTCCGAGTCCTCACCAACGGCCACACGGGGCAGAGCGGTGCGTATTACAGCACCATGACGCCGGAGGACATCACCGGCCGCGTTACCGTCACCGGCAGTCGATCCGTCACCGTCCCCGCTGGGGGAGAGGCGGAGGCGTCCTTGGAGCTGACCGTGGGCGAGGCGCTGTGCCGGGAGCTGGCGGAGGGGTTCCCCAACGGCTTCTATGTGGAGGGCTACGTCACCGCCTCCGGCGGTGGACAGCACGCCGCCTTCCTGGGCTACTGCGGCGACTGGGAGGCCGCGCCGGTGCTGGATACCGCAGACTTCCGGGACCTCCAGGACGCCGCATACCGCCTGGCCGAGGACGGGGGGAACGCCCCGTATAGCAACCCCCTGGAAAACCCGGCGGCGTACATGGGGGAATTGGATGCGGAGTTGGGGGTTCAGCTGGCCTACCTTCCCGCCCGGGGCGGCAGCGAGAGCCGGGGCGGACGCCTGCTGGGGTCCAACGCCCATGCCCCCGGGCTCCATGACGACCGCCGGAACGCCATCCCCGGCCAGGGGACGGATGCGATGTTCGGCATGGAGCGACAGCTCTGCCTGGAGCTGTGCACCCTGCGCGACGCCGCAGGCGTGGTGATGCTGGTGTCCAACCCGGACACCGGGGAGGTCTACGCCGCCTCCGCCGCCTCCTGGCTGAAGAAGTCCGCGCTGGACCCCTTCCTGGGCAGGATCGGCCCCAGCGCCCGCTTCCTCTGGAGCGGGACGGATGCCTCCGGCGCCGCTCTGCTCGGGGGAACCCGGGCCAGGGTGGATGTCTACGTCTGGCTGGAGGCCGGGGACAAGCTCCAGGAGGAGTTTGTCCGCCGTGTCCGGTCCCAGTCCCCGGAGAGCTTCCGCTGGCTGCTGGAGGAGCGCTGCGACGAATACCGGAAGTGGAGCTTCCCTGTCATCATCGACAGCCAGTCCCCCGTTATGACCGATGCAGCGCGGGAGGGGGAGCGGCTGGTCCTCACCTTCCGGGACGACCAGTACGTCTCCTACGCCACCATCACGGACGCGACGGGGCGGGTGCTGGCGGAGAAGTCCTTCTTCCCGGAGAGGGCCGGGGAGAGTTGCACGCTGACGGTGGACCGCTCCGCTGTGCGCGTGGACACCCTGTATATCACGGTGGAGGACTACGCCTCCAACACGACGGGCTATGCGCTGGACCCCGATGACCCCGCCTCCTTCCGTCCCACCGCCCTGCATTTGCTGCAAGACGTGGAGGACGGGGCGTGGTATCGGGACGCGGTGGATTACGCGGTCAGCAGGGGCCTGATGGCGTGTGACCGGGAGGGGCGCTTCCGCCCCGCCGCCAGCGCCACCCGGACGGAGATCGTCTCCGCCCTCTACCGCGCCAATGGGAGTCCCGCCCCGGACCTGTCCCCGGGGGAGCTGCCCTTTACCGACACGGGCGACCTGCCGGACTGCCTGGACGCGCTGTGCTGGGCCTACGGACAGGGCCTGATCTCCGGCCGAAGCGACGGCCGGTTTGACGGTTCCGCCGCCGTTACCCGCCAGGAGCTGGCGGTGATGCTCCATCGCGGGGTGAAAGACGGCTCCGGCGGAGGTCTCTCCGCTTTCTCGGACGCCGGGAGCGTCGCAGGATGGGCAAAGGAGGCCGTGTCCTGGGCCGTCGGCCAGGGACTCCTCCGGGGCAGCGGAGGCCGCCTGTCCCCCGGCGCCGCCGTCACCCGTGCGGAGACGGCGCAGATCCTGCAACGATTTCTTGCGGCATGAAGAGAGGGCGCGGAACAAAGTTCCGCGCCCTTTGAGCCATTCTTAAAAGTTCTTTTTGATCCTTTTTCTTTCAAGAAAAAGGATGACTGCCTCACGCCAGGAGCTCGTCCGCTATGTTGTCGAGAGCCGTGATGTCGCTGTCCTTCACCGCGCCCTGGATGGTATGGACCGTTTCGCAGATGGTAATATCCTTCATCGCCTCCAGATAGCCCCGCATGATTTTGGCGGCGGCGGGGGCCCAGGACCCGTTTTCGACGATGGCCACCCGGCGGCGGCGATAGGTCTTGTCCCGCAGGTGGGCCATGAAGTGGTCCATGGGGGGGAACAGGCCGCCGTCATAGGTGGGGCTTAACAGGGCCATCCGGCCGTAGCGGAAGGCGTCCTCCACGGCCTCGGCCTGATCGATGCGGCTGAGGTCCGCCACGGCCACCTTGGGACAGCCCTTCCTCTCCAGGATCTCCGCCAGCGTTTTCGCCGCCTGGGCGGTGTTGCCGTGGATGGAGGCATAGGCCACCAGCACGCCCTCGTCCTCCGGCTCGTAGCGGCTCCAGAGGTCGTACTTGCCGATATAGTACCCCAGGTCCTCCCGCAGAACGGGCCCGTGGAGGGGGCAGATGGTCCGGATGTCCAGTCCGGCGGCCTTCTTGAGCAGGGACTGGACCTGGACGCCGTACTTGCCCACGATATTGAAGTAGTAGCGCCGGGCCTCGCACAGCCAATCCTCCTCGGCGCACAGCGCGCCGAACTTGCCAAAACCGTCTGCCGAGAAGAGGATCTTCTCAGCGGACTCGTAGCTGACCATCACCTCCGGCCAGTGGACCATGGGGGCCATGACAAAGGTCAGCGTGTGGGCCCCCAGGGAGAGGGTGTCCCCCTCTTTGACGGTGACGGTATGGGCGGGGTCGTAGTCGTAGTACTTCGGCAGCATCCCGAAGGTCTTGGCGTTGCCCACCAGGGTGATGTCCGGGTACTTCTCCAGCAGCGCCCGGACGCTCCCGGCGTGGTCGGGCTCCAGGTGGTGGAGCACCAGGTAGTCGGGCTTCCGGCCCGCCAGCTGCTCCTCCAGATTTTGCAGCCACGCCGCCGTGGCCCGGCGGTCCACGGTGTCCATAACGGCGGCCTTTTCATCCAGAATGAGGTAGGAGTTGTAGGATACGCCGTTGGGGACGACGTACTGGCTCTCAAAGAGGTCGATGGTGGTATCGTCCACGCCGATGTAACGGACGGCCTCGGAAACATGTAGCTGATTCATAGCGGATTTCCCTTTCTTTCGCAATATTTTCATCTTATTATAATAACTGAAGGAGGTGTTGTCAACCGGAGGTTTGCCTGTCCCCCCCACAAAATTTTTTGATATGAAACAGGGGCGTTTTTTGCTGATTTTGCCAAATACAGGGCGTTCGGGCTAGAAAATTTGACGAACGGGAAAAAATCTGGTACAATAAGATGGAATCCTACGGAAAGCAAGGAGACGATTATGAAAAAACGACTGATATGGATGGTTCTGGCCGGGCTTTTGGTTCTGGGGCTCACCCGACCGGCCGCGGCGGCGTATTCCGATGTGCCTGCGGACCACTGGGCCGCGGAGGCCGTGGCCCGCGCCACGGAGCTGGGGCTGTTTCAGGGGGAGGGCGGCGGCAAATTCGGCCTGGGCCGCCCCATCACCCGGGCCGCCTTCGCCACGGCGCTGACCCGGCTGTTTGGCTGGGAGGAGGTCCGTCCCGACCGCCCCTCCTATACCGACGTGGCGCGGGAGAGCTGGTACTACGGCGCGGTGGAGGCGGTGCAGGCCAACGGCGCGGTGGATGCCTCCAACCACGAGTTCCGCCCCGAGGACAACCTGACCCGGGATGAAATGGCCTCCATGCTGGTGCGCGGGCTGGGGTATACCTCCCTGGCGGGCAGCGCGGCCAGCTATGGGACCCCCTTCAGCGATGTCACCGCAAACCCGGGGTTTATCACCCTGGCCTATGACCTGGGCATTATGGACGGCAAGGGGAAGGGGCGCTTCGATCCCGAGGGGGATGCCACCCGGGAGCAGGCCGCCGCCGTACTGGTGCGGGTCTATGACCGGCTTCAGGAGCCCTCCGTGCAGCTGGAGAGCGCAGGAGAGTACCGCCTGGTGACCATCTCCACGCCCATGGCCCGGGGCGGGGAGAAAATGCCCGTTACCCCCCTGGAGCCCCTGCCGGAGCTGTACGCCGCCCTGCGGCGGATGAAGAACAACGGGGAGGACATGGCCCGGATGGCGCTCCAGCTCATGGCCGGTGGCGTGCGCACGATCACGGATGCCGGGGGCAACCCCGTTGCCGCCAGCACGCTGATCTCCGCCAAGGAGGTGCAGGAGGTGCTCGGCCGCAAGGATGTCAAGACCTTCTACTCCGAGGGCTATCAGAGCGCCTACTGCGTGTACGCCCCCAACGCCTACCAGTCCGCCACCGTGTGGTATCAGAGCGAGGAGAGCATGGCCGCCAAGCTCCAGCTGGCCAGGCTGTTCGGCGTGACGCGGTACGTATTGGAATGATGCTTTCTCTTTAGAGCAAGAACCGCCCCGGACCGTGCCTTCCAGCACGACCCGGGGCGGATTGCTTTTGACGGCTATTTCGCTCTGACAATGCACTCAAACACCTGGTCCCCCGCGGTGGCGGTGACGGTGGTGGTGCCCTTGGAGACCCACGTCACCTTGCCCGTCTCATCGATGGCGGCCACGCCGGGGTTGGCGCTGGTCCAGGTGACGGCGCCCTCGTAGACCGTCCGGGTTCCCTTGATGAGCAGCTTCATCTGCACCGGAGTCTCGCTGGACCCGAAGGTGAAGTCCGTCTTGTTGATACTCAGTTCGGGGACGTTGGGATCGACCCAGGGCTCGCCCTCCACCTTCACCTGGCAGGTGGCCGTCTCCTCGCCGCTGACGGCGGTGATGGTCACGGTGCCCCCCGCCTTTCCGGTGACGGCGCCGCCGTCCACCGAGGCGATCTCCGGGTTGGAGGAGCTCCAGGTGACCGCCCCGCTGCCGCCGGTCGTGGTCAGGCGTCCCGTCTCTCCCGCCGGGATGGTGATGTCCGTCTGGGACAGAGCCAGGGGACCGGCGGGCTCATCGGGCTCGTTGGCGGGCTCGTCCGGCTGCACCGGAATGTCGTCGCTCTCAACAGGCGGTGCGTCGGGGGTGTTCTCCTTAGGCTGCTGCGGCATGTCGGCCTGGGTCGGCGTCACGCCGCTCGGCTGGTCGTCCACAAGCGAGGGCTCCGGATGGCTGCGGATGCCCACTGCATCGGCCAGGTCGTCTCCGAAGAAGACGTAGCCCACCACGCCCAGAATGACGACGGCCGTCAGCAGCAGCATGATCCCGCCTGCGCCGCCGGTGCGGCCGTTCTGGCGCTTCTCCACACGGCGTCCGCTGCGGTGGCGGGGGGGCTTCCTGCCCCGCTTGAGGGCTTCCTCCTCCTCGCAGAAGGGGCAGGAACGGTATGTATCGGAATATTCCTCCCCACATTTGGGGCAGCGGCGGTTGCTCATGGTCACGGGTCCTCCTTGGAAAAATGGTATTTACATAATATCTTCTTTTTCTGGCGCAGTCAACCGGGTTTTGTCGAATTTGACGCCCGGCGCGAAAATTTTGTTCCCGCGCTCCCAGAATCTTCCTCTGATAATCCTGTCTTTTGCCTCACAAAATAGGCAGGAACGGAGGATTGAGCGCTTATGAAGAAATTCCACATGCCGACGGCATACACCATTTTGTTCATCCTGCTGATCCTGGTGGCGGCGGCCACCTGGTTCATCCCCGCCGGGGCCTACGAGCGCACCGGGGAGGAGGAGACCCCGGTGGCCGGGACCTACCAGGCCGTGGACTCCACGCCCCAGGGGCCGGGGGATGTGATACTGGCGTCCTTCCAGGGGTTCTATGACGCGGTGGATGTGGCGCTGTTTATTCTGATGGTGGGCGGTTTTCTGGGCGTGGTGATGAAGACCGGGGCCATCGACGCGGGGGTCAGCAATATCATCCGCATCCTGAACGGGAAGGAGATCTGGCTGATTCCCGTGCTGATGATCATGTTCAGCCTGGGCGGCACCTCCTTCGGTATGTGGGAGGAGACCATGGCCTTCTACCCCCTGCTGATCCCGGTGTTCGTCTCGGCGGGCTATGACCCGCTGGTGGGGATCTCCGTGGTGCTGCTGGGCAGCGGCGCGGGGGTGCTGGCCAGCACGGTCAATCCCTTTGCCACGGGCATTGCCTCCGGCTTTGCGGGGGTCAGCCTGGGGGACGGGCTCCTGCCCAGACTCCTGATGCTGTTTGTCTTTGACGCGGTGGCCATCTGGTACGTCATGGCCTACGCCCGGAAGGTCCGCGCCCACCCGGAGAAGTCCCTGGTGGCCGGGTTTGGCCGCAGGTTCGAGGCGCACAAGGGCGGCGACGTCCCCTCCCTCACGATGCGGCGGAAGGTCGTGCTGGCGCTCTTCGCGGCGGTGTTCCTGGTGATGATCTACGGGGTGATCCCCTTCGATGAGATCGGCGTCCCCATCCCCACCCTGGGCTGGTGGTTCCCGGAGCTCAGCGGACTGTTTCTGGTGGGGGGCATCGTCATCGGCCTGGCCTTTGGGCTCAAGGAGCAGGAGCTGGTGGACGCCTTCGTGGCCGGAGCGGCGGACCTGGTGGGCGTGGGCCTCATCATCGGCATCAGCCGGGGCATCACGGTGCTCATGGACGGCGGGCAGATCACCGACACGGTGCTCTACTGGGGCGAGCAGGCCCTGGAGGGGGAGGGGTCTGTGGCCTTCATCCTGCTGGTGTATCTGATCTATATCCCCCTGTCCATCCTGATCCCCTCCTCCTCGGGGCTGGCGACGCTGTCCATCCCCATCCTGGCCCCCCTGGGCCAGTTCGCGGGCATCGGAGGGGAGCTGATCGTCACGGCCTTCCAGTCCGCCTCGGGGCTAGTGAACATCGTCACCCCCACCGCGGCGGTGGTCATGGGCGGTCTGGCCCTGGGGGATGTGCCCTACGACCGGTGGATCCGATACGTGTGGAAATTGATACTGATTTTCTTTGTGCTGACCATCGGATTTTTGGCGGTATCGGCTATTTTATAGGTGGTTTTGTGTGTGTTATAATAAAGAAAAATCTGTGACGATAGAGCGGGCGCACGCTGTGCGCCCCTACATAGGAGCGCGGCCATGAAAGTCATTGACATGCACACCCATATTTTTCCCGAGAAGATCGCCGCCAAGGCCACCGTCGCCACAGCGGAGTATTTCGACCTCCCCGAGCCGCCCAACCACTACGGCAGCGTCAGCGAGCTGGTGGACGTGCTGCGCCGGGCGGGGATCGACTACGCCATGGTCTTCTCCGCCGCCACCACGGAGCACCAGGTGGAGCATATCAACCGCTATATCCTCTCGGAGGCGGAGGCCAATCCCCACTTCATCCCCTGCGGCACGCTCCACGCGGGGTACGGGAACTACAAAGAGGAGCTGCGCTGGATGCGGGAGCACGGCGTCCACGGCGTAAAGCTCCACCCGGAGTTCCAGCACTTTGTGTTGGACGACGAGCGGCTGTTCCCCATGTTCGAGGAGATGGAGAGGACGGACATGTTCCTCATCGCCCACATGGGGGACCCCAGAGTGAACGTCTCCGGTCCGAAGCGGATGATCCCCATTGCGGAGACGTTTCCCCGGCTGCGGTGCATCGCCGCCCACCTGGGCAACTGGGGGGACTGGGACATTGAGAAGATCCGTCCCCTGGCGAAGCTGCCCAACGTCTACACCGACATCAGCTCCTCCTTCAGCTATGTCACGGACAAGGCCCCCCTGTACCCCATCCTCCGGGAGTACGACCCCACTCACGTGTTCTGGGGCTCGGACTATCCGATCTGGTGCCCCAAGAAGGAGCTGGACAAGACCCTGGCGCTGGGGCTGGAGCGGGATTTTCTGGAGGATGTCCTGTTCAACAACTTTGCCGCGTTTTACCACTACCGGAAGCTGCAATAAAAAGCGCCGGACCGGGGCTCGTCCCGGTCCGGCGCTTTTCTGTTTCCTATCGCTCTTGAGGAGGCGTATCCTTCCGTGCGGAAATTCCGGCGCTAGAGCAGCGTGACGCCCACCGGGCAGTGGTCGCTGCCCATGATTTCCGGGAAGATGTCCGCCGTTGCCAGCCGGTCCCGAAGCCGCCGGGAGAGGACGAAGTAGTCAATGCGCCACCCCGCGTTGTTGGCCCTGGCGTTGAACTGATAGCTCCACCAGCTGTAGGCCCCCGTCTGCTCAGGGTGGAGCGCCCGGAAGCTGTCAATAAACCCCGCCTCCAGCAATTCGGTCATCTTCCCCCGCTCCTGGTCGGAGAAGCCCGCGTTGCCCCGGTTGGGCCCGGGATTTTTCAGGTCGATCTCCTGGTGGGCCACGTTCAGATCCCCGCAGAGGACCACCGGCTTGCCCCTGTCCAGCTCGCACAGGTACTGCCGGAAATCGTCCTCCCAGATCATCCGGTAGTCGATGCGCACCAGTTCCCGCTGGGCGTTGGGGGTGTAGCAGCAGACCAGGTAGAAGTCCTCGTACTCCGCCGTGATGACCCGGCCCTCGTGGCGGTGAATGTCATCCCCGAAGCCGTAGGTCACGTGCAGCGGTTCCACCCGGGTGAGGATGGCGGTGCCGGAGTACCCCTTCTTGTCGGCGTAGTTCCAGTACATGTGGTAGCCGGGGAGCTCCAGCTCCACCTGTCCGGCCTGGATCTTCGTCTCCTGGAGGCAGTACACGTCCGCATCCAGGGCGAGACAGGACTCCACAAATCCCTTCTTCAGACAGGCCCGCAGGCCGTTCACATTCCATGAAATCAAGCGCATTGCCCCCGCCCCCTCACTGATGCCGGTAAATCTTCTTGTCCAGCGCGAACACCCGCTTGCTGAAGGAACCCACCTCCAGCTCCTCCATGGTCTCCTTGTAGATCTCCATGCGGCTGTCGATCAGGTCGATCATACTCAGCAGCTCGCTCTCGGCGCACACGGGGCGCACCGCCGCCCCGAACGCCGGGTCTCCGTGGTGGGAGAGGAGCATGTGCTGGAGCAGCACGGATTTCTCCTCGGGGATCCCCAGCTCCTTCCCGGCCTCCGCCACGGCCTGGGCCCCCATGACCAGGTGGCCCAGCAGCTCCCCCTTGACGGAATACTCCGTGACCAGCCCCAGGGGGGAGGTGACGAACTCGTCGCACTTGGCCACGTCGTGGAGGATGGTCCCGGCCACCAGCAGGTCGCGGTTCACCACCTCGGGGTAGACTCCGGCCAGATGGTCTGCGATACGGGCCATATACAGCGTGTGCATGAGCAGGCCGTTGAGAAAGCTGTGGTGCATACTCTTTCCGCCGGGGATGGTGCGGAAACGATCCCCATAGCGCTCCAGCACCTTCCGGCACACGGCGCGGTAGTCCCCGTCCCCGAGGCCCTCCACCATGTCCAGCAGCTCCCGCCATCCGGCGTCCGTGTCGATGGGGGCCACGGGCACCAGCTCCCCCAGGTCGTACCGGTCGTCCTCCTGGGCCGGGCGGAGCCGGGAGAGGATCAGCTGGAGCGTACCGCGGTACTCGGATACGGCGCCCCGCAGCTTGATGACGGTGCCCTCCTCCTGGACGCCCACAGGACCTCCATAGTCCCAGAATTTTGCGTCGATGGTCCCGCTGCGGTCCGCTACGGCGGCGGCCAGGAAGGGCTTGCCGTTGTTGGAGGTCTTGACCTGGGCGGACTTTAAGATATAGAAGCCCTCAATTTCATCGCCGACTTCCAGGTCGGCAACCCACTTGTTATATTCCATTGGTAATTTCTCCTGTTGGTTTATAATGGTCTCAGAACCTGTATTCATAACCGGGGGATGCTGGATGGGCGAGGATTTTTCTCGCCGGACAAGGAAATTTTTTGAAGCAATCCTGACGGATTGCGAGGAAAATTGACGCCGTACGGCGGGGAAAAGACCGCCCAGACAGCGTGCAGCGGTTGTGAATACAGGTTCTCAGTATATCACAGCGCCATGGCCTCTGTCGAGCCCTTTTTCCCTTGTCACATCAGCGGCGCCAGGGGGCGCAGCACCCACCCGATCATCCGGCGGGTCAGCTTGTCCCTGCGGCAGTCCTCCAAGGTAATTCTCCTACAGTCGGCCAGCGTCTCCTGGAAGTCCGCCTCGATGGCCTCTACGGCGGGGGCTCTATACAGCAGCGCCGCGCACTCGAAGTGGAGATACAGACTGCGATAGTCCAGGTTGATGCTCCCGGCCACTGCGGTGACGCCGTCGCTGACGAAGGTCTTCGCGTGGACGAAGCCGGGGGTGTACTCGTAGATCTCCACGCCGTTGGCGATGAGCTCCTTGTAATAGGAGCGCGTCAGGGCGAAGACGGTCCGCTTGTCCGGGACGCCGGGGGTAATCAGCTTCACGTCCACCCCCCGCTTGGCGGCAAAGGTCAGGGCCACGACCATCTCGTGGTCGATGATCAGATAGGGCGTCATGATGTGGACGTAGGTCTTGGCGCGGTTGAGGATGTCCATATAGACCATCTCGGCGATGTTCTCCCCGTTGAAGGGGCTGTCCCCGTAGGGGACGACCCAGCCGGAGGCCTCCGCCGGGACCGACGCTGCCAGGTAACGGGTGCAGTCCTCCATCCCCCGGTCCGCCGCGTTCCACATCTGGAGGAACATCAGCGTGAAGCTCTTCACCGCCTCCCCGGTGACCCGGATGGCCACGTCCTTCCAGTGCCCGTGGGGGTGGGTGCGGTTGATGTACTCGTCGGAGAGGTTGATCCCCCCGGTGAAGGCGCACCGGCCGTCCACCACCAGGATCTTCCGGTGGTCCCGGTTGTTGTAGTGGGTGGACACCAGCGGCTTGAGGGGGGCGCACATCCGGCAGCGGATGCCCAGCTCCTCCAGCTGCCGGGGGTAGTGGTAGGGCAGATCGAAAAGGGCGCACGTGCCGTCATAGAGGACCCGTACCTCCACGCCCTCCTTGGCCTTCCGCTCCAGCACATTGAGGATGCGGCCCCACATGTAGCCCTCCCGGATGATGAAATACTCCATGAAAATGAACGTTTGGGCGGCCTCCAGCTCCTCCAGAATGGCGGAAAATGCCTTTTCCCCGGTGGGGTAGTAGTCGGCGCCGGAGTTCTGCCATACCGGGAAGTCCCCCATCCGCCGGAGGTACGAGGCCAGCCCTGCGGCGCCGGGGTCCGCCTCCTCCAGGGTCCGGCGGGCCTCCTCCCCCTGCGGCAGGAGGCCGGAGGTCTCCTGTCCGATCTCCTCCAGCCGGGCCCGGACCAGCCGGTGGCCCCACTCCGCGTCCACGTAGAAGTAGAAGGGGATGGCGAATACGGGGAAGAGCATGATCAGCAGGATCCAGGTGATTTTGATATAGGGATTCCGGGGCCGGTTAATGACAATGAGGGCCACGATCAGGCCCAGCAGCATGGATCCCCCGTATACCGTGTAGTCCCGCAGTCTGTAGAATCCCAGGAAGAGCAGGCCGAATTGGGCGGCCAGGAGAAGGACTACCACGGTGGTGCGGCCAAAAATCAGGCGGAAAAATCCCCGTTTTCCCTTGTTCAGCAGCAAGACGGCCTCCTCGTCCAGATGGTTTTTCTTCTCCTTGCGCATGGCTCCTCCTATCCGCACACTTAAATGGAATGGATATACTATAGCACAACCGGTCAGGAATTGCAACGGGAGGAGAGGACGCTCCCGTTTTTGACCTATTCAATGCCAAATTCTTCTGCGTATTTCATAACGCCGCATAGAGGGGGCGCGTCTCGTTTCATTTTGAAGGCCATAAAGTTTTCCCTTGGTACGTCAAAAGGCGGTCTGATGCCAAAGCGGTCAGCCGGTACATATCCTGCCTTTGGGTAGTATTTTTCACTGCCCAATACGATCGAATAGGCGTAGCCCAATTTCTCGGCGATCCGATGTCCCTCCCTGATCAACGACATCCCAATGCCCCTCCTCTGATAGGCGGGCAGAACGGACAGCGGAGCTAAAGCCAGAACGGTATCATGTCCCACCGCTGCTTTTGTAAACATGATGTGCCCTGCAATCTCTCCGTCTATTTCGGCAACCAGAGATAGATCAGGAATAAAGGATGACCCTTTCCTTAACGCGTTGACCAGATCGTGTTCGTTTCCGTCCGCGTGCTCGGCGCTTTCAAACGCGGCTTTCACGACGGAATATACGGTTTCGCAGTCTTTGGGTTCTTCTTTTCTGATAAGCATAGTTCCCTCCATAATTTTCGGCCGCCCACCGGAGGACCTTCCGGCGGGCGGCACGGGGAGTCAAGACGCGCGGAGACGCAGGGCTATTGGAGAATCCCGTCCAACAGTTCACAGTAGTGGAGGAACATGGATTCCGCATCGCTGGCCCCCGTCTGAATGGCGGCAACGGTTCCGTCCGGGGCGATGATTACGGTGTAGGGGATCCCGTCGCTGGGATAGAGCCCCCGTCCGATCTCCCCCTTCGGGTCCAGGACCACGGGGAAGGTGTAGCCGTTGGCCGAGAGGAAGCTGCGCACGGTGGATTCGTCCTCCTCACAGTTTACCGCCGCCAGGGCCAGCCGGTCCCCGTACTTCTCCACCAGCCAGGTGAAGGCGGGCATCTCCCCCACGCAGGGGCCGCACCAGGTGGCCCAGAAGTTCAGCAGGATCACCTTCCCCTCGTGGTCCGAGAGACGGAAGGTTCCGCCGTCCGCCAGCTCGCCCGTGAAATCCCGGTAGCGATCCCCCTTCTCGATGGGGTCGATGGGGCTGACTTCTCCGCCGCAGGCCGTGAGAGCCAGCAGGAGGCAGAGGGCCAGCAGAATCAGCGCGGTTCTTTTCGCTCGGGTTATTTGCATGATGTTCGTTCCTTTCCAAAATAGATTGCCTGCTTCGGACAGACCTGGGCGCACCGGCCGCACTGGATGCACTCGTGGTCCCCCACCCGCTTCACGTCCATCTCGCAGGTGCGCACACAGGCCCCGCAGCTGTCGCACAGGTCCCCATCTACCCGCACGGCCAGCAGGGCCAGACGGCTGAACAGGGAGTAGATGGCCCCCAGCGGACAGAGAAAGCGGCAGAACGCCCGGTAGAGGAAGACGCACAGGATCAGGATGGCGACGCACACCAGGGCCTTCCAGGAGAAAAGCCAGCCCGCCAGAGAGCGGTATTCCGCCCGCAGGGCCAGCAGGGGAAATCCGCCCTCCAGGGTCCCCGCCGGACAGATGTACTTACAGAAGGCGGGCACCGGCAGGCCCCGGGCGAAGGCATACCAGACGGGCAGCGCCACCACGAATACGGCCAGCACCCCGTATTTCAGCCAGCTCAGCTTCCGGGTCCACCGGTTCTTCCGGAGCTTCGGGGAGGGGATCTTGTGCAGCAGCTCCTGAATCAGTCCGAAGGGACACAAAAATCCGCACACCACCCGCCCCAGGCCCACTCCCACCAGCAGGAGGAAACCGGCGATATACAGAGGCAGCTTATTTGGCAGATTGCTCAGGGCGTTCTGGAGCGCCCCCAGGGGGCAGGACCCGACCGCGCCGGGGCAGGAGTAACAGTTGAGGCCCGGGACACAGACCCCCTTGACGGGACCCTTGAAGATGGACCCGGAAAGAAAGCCGGGGAGGTGGGCGTTATACAGCAGGGCGCTGACCAGCTGGATGCACCTGCGCCGAAATTCCGGCCGGTTCCGCCTCTTACCCAATGCCCACACACTCCAGACAGATGCGCACCGCCTTGGACAGGGTGTCCCGATACCCGCCCTGCACGATGCCCGCCGCCAGCGCCAGTGCGCCCGCGCACGCGGTCAGCAGGCGCGCGGCCGTGATCTTTTTCATAGGCGTCCCCTCTCTCCCACCGGCTTTTGCCGTTTGTACGGACCGTATTATACCAGATGCCGCGGGGCAATTTGTGAACAAAACATGAACGCTCGGCCGCCATCCGGGCGACCGAGCGTTTTTACAATAGGAGTCAAACGATTATCTGCGTCCGCCCATGAATGCCGTTTGCAGGCAGCGCTCCAGGATCTGCCAGTAGGTCAGCCGATTGACTGCCTTCTCCGCCACCAGCGGCAGCTCCGAGAGCGTCTCACCGCCGGAGGTGACCACCATTTTCCCTACCTGCTGCCCCGCCTCCACCGGCGCGGAGAGCTTCTCCTCCAGCTCCACGGTCACCTCCATGGCCTTCACCTTCTCCTTGGCCGCCAGAATGGCGGCGTCGCCCTCCAGACGCACGTTGACCCAGGGGGCGTCCCCCAGCTCCACCGGGATGGGCTCCAGCGGCTGGGGCGGCTGGGCCTGGGCCAGGGCATAGGCCGCAAAGCCGTAGTTGAGCAGGGTCTTGGCCCCCTCGAAGCGCTGGGTTGAGGTGGGGGCCTTCAGGATCACGGCGATCAGCTCCATTCCGTCCCGCTCCGCCGTGGC
The DNA here is from genome assembly GCA_910588045.1 of uncultured Oscillospiraceae bacterium. Taxonomy (GTDB): domain Bacteria; phylum Bacillota; class Clostridia; order Oscillospirales; family Oscillospiraceae; genus Pelethomonas. The sequence continues at coordinate 66,280 of CAJUPS010000005.1, read as the reverse complement.
GGAGAGACAGTAGAGTGCGCCGTCGGTGCTGCCGGTTTTCAGACCCGTGGCGCCCTGATAGAAGCGGATGAGCTTATTGGTGTTGTTCAGCCCAAACTCGCCGTTCCGGAGGGTGTCCATCCAGATGGTGGTGAAGCGGCGTACATCCGGGTGGTTCAGGATCAGCTCCCGACTCATGAGGGCTATGTCATAGGCCGAGGTGACGTGTCCCTCGGCGGGGAGACCGGTGGGATTGAGAAAGTGGGTGTCGTTCATCCCCAGCTCTCCCGCACGCTGGTTCATTCGCTCCACGAAGGCCTCGCCGCTGCCGGACAGGTGCTCCGCCAGCGCCATACTGCAATCGTTGGCGGAGGCCACGCAGACCGCCTTGAGCATATCCTCCACCGTCAGCTGTTCGTTCTCCTTCAGCCAGATCTGGCTGCCGCCCATGGAGCAGGCGTAGGCCGAGGCCGTCACCACGTCGTCGTAGCGCAGCGTGCCCGCGTCGATGGCCTCCATGACCAGCAGCACCGTCATGATCTTGGTAACGCTGGCGGGCTCCAGCGGCTGGTGTTCATTGACGGCGTAGAGGACTTGCCCTGTGGTTTTCTCCATCAGGAGGCATGCACCGGCGTCCACGGCCAGAGATTCCGCCCCGGCCGGCACCGCCAGGAGCAGCAGCATGGCCAATGTCAACAGACTGGAAATGACCCTTTTCATATTCCTGATCCCTTCCTTTTTCAGCGTTTCCCGTTCCTCTCCGGGACTCCTGTCTCTAGCGTATGACGGAAAAAAGAAACCCATGACAGATCCCTGCTTTTTCGCACCATTTTTTGCAGGAGAAAAAAGCTTGCATTTCCAAATGAACTGTGGTATACTGTTACCAATCTAATATGGAAAGGAAGTGATAGCGAACATGACCATGACTTTCACCGGCGTCGATATTGACGACATGATCTTCGGTGAGCGCGAGACGACCATCAGCGAGCGGTAATCCCCTCCCGGCGATATGAAGAGTTGGAAAGCCACGCTGCGAAGGCGTGGGTTTTTTATTTTTATATGCCCAGTTGATCTGCGTCTCACTGCGAGACAAGGAACCCGGCCTCTGGAATGTATTGTTCCGAGGACCGGGTCTTTATGTTTTTCGATGCACCTGCCTCCCGTTCCCAGGGGGGCAGGTGCATTGCCTGTAAAAGGCTCAAGCCCCTTTTTCAACGCAGAAAGCAGCCCGGTTCTGCACCAGGGAGGAGAGCTCTCCGCGCTCCAGAAACATCTCGATGTTGTCCGCCATGATCTCCTGGGAGCGCCGTCCCGCCTCGAAGGTCTCCGCCCCGAGATGGGGGGTGATGAACACGTTGTCCATCCGTACCAGCGGGTTGTCCGGTCGGGGCGGCTCCTGGGCCAGCACGTCCAGTCCGGCCGCCGACAGATGGCCGCTGCGCAGCGCCTGCACCAGGTCCTCTTCGTTCACCACACCGCCGCGGCAGGTGTTCACCAGCGCCGCGCCGGGCGGCATCAGGGCAAAGCAGGTGCGGTCGATGCTCCCCTGGGTCTCCGCCGTACAGGGGATGTGCAGACTGACGATGTGGCTCCGGCGGAAGAGCTCCTCCCGGCTGTCCACAAGGGTCACCCCCTCCGGCGCCTGGGTGACAAAGGGATCATAGGCCAGGACCTCCATCCGGAAGCCGGAGAGCATCCGGACCAGGTGGCGGGCGATGTGCCCCAGGCCCAGCAGTCCCACCGTCTTGCCGTCCAGCTCGGAACCGGTGGTGAACTGCCAGCGCCCGCTCTTCACGCTGCTGACGGCGGACGTGAAATGGCGGCTGATATTCAGAATGTGCATCAGCGCCACCTCCGCTACGGCGGCGGAGTTTGCCCCGATCACATTGGCCACCGGGATGCCGCACCGCGCCGCGGCGGCGCAGTCGATGTTGTCCAGGCCCATGCCGTACTTCTGGAGCATCCGCACCTTGCCCCGAACCTTTTTGAGGGCCTCCTCGTCCCATTTTTCCAGGATACTGATGACCACGTCCGCCTGCTTCGCCTGCTCCAGCACCAGCTCCGGCGCGTTGCCGGGAATTGCCCGGGCGATCAGACGGTACTTCCCGGCAAATCGCCGCTCCAAAGTGGAGAGATCAATTCTCTCCGGGTCCAGATTGATCCAGATGGTTTCCTTCATGCCTGCTCCCTTTCTCTCCGTGCGGAGGCCCATACTTGCTGCCGGTATAGCGGCTGTCTCGTGGGCTCATCTTAGCACAGAGCGGCGAACATTACAACACTTTTTGAAAGAATATTTTCATTTTGTGGGATTGTACAAATTTATTCCCGAAATTTTGATATAGAGATTTTCATAAAAATGATGCCGCACTCTTTCCGGCGGCGCTTTCTTATGGTAGAATGGACAAAAACCCGATGAAATTTCTCACAAAAAGAAGGGCCGTCCCACCGGAACGGCCCAGGTCAATCAGGAGGTAGCTTTTATGCAGGGTACGCAGCCGTTTGAAGAGATCGAGCGCTTTTCCTCAAAGGCCACAAAGTCGGAAAAAAAGATCATCGCTTACATTTTGACCCACAGGAGCGAGGTCCCCTTCCTCTCCGTCTCCGGTCTGGCGGAGGAATGCGGAGTGGGGGATGCCACCGTGTCCCGGTTTTGCCGGGCGCTGGGCTATGAGGGGTACGCCGCATTCAAGGTGGCGCTGTCCAAGGCCCTGTCCTCCTCCCCCCTGCTCAGTGTGACGCCCATGGGGGAGGAGATGCAGATCCGGATAGAGGACACGGTGGAGGAGATGGCTCGGAAGCTCTTGGCGAATAACATTTCCGCCATGACGGAGACCCTCTTCCTGTTGCAGGCGGACGCCATCCGGCAGGCCGTCCAATATCTGTCGGATGCCCGATGCGTATATTGCTTCGGACAGGGGGCCAGCGGCCTGATCGCCCAGGACGCGTGGGCCCGCTTCAGCACGGTATCGCCCCGCTTTCACACCATCTCCGACAACCATTTGCAGACCTGTACGGTTTCCCTGTGTTCGACCGAGGACGTCCTCCTCTATTTCAGCTATTCCGGTGCAACGCGGGACGGGGAGGAGATCCTGCACCTGGCCCGGGAGAACGGGGTGAGGATTATTCTCATCACCCGCCACGCCAAAAGTCCCGCGGCCCGGTACGCCGACGTCGTCCTTCCCTGCGGGAGCAGGGAGACGCCCCTGCAAACCGGGAGCATTTCTGCCAAGGTCGCGCAGCTGTTTCTTGTGGACGTGTTGGTCAATGAGTTCTGCCGACAAAATCCGCAGGACACCTCCCGGAACCGGGAGCGCACGGCCCGGTCCGTTACGGTGAAGCATCTGTAGGTGCGGAACGGCCGTGCGGGGCCAGACGTGATAGATTAGCGGCCAGCGGCCTTGAGGTCCTCGGACTTTGTGACGGCCATCCACGCATTCAGCAGCGCCTTACTTTCATCCGTCAGCCGGAGGCCACGCCGTTTCACCTCCCTGAGCATCCGCGTCAGAAAGTTCTCCAAGAGCTGGTTATCCGCAGGCGGCAGACGCAGAGCGTCGCTGAGATTGCTCTCCAGCTCCTCGTCTGTGTACGCGGACATATCCGGACGGGTCCAGAAGTAAAAGGCCAGCTTCAAAACCTGACTGTTGGAGGCCGACACGTCGCCGAGGCAGGCGGCCGTCTTCTCCAATCGTTCAAAATGGCTTGGGAACTCCTCCAATGGAAGCTCCCGCACGGCGTGATCAATGAATCCGTACCGGTGGATCCTCCGCTCGATGCGGGAGGTGAGGATGTTGTTTTCCCCGGTCTGGGGGATGAGGTACGACGCCTTCGTCCGGGCGTTCTGACTGAAAACCAGGTTTTTGCCGCTGTCGTTGGCCGTGGGACAGGACGCAATGCGAAGGTTCCTGCGCATATACCAGGGGATCCCTCCATAGATGCAGGTGAGCAGTCCCCGCAGCTGCCGTGCGGTGCCGTCATATTCAATATACAGGGGCTCCGTACCCTTCGGTCCGCTGGATTGCGCATAGACGCATCTGACCAGCGCGGCGTACCTCTCCCGGTCCAGCCTGGCCCAGCGCATGGCCGTTTCCAGCGAGAGGGACGTGGCATAGGCGGGCGTATTCTCCCAGGTGAGCCGGTCCCCTCCCCGCAGGAAGCAGGACGGGTGCAGCGCCAGAAAGAAATTGGGGTTCCAGAAAATATCCCGGTTGTTCCGCAGGGGAAAGATGACGGCGTGGGAAAACATATTGGGGCGGCCCAGGCGGTCGGTCAGCCCGAATTGCGTCTGGATGACATATAGATAGCTGCCATCTCCGAGAATTTCCCAGAGCGCCAGCACATTTCCCCGCTCATCCACTGCGTTGGCGCAGAGGGGGGCGTTGGCGTTTTGCAGCTTGACGCAGGTCTCGTGGGCATCCCGGGGGATGTCCGGCGAGACGGCGGTCGTCTGCCAGCCGGATGTCACCTTGTCTCCAGCGCTCTGTGTTGCGTTGGTGTAGCAGCATTGGTATATCGGCTCCACTGCTGTCTCTCCTCCTTTGCTCCGCTCCTTCCATAGGAAACCCTGCCGGGTTCCCGCGCCGGTCCCTCCGGCGCCGGCGGCTCAGATCCGTCCCCTGTCAGAATGTCCCCACGTTCCTGCTGGACCGGCCGCGGCTGCGGCTGGGCCGCACCTGACGGCGGGAGCGGTCCGGACTCCTGCGGGCGGCCGCCGTCGTCCGCGTACAGAGCGTGGCGGCAATGAGGACCCACAGGATCAGCCAGAAGACCCGGTCCGGCAGGTCGAACAGGGAGGTGCACAGCTCCAGCAGCAAGGCCCCCACCAGCGATTTCACGGCGGAGGAGGCCGCAATGAGGGACAGGGAATCCATCTGTCCATAGGCCACGGCCGCCGCCAGGCCGATGAGCGTGCCCAGCACCGTCAGGAACACGACCCGGAGGACCCCCCAAAGGGCCCCCAGACGACCGCTGTGATACCGGGTGGTGACCAGATCATCCGCCGCGTAGCGGCTGGCGGCGGAGGTCATGGCCTCCGCCAGCATGGAGGCGTCCCGGATGTCCACGAAGACGCCGCCGGTGCGGTCGGCGATCCGCTCCATGAGGGAGACATCCGCGCCGTCCAGCCCCACCGTGCTGATACTCATGCCGCTCCGGGCGTACTCGCTCAGGATGCCGCTGATGGCGGAGAACCGGTCAAAATCCGTTGGAAGGCCATCGGAAAGGAGAACCACCTTGGGCGCATCGCCCCCGTCCCACAGGCCGGACTTCCGGTCGGAGATCACCCGCTCCAGCACGCCCCTGATGGACGTGCCCCCGGAGCTCATGCCGATCAGGTCGGCCGCCCCCGCTGACACCGGCCGCATGTCCCGCAGCAGGGAGACATCATCCGCAAAGCCGTAGACCATATAGGGGAAATCGGACGCCTTGTCTGCCAGAACCTGGTCGATGGCGTCGTAGCGAAGTCCCCGGGGGTCGCTGTCGGTCATAGAGCCAGAGCCGTCAATCAAAAAGACATAGGAGGTCGGTTCCACCGCCTCTGCGCGGGAGCGCAGACTGTAAAGCCACTGGAACAGCGCCCCCAGCGCCATCAGCCCCACCACAATGATTGCCAGGATCCCAATCACGGAACCCGTTCCGCCTCCGGTGACCACATTCTTTTCAAACGTATCCGAGACCATACTGGTCACAAACACACCGCCCGCCACGGCGAGCGCGAGAATCCCAAAGAGCAGACCAATCAGGACGGGTCTTGCCGTGGCGTCTGCCAGCGCGTCGTAAACCGCCGCGCACACGAGCCATACAACAGCGCCGATCAGCGCGGAAACCACCGCCATGACGATATTGAATTGCTTACTATGCCGCATTTGTCGCTCCACCTCTCGTGTTGTCCTGCGAATTTTTGCCTTGCCCAACGAAAAAATCTCTCGCCGTTGGGCATTCCGCCATTTATCAAACAAGCCCTAGCGTGTACCCGCCCCCGGGGGCGTTATTCCGCCGACATCCAGCCGGGATACCAGTCGGTGATGGTCATCCTGGCCCCGTGGGTATCCGTGGCCACAATGGTCAGCCGCTCCCCCTGGATGGGGATCTCCGTCTCGCCGGAGGAGAGGGGGACCTCCTCGCCCAGGGGTTCCCCGGTCAGGTCGCTCCAGTAGTACGCGGCGAGGGCGATCTCATTATCCCCTCCCCTGGCCTCCAGCTCGATATGTGCCGTACCGCGCTCCGGCTGAAATGTGATGCGGGCTTTCACCCCATACCGGGTGGCCGTCATCAGGCACAGCAGCGCCATAGCGCCGCAGACCATCCACTTGTACCGGTCTGGGCTCCTCCGCTCGCTCGGGTGGGGCCAGAGCAAAAGAAGGATCACAAAAGCAAGCACCCCGTAGGCTGCCGCCAGGAGGAGACAGACCGCCGGGATAAAGCGCGTCTGCCAGATATACCCCAGGGCTAGGACCGCGGGACAGGAGAGCGTCACCAGCCACCGGCACCGCTGCCGGGGGAGCGTCTCCATCTTTCCGTGGATAGCATAGAAGATCAGCCCGTAGACCACGAGCAGAACCAGCAGGACCCACAGCCCGCGCTTGAGCAGGAAGGCCGTCAGAAGCAGCGCCGCCGTCTGGGCGGCGAGATATACCGGGGTGCTCAACCGCAGGGTTTTTGTATGCCGCATCTCGTTCTGTAGGCAGCGGAGAGCGCCCGCCAGGAATACCAGAAGCACCAGCCAGCTAAAGGCAAAGTAGTTGCTCAGCAGCACCCGCAGCAGCAAAATACCGCCGCCCAGAGCGCCCAGCACCAGGGAGTCCGGTCCCATGAGGCTGTCGGCGTAGGCATAGGCCGCGATGGCGCATCCGATCAGCACCGCCACGGCTAAAATGGTCTTCCACCAGGCAAGGCTCGGTATGGCCAGAAGCCAATCCCGGATCGGAAGGATCCTCTCCCAGACCAGGGAGGTCTCCGTCAGGCAGAGGGCCCAGAAGACCAGAAGCAGGAGCCAGGACAGCCAGTTATTGCGCCGCAGCGCCCCCGGGGTGACCGTATAGGACACCGCGCACAGGGTATACCAGATCGCGGCGCACAGCAGATAGAAGACGAAGAAACCCTTCCCGCCGTCCGCAAAGGAGATCCCCAGCAGCTTACCGTTGCTCCAGATCAGCAGCAGGGGGAAGGCCCCGATCGCCGTCCGCCCCAGCCCCTTCAGCCACACCGCCTGAGAACTGCGGAAGGGCAGAACGCATAACAGCAGCCCCACCGGCAAGAGCAAGAGACACTGCCTGCCCTCCGCCCGTGCGAGGATGTGGGGCAGATCGTCCAGGGTAAACCGGTCCAGGAGCTCCCGGGTGGACATCCCCAGCAGAATGCAGACGTCAAAGAACCCAAAGAGCGGCAGATTCTTACCGGCAGGCGTTGCGGCATGGGGCTGTAGTACCGTAAGGATGAACAGCATCAGGAGGAAACAGGCCGCCAGTCCCGCCTCCAGGTGGGAGTAGTGCTTTATCAGATAGGGGAGAATGCACGCCAGATTCAGCGCAAAGAAGAGGAGCTTGTTCTTTTTCACAAGCACCTTGTCGGCCAGAAAATTCTGGGCGTTTCCCTCCGTATTTTCAGGCATATTCCGTCACCCGCTCTCTCAAAACAAGATTCTGATGGCCATATAGACAGACCATATCCCGGCCATCGCCACAGGAAGCCGGTAGAAAAAATCATAGGGCTTTACCCGGTAATGCAGGATGCCCAAGACCAGCAGCGCCAGCTCCGCCAGTACGGACAGCCATCCCCAGACCGGGTGGGGCGCATACGCCGCCGCCGCAGGCGGCCAGATGACCGAGGCGGCCAGCACAACCAGCAGCAGGATGCACAGCCCCAGGAGCGTCCGGTTGAAGCGCTTCTGATTGAGAATGTTGGTGATGGCGGTCCGCCTGCTCTTACTCAGCGCCGCGGCGCCGTAGCCGGTATAGTATGTATAGGCCCGACTCCAGTGGTCGGAGCCCCCGGTGAGATAGTGGTAATCGCCCAGAGCCGCCGCCGCCCGGCTGTCGCCCTGCCCGGCCGCCTCCTCCAGAAGCGCCAGACCGCGCTCCTGGTCGGCCTCCAGCTGGATGCCCGTAAGCAGACAGTATCCCAGGCAATACTTCGCCCGGGGAATCCCGATATTCACCAGGGGTTCCAGCCGGTCAAAGTCCAGGCTGACCGTGGCCCCGTTGGAGAGGATCCGGTCCAGATTGGTCTGAAAGGTGCGCAGCGGTTCCTCATACAGCTCGGAGGCCAGTGCGGCGACCGTCTGCGGCGCAAAGCCTTCCTCACGGGCAGAGCTGGGAGAGCAGTCCATCCCGCCGCCAAGGGCAAACACGATGCTGCCGGTGAGACGCAGGACCGTATCCCGGTTGAATCCCGTCTCCTCGGCGGCGTTGTGGATATACCGGTCCAAGTCTGCCTGCGCCGTCCTGGAGTCCTGGGCCAGCAGCTCCCGGAAGCCGGACACCCGGGTCATCAGCTGTACCCGGAGGATCTCATTCTCTGGCGCGCCGGCCTCCGCCATGGCCTGGTGCAGTGTGGCAGGGTCGCAGAAGATCTCCGGTCCGTGCCGCGATACAGCGGCAGCCAGGACGGACCCTGTTTCGCAGGGCGGGGCCTCGTACAGACCGATGTATGCCAGCGCATCGTATTTAACGCGGTCAAAAACCCCTTCCAATTTATTCATATGCGATCCCCTCAGTCTCTTTTTTATCGTCTTTATCGTCGTACCAACCCAACTCCCGGAAGCATCGCAGCCACGTACTGGGGGTGGGGTTGTTGACGGGTTCCGTCCGCTCGGCATTCCCCCGCCGGAGGGTCCGGACGAACATCTCCCGCAGCTCTCCCGGCAGCTCCTCCCACAGCTCGATCACCTGCTGCTCCTCCCAGAAGGCGCCCAGACCGTTTTGGGCGTCCTCCGGGTCAAAGATGAAGACGGGCATCTTGTGGTAGTCCCGGAATTTGACATAGTGCCCCTGGGGCGTATCGTCCTTATAGCCCGTGAGCAGCCGGCCGTCATAGGGGTAGCGCCCCAGGAACAGGTAGAAAAACAGGGCGCACAGGCTGTAGTTCTGGGAGTGGAGGTCTACGTGGGGCGTCAGCCCCCGCACCAGAGCGGGATCGGCGAACTCGAGGGGATACGCCCCCTGCTCCACCCGGCAAGCGGTGTCCGCCCCTCTGCCCACGGAGTCCCGGAGGGGGAAGACCAGGTTGGAGAAGTCCAGAAAGACGGCGTCATCATCCGAAAAATAGATGCGGGATAAGTGGATGTCCGCGTAGAGATACCCGCTCCGATTCAGACTCTCCAGTGCGCGGGCGATTTCTGCGGCCATGCGCCGGATCTCCCGGACCTTCCAGCTGGGGGATTCGATCTGGGAGAGCCTGCGCAGCCCATCCACCATCCTGGGATACCCGCCGTAGGGGAAGAGAAGGGCCTCCGACCCCTCCTGCTCCGCAGGCGCCGGGGTATACGACTGCGCCACAAAGAGACTGCACCCCTCCCGCTGCTCCTCCTCCAGATGCACCATATCGCTGGGCCACAGGATATGCTCATTCCGGGGAGGAAGCAGCACCCGCGTCCGGAAGCGGTCCCGTGCATCGCCGGGCAGGCGCTTGAGAAAAAAGGTCTCTCCGGAGAGCAGGCTGGTGAGCAGCGGGCTGACCCGCCCCTCCCCCCGGTCGCCCCCCAGGGGGTCCTGGACCGTCTGGCCGTTCCACTCATAGATGCCGCCGCCATATATCTCGCTGTAGTACAGCTCGTTGGGGACACGATATTTGCTTGTGCTCATGCGGACGCCAATCCTCCTACTTTCTCAGGATATATTACCGGTCGAAAAACCCACCTTTTCTGCCGGGCTTCCTCTCCTTTTTTGCCTCACCGGCGCTTTGACCGGACGGCGCGGCAGTCTCCTCCTTCTGCGTGGAGACACGCCGGCCGTTTCTGGCCTCCCCGCCGGTGGTCAGCTGGGAGAAAAAGGCGAGGCCCCGGTCCAAGACCGATCCGTCGGCATCCTGGCGCAGCTTGCGCTCATCCGCCCGCCTACGGCGCTCGGCAGACTTGCGCTCCCCCAGCCACTTGTGGACCACCTTTGCGGACTTGCCCTTGCTCTGGACAAAGGACTCCGCCTGGTGGATATAGAACGCCTCCGACAGGAGCCGGCTCCCCTCCACTGCGCGGGCCTCCTCTATGCGGAGGACGCAGGGGTCCGCCTCATCAAAGATCCGGAAAGCATTGTCGGGATAGAGGGATGCGCCCAGGACGAGCCAGACGTCGACGGGGACCCAGCTGCCCGGCTTGTCGGCCTTGCGGCACTCCGCCGCCAGCGCCTTGCTCAGCTCCTTTTCCAGGCGCTTGGCGCTGCGGACGCCGCGGCTTTGCTCCAGGATCTGCCGGTAAGCGTCCACAAACCCATCGAACTCCCTCTGGTGCAGACGGTTCCGCAGGGCCAGTATATCCTCCAGCACTGCGCTGGCATCCGGGATGGTCACGACAGGGATCCAGCCGAAGAGCGCCTCCGACTGCGGAGAGAGCAGGCGCAGCTCCTCCTCCAGCTTCGACACGAAGGGAATGCTATTCTTCGACTGGGTAAAAATGAGCTCGTATGCCGCGGCAAATTGGTGGAGTTCCCGGAAAAAGGCGTCCTCGCCCTTCTCGTCGTAGGCCGCCAGGATAGCATAGACGGCCATGTATTGGTCGTACCGCTTGTTGCCCTGGATCTTCATGAGCCGGTACTCGTCAATCTTTCGGTAGGAAAAGGACAGGAAGGTCAGCTTCTCCCAGTAGGCCTCCTTCGCCGCCTCGCCGCAGCCATGGAGCTGCTCCGGCGGCAGCAGCCTGCGCATCAGGGCCATCAGGGCGGTGTAGGCGCGGGCCCCGTCGGACCGTCCGAGCTGCGCGTCATAGAGCTTCCAGGCCGCCGCGTCGATGGCATCCCTGGTCTTGACCGCGCCGCGCACATAGCTTGTCTCCGCCAGGAAACTGTCCAGGAGCTCCCAGGAGAGCTCCCGGTCGGCCAGGCCGTAAACGGCGTAGTAGTGATCCAGGATCTCCCGTCCCTTGCCGCTCTCCATCAGCGTCTGGCTGTAGCGCTCGAAGACCGGCTTGGACAGGTTGTGCAGCAGTTTTGCAGCGGCCTCCACCGGGAGCGTGCTGAGACGGTAGATGTTGTACCGCTCCCCGGCGTCGGCCAGCCGCTCGGTGGCCGGGGCGGTCAGCCGCTCCGCCAGATTGGCGTCGCTCTCCTCGGTCAGCGAGCCCTTGCGCCGGCAGACCTCGTCGAGCATACTGCTGATGTACTCCTCCATCCGCTGGCTCCCGTAGGACTTGGAGCGCAGGGCATCACTCAGACGTCCGCCCAGCTCCTCGTCGGTCAGCTCGGACAGCGGCGCGGCCTCGAGCAGCTGATGGGCGATCCGCAGAATCAGCTCGTCGGAGGCCGCAGGGTCCCCCAGCTCCAGGGCCAGCTTCTCCAGCTGCCGGAAATACGCATCCATATCCTGCTCCCGGCAGTGGGCGGCGGCGTGCTCCACGAAGCCGCAGCGCGCGATCCGCCGCTCCGCGCGGGGGGTCAGGATGTTGTTCTCCCCTGTCCCGGGCACGACGAAGTTCCCGTGCCGGGCGGCGTCTGCGGAGAAGACAAGGTGGTAGCTCTTCGACGTACCGGCCGCCGCAGAGGCGACGGAGAGATTCCGCCGCATACTGTAGGGAATGCCCATGTAGATGCAGTAGAGAATGGCCCGCATCTGCTCCTCGGCGCCGTCGTACTGCACATAGAGGGGTTTGGCGGCCTTCCGCTCGCTGTACTGGGCGTAGACGCACCGGATCAGCGTCAGGTAGGTCTCCGACTGCATTCCGGCCCGCTCCAGGGCGCGCGCCAGGGTGAAGGGCTCGGACCGCTCCAGGGAGTCCCGGGTCTGCCGGGCGGTCTCCTCGTCCTTGGCAAAGTTACGGTCCGTCAGCGTCAGAAAGACGTTGGGGTCGCTGATGACCTCCCCCTGCTTCCAGGGGAAGATGTACGCGTGGGAAAACATGTTGGGCCGCCCCAGGCGGTCCGTCAGGCCGTACTGGGTCCGGCTGACGTATACATACGTCCCGTCACCGGTGATTTCCAGCAGGTTGAGCACATTGCCCTGCTCATCCACCACGTGGGACTGAAGGGTCGAATTTGCGTTCTGAAGGCTTACGCAGGCCGCATAGGCCTCCGACGGGAGGTCCTCCGACACCACTACAGCCTGCCACCCGGAGCTGATTTTGCCCCCGGCCTCCTTTACTGCATTGGTATAGCAGCACTGCAAAATGTTTTCTGTCATGGCTGTCCTCCGTATTCAACAGGACCGTTTCGTTACTCTAGCTCCCAGCAGTAACCGCAGGTGCGGCATGTGTGGTCCACGTGCCGACTCTTCTTGAAGGGTCCCCAGCCGGTCGTCAGCGTCTGCTCCTCCGGCGGGAGCGCTTCCGTCTCATAGCTGCCGCACTCGGGGCAGCAGATCTTGGGGCGGGCGGGGTCGATGATGGGCGTATTCACACCGATGTAGCCCAGCTTGTGGAACAGCCACAGCAGCGGTTCCTCCACCCGCTTCGGCAGGACCGGCCCGATGGGGCACTGATAGGTGGACAGCTCCCCCAGCCCGGTCCTCTCGAAGACGCTCTCCGGGAGGCTGTCGTCGTCCAGCTGAACATATTGCTGCGGCGCGGGCTGCCCAAGGCGCTGCCGCTTGAGCTTCTCATACTCGTCGTCCCGGATCTTCTTGAAGTATCCCACGTCACAGCCCAGAGCGGTGAAGGCGAAATAGGCGTAGTTGGCATAGTTGGTCTGCATCTGCTGGGCCAGCACCATCTCCTTGTGCTGGATGAACTCGTAGAGCTCCTGGAGGATCGGGTTGTACTCCGCCGCGTTAAAGATGGGGAGGTTGAAGCCGCTGGCGTCCTTGATGCTGTGGACGTCCTCCCGCAGCATGTCCCGCAGCTCGCTACTGAGCACCTGCTGCACCATCTGGGTGTCCGCCTTGGAGATGCATACGGCAAAGGGGATCTGGCACTTCTCGTTGATATTGCCGGGGGAGAGCACGCTGTGGACCGCGTCGAGCACCGTCACCGGGTGGTCCAGGCTCACCCCGACATTCGACACGCCGGTCACCTCGCTGAACTGCATGGGGTCGATGAGGACGATGACGCCGTCGGCGTGGCTGACAAAGGGGGCAAACTTGTTGAGCAGACCGGCCTCCGTGAACACCTCGCCCGCCACATCGTAGAGCACGAAGGTCTCGGTTACCCGCCCGTGCTCCTTGGCGTCCCGGACCATATCGTAGAAGAGGGGCTGCTGGAGCTTTGTGGCCGCAGTGGAGCCGGGCAGCGGCACGGAGGCGGCAATCCGGTTGCTCTCCAGAAAGGCCCGGACGCCGGTGTTGCTGACAATGGCGGACAGGCCCACCTTCACGGCGTACTCCTTCATCCGCTGGAGCAGCTGGGAGAGGTAGACGGTCTTGCCTGCGCCCGTGATGCCGATGACGGCGGCGAATTTCACCGTGTTCTTGCCGTAGCTGTCCGGCAGGGGGTTGTGGCAGTGACAGCACACCCGGCGGTTGCACACCTCCCCGGTTTTCAGCTCGATCTGGGTCACCATCCCCTGCTCGTCCCGGATAAAATAGTCGTCCGTGCCCTGCGGTTTGAGATATTTCCGGTGGGCGGGCAGGCCGGGGTTGATGACCTTTCTCCGGTATGCCTTGACATGCAGGAGGTCGTCCGCGGGGTTGTACTCCGTCGTGCCGTTGAACTTCTCCCAGAAGGCCTCGTAGGTGGGGTCGTCCCCCTCGGCGAAGAAGTCCCAGTCTCTGTAGCCGCTGAGGATGGTCTCCTTGTCGGGACCGTTGTATCGCGCCTTGAAATCCTCAATATCGTCGTACTCGTCCGGCAGGAGGTCGCACTCGCCGTAGTTGACCTTCTCCGAACGGAACAGGACCTCGTCGTCCCGCATTTTACGGAAACAGTAGGGGCAGGTGATTTCGCAGCTCATCGTTTCACTCCTCGTTCGTTTATCGTTGCCGCCGCGGGACAGGCCGGTCCGCCCGCCGGGCCGCAGAATGGGTTCAGATCAGCTCCAGGCCCTTGTTCCTGGAGACGACCTCCGGCCGCAGGTCCGTTTTGACATAGACCCGGCCCTGCTCCAGCATCTTCCGGGTCGCCGGGATCTCCAGACCGCCCACCCGGAGGAGCAGGTCCCCGTCCCGGTATCCGCCGGCGAGATCCTGGGGGAAGGAGAGCGTGAAATAGCCGGTCCGGACCACCTTCTTTTTGAAGAGGCCCTCCGTCCTGGTCAGCTCCTGCACGTCGATGTGGATCTGCATGGGGATGCTGCAATGGGCGGAGATCATGGCCTGGTTCCGCTGGGGCGCATAGATCGAGCACACGCCCGACTCGGTGGAGCAGCTGAAGACGGAATAGGTGCTCGCCTCGGTGTTGATGGGGCACCCGTTCATCCTGGCCTTGTCCGCCGCGGTAACAAAACGGACCCAGACGCCGGGCTTTACCTCGGTGTACTTGTCTGTATGCAGGACCGTCCGCTCCATGATGGCGCACAGCTCCCCGATGACGTCCTCCGCGCTGCACTCAAAGGGGGTCTGGACGATCAGCACGTCCTGTCCCCGGGCGTTGTCCCATTTCAGGCTGCGGGTCCCCTGCTCCCGGCGGAGGTTGGTCGCATACCGAATGGGGTCGTTGGGGCAATATTGATAACGCATGGCTACAGCTCTCCTCCATTGACCAGATTTTCAGCGGTCACCTCATAGATCACCAGCGCCTCCGCGGTGGTGCTGCTGCCTGTGTCGTAGTAGTAGGTGGTGGGCGGGAGGTTGTTGTATAGATTGTTGTGCAGCGGCGTACCCGCCTTGAGGAGGATGGAGGAGACCAGCGGCTCGCCCAGGGCAAAATTGGTCTGCAAATAGACGAAGACCTCGTTCCCGGTGAGCTTCTTTCGGATGTACTGCTTCGCGTCGGTCGGCAGCGCCTCCTCGTTCAGCCGGTTCTCCAGCTCATCCTCAAAGGCGGAGGAGAAGATCTCATCGCTGTCGACAATGCGGTCCAGCGTTCCCGTCAGGAACTGGGCCAGCTCGGAGGTGTCGTGCATATCGGCAAACTCCTGGCAGATGTCGGCCCCGCAGCGGTCATAAAAATGGCGGACCTTCCGGTCATAGAAGGTGGCAATGTTGTTGTCCCGGACGGTGTGGATCCTGCGCATGGAGCGCAGGAGACTGTTCCACATGTCGGCGAAGTCCTGGGCCGCCCGGCCCTGCTCCTCCAGGGCGGAGAGGAAGATCCGGACCACCTCCCGGTCGCTGGAGAGCATATACTTCAGCTGCTCCTGGGCCGCGGAGAGGACCGGGGCGTCCTGCCCGGGGGCCTTGGGCGCCGTCAGCAGGTCCTCCACGTCCTGGAGGTGGCCCGCCAGGTAGAGCAGCTCCTCCCTGCTGAAATTCTCCACCAGCAGCGCCCGATAGGCCTCCCGCCAGGTTGCGCGGACGGCGGAGTCCATGGATAGCTTCTCCTGGGCCTTCCGGACGATGCTGCCCAGATACTGCTCCCACGCGCCCATCGTGTACTCGTTGAACGCCCGGGCCGGAAGGATGGCCATGCTGGTCTGGGAGCTGCTGTCCCGCCTGGGGAAGAGCTCCAGCTGCTCCTCCGAGGGCAGCAGGGCAAAGAGGCAGCTCTCCGCGTACTCGTCCAGCAGGGCCAGCGTCCCCTGCTTGGTCACGCCCAACTTCTCCGGGAGGCGGGGATCGTCCAGCGGCCTGATGTCCCTCGGGGGCACGGCCTTCGACAGCTCGTCGATCAGGCCCTTGACGACCACCTGCCCGATCTGGGGGAGGGGCTTCTCCTCCCGGGCGTAGCTGGCCGTCATGACGGACCCGGAGAAGAAGGAGGCGGCAACGCGGGGATCGGCGTTGTTGGACAGGACGATGGCGGCGGAGAGGATCTGGTAGCAGATGCCCCAGTCCTCCAGGATGGCGTTGTCGCTGCGCCGGTTGCTCAGAAGCAGTACGCTGCCCACGGCCTGCCGGACGTCGTTCCCCTGGTAAAAGCCGCTCAGGTGATCCCGGATCTGGGCCGCGGTCTTCTGCCGGGACAGGTTCTCATTGAGCAGCAAGAACAGAACGTCCAGAATGTCCGTGGAGTGGGCGCACATCAGCTCCTTGACCCTGTTCATCCGGGGGAACCAGGCGAGGAGATCGTCCTTGCTGAGAAAGGCGGTGGTATCAAGGATGTAGTACACCAGGAGCTTGCTGCGGTCGCGGAAGTGCATCCTTGTTCCAAAGAGGGAGGAGGCGAGCTCCTGCACGCCGTCCTCGGACAGCGCCCGGCTGCCCTCGGGGGACAGCTCCGAGAAGGACAGCTTCGACTCCTCCTCCTGCACCCACAAAAACTTCAGCTCAGACTGATACTGCGGCCAGATTTGCAGCAGATTCGAGGAGACCGCCTGGTGGGCGCTGTGGGCATCGCCGCCCAGGTAGATGACGATCTGGGGGAACTGGGGTTCCCGCCCGGTATCGTCAAGGTCCTGTCGGTCGATGCGGCGCAGTCGGTCTTCAAAATGCCGGATCAGGTCCTGTATGGTAAGGGATGTCGTCATAGAAAGATCCTCGCAGTCCTGAAAATATGGAGCGGAGCCGTCCTGAGAGCCCGCTTTGCATCCTGGCGTGTACGGGCTCTGCTCCACGGCTCCGCTGGTAAGCGATGACTCTGCCGCAGATATTCTGTGGGGGAACTCAGATCCCGTTTTCTGTGCAGAAAATATGGAACTGCTGCTGGAGCTTGACAATAAATTCCTGGATGTCCGTCTTCTCCGGGAAGGACTCCGCGCTCATGAGCCAGGCCCGCAGCTTGTTGTCGGCCAACTCCGTTTTCAGCTTGGCCCCGGTGAGCCCGATCTCGGGGGAGTTGCTGTTGTAGCGCGCATCCACGCTCTCCCGGATGGCAGCGCGGTCCTCCGCCGTCAGAAGGTTCTGATAGCTCAGGAAGCCCTGATAGATGGGGATCACATTGAAGGGAAATTCCTCCCCCCGCTTGGAGAGCAGCTTTTCCGTCACCACGCCGAAGCTCTCCGGCCGGTAGACCAGAACGCGGCCCTCCATGCTGATGACGCCGGTAAACAGGGCGTCGCAGAAGTCGCTGATGGCCCGGCTGCCCTCGCCGATTTTCACAACCTTCTTCTCAAGCCCCGTGATGGCGCTCTCTGCGGCGGCGTCCAGCGCCTTGATCTGCCGGAGGATGTCGCCGACGAGGATGTGATAGGCCGGGGAGGCGACAAAGTGGTCCTTCTGCACGCTCAGACGGGTCTCCCGCTTGGCGGCATGGCCGTCGTTCTGCATCCGGTTTGACGTGGCGGTCATGGGCAGGGTCCTGGCGGCCTTCAGCTTTGTCAGAAGCTCCTGCATCCCCGCAATGTCCGACGCCTTGGCGGCCTGGGCGATCTTCCCGTTTGCCTCGTCGATCAGGGCCTGGAGGGCCTTGACGTGCCCCTCGTCCGGGACGCAGATGCGGTTGTCGTCGTCAAAGATGGCAAACCGGTTGGCCTCCTCGTAGAGCGCCTGCGCCGTGGAAATCAGCTTCTGCATCGGCTCGGGGGCCCGCTCCAGATGCAGCAGGCTCTGAGGCGTCAGGGAGGAGAGCTTGCGCCAGTCGTTGAACGGCATACCGGGGACGTCCTTGCCCTCGTAGTAGTGGCATCCGGCGGCATTGCTGCTGAAATAGATCGCCTCATACTCGGCGCAGTTGTTGTAGGCGCTCAGCGGCAGCGCGCAGGCGCTGCACATCACGAAGATCCGGTCGGTGAGGGCGCTCTCCTTGGTCACCCACATATCGTTCACCATGTGCATCCGCTCTGCCGCCGCCTTGATGGGGGCGGAGGAGTCCGGGAAGGACAGGGAGGCCAGCTTCGACGTGTCGGACTCCTGCCACACCTCGTTGTTGAAGTAGAACAGGGGGCTTGCCTTGGTGGTCAGGACCTTCATCCAGTCGTTGTAGATCTTATTGGACAGCTGCTCGTCGTTGTCGATCCTGTACTTGTCCTTGAGGAAGGCGGTGATGGTCCGGTTGGCGAAGCCGTGGAAGGCCGTTTCGACGAAAAAGCCGTTTACCAGCTTGGCGATCTTGTTCTCATCCTCCGCGATCCAGTCGTCCTCGTGGTCCAGGAACAGGGCCATAAATTCGTCCAGCCTGCCCGGGACGTTGATGGTCTCGATCTCGGCGTCCAGCGCCTTTTTCAGCTCCGCAATGGTCATCATCGGGATGGCGAAGGAGCTCTTCGTCTGCATGATCTTCTCGCTGGCCAGGGCGTCGCGGTTCTCCTTGAAGGACTGGATCAGCGTATCCATGACGCGGCTGAGCTTGATATAGTAAGAGGCCGTAATGTCCTCCAGCTGCTTGCGGAAGAGCTTCAGCACGTTGTCCAGCTCCTGATAGCAGTTCATGGCCAGCTTGTGCTGCTCGAGGAGCATCAGGTCGTACTCGTAGTCGTTGAAGCGCTTCTGGTCGTTGTCCAGCAGCTCCCGCCGCCGCCGGTTCTCAAAGTCGGCGCGGGCCCGCTCGTAGTCCTCCACGCGCAGATGGTCCTGGGCGCTCTCCTGGTTCCAGCGGGAGTTGTTCTCCTCCAGCAGGCCGTCGATGATGTTCAGCAGGTTGTGGCTCTTGGCCGCGGAGATCAGACCGTAGGCAAAGATGGGGCCGCAGTCGATGTTCCGGATGATCCTGGCCAGCTGCTCCCGCACGCGGGCAATGAGGGACTGCTGGTTGCCCTCGGAGACCATGCTCCGGCTGTTCTTCACCGCGATATTGAGCTTCGCGGCGGTCTGGTTGGTGTAGTGGGTGACCATATCGCTGTTGCCGTAGTCGCGGACAAACTTCCAATCGTCGGTGTAGGCGGCATAGCTGTTGTCAAACCCGCTGCTCAGTTCCCGATAGAGGGCGTTGTAGATGTCCGAGACGCCCTGGGCATTCCGCGCCAGAGCGGCGACGGCCAGGTTCTCAACATCGGTCTTGCTGGGCACGTTCTGGCCGATGCGGGAGAACTTCTCGAAGAGCTCCGAGGCCAGATAGGTGTTGATCTCCCGCAGGGGGATGCACGCGCACGCAGCGCCGATGACGCAGTAGGCCACGTGGGAGCCGATGACCTTCGAGTCGTCGGCGGCCCGCACCTTGGCCCGGAAGTTGGCCAGCTGCTCGGCCAGGTCGAACTTCGTGTTGGAGTGGGTCAGGAAGTCCATGACATACTCCGTCGTGACATTCATGGCGTAGTCATAGGCGTTTTCAATCACGTTGTTGGACGAGTCCGTAGCGCAGACCAGGTGGCACATATCCACCGGCGGTTCCTTCCAGGCCACCGCCGTGTGGTCCTGGTATTTCTGAACAAAGCCGCCCCCGTTGTATTGGAGCTGCATACAGTAGTCCAGCTCCTGCATGGAGGCGTAGCCGTTCTTTGGCACGTAGGCCCGGGTCTTTGTGTCGGAGAAGGGGATGACGGACAGGTTGACATCGGGCAGGAAGAAATAGCCGAAGATGGTGACGCCGCCCACCTTGTTGGCGATATGGCGCACCATGTAACACACGTCCAGGAAGCATCCCGCCCCCGTGCCGCCGCTCAAGCCCGAGAAAATGTGGACGTATACCGTGGGGTCAATGAGCCCGGCCTTGGCCGCGTTGATCTCCTGCTCCACGCGGCTCATAAAGGCCTTGGAGCGGTCCATCATCATAAAGCGGCCGATCTGGCGGATGCCCCCGGCGCCGGCCTTCCCCAGGTCGGGGGCGTCGATGTCCTCCCAGCGCAGCCAGGACAGCTCCTCCCGCATCTCCAGGCCCTTGGGAGAGGAGAAGGTCCGCTTGACGTGGGGGTTGGAGATGGAAAAGCACTCCACGTCGTCCAGCGCGATCAGCGCCCCGGCCTTCAGGTTGTCCTGGTCCTCGTCCTGGTCGCCCTTGCTCTTCTCCGCGGTGTCCACGCCCAGAAAGCGGATGTGCTCGTACTTGGGCACCACGGCGTCGGGATCGTCGGGGCGCAGCCGGGAGCGGACCTGGGTCTTGATGGTGCGCAGACAGTCGATGCCCGTTCCGCCCAGACCGATCAGAAGGGACGCTGTGTTCTTAGCCTGCTCTGCCTGCTGCATCGTGGAGACAATGCCGCCGCCGGCGCTCAAAAGCAGTTTGGAATAGACCGCCATATTTCTTCTCCTCCTCAGATGTTGAT
The DNA here is from genome assembly GCA_910588045.1 of uncultured Oscillospiraceae bacterium. Classification (GTDB taxonomy): domain Bacteria; phylum Bacillota; class Clostridia; order Oscillospirales; family Oscillospiraceae; genus Pelethomonas. The sequence goes on along the minus strand of CAJUPS010000005.1, from coordinate 46,058 downwards.
GGTTGTGAATACAGGTTCTCAGTGTCTCCGGACCGGGCCGCGCCCGCCGCGGCGTCCGCCGCCTCTCATGCGGCTGTCAAAGCGGACATACAGCTTCCGGGGGTCGTCCCGCCGGATGGTGATGGTGACCTCCGCCCCGCTGATGATGCGCACCTTCCGGGTCTCCTGGCCGTTCCAGATGACCGGGATATTGGTGCACAGCTCCACATAGTCCTGCCCGGTGGCCTGGAAGTAGGATTTCTGGTAGTCCAGTCCCACGCTGTCCATGCCGAAGGCCGCCAGCTTGCACCGGCCCCGCCGCGGGGTGCGGGGCGTGCCCCGGAAGACGCCGTTGCAGTAGGACTGGGCGGAGATGGTGCCGCGGAAGGGCTTGCTGAGCGCAATATGGAGCAATACGCCGAAAATGGCGGCGGCCACAAGGGCCAGGATCCCCAGAACGATCAGGGTCACGATCCCGATATTGATGGCGTGAACGATCACCTCGATCTCGCAGGAGAGGCCCCCGGAGTCGGTGGCCCGCACGGTAAAGGCCCCCTTGCTCAGGCTGAAGTGGTCCATGCGGAGCACGCCGTCGGCATCCACGGTGTAGTCGGTCCCCTCTATGAAAGAGCTGGACAGGATTTTATAGTTGAGGGCGCTGTCCTCCGCATCGGTAGCCAGGGTGTTCAGGTCCAGCGTATAGCTGCCGCCCTTGAAGGGCCAGATGTTCACCGTGGCCTTCACGACGTCATCGACGGGGACAGGTGCCGTATTGACCTGCTCCACGGCCGCACCGGCGGCGGACGTCAGGGGCCCCACGCCCGCGGACTCCTTCTCCATGTGGTTGCCCGTGACCGCCACCTTGTAGTAGTAGACGCCCTCGTCAAAGCTGCGCACCGCCTCGAAGTGGTCCCCGGCGACCTGCATGGGAGTGCTCTCCACATAATCCCCATAGGCGTCCATGACCAGCAGCTCTGCGGAGTAGCCGATGTACTGCTGGCTGCTGTCGGCCGCGCCCGCGTTCCCGGTCAGCCGCGCCGTGATGGTCACCATGTCGTCGGGGGTGATCATGGGATCGGAGGGCTCGGCGGACACCTCAATGCCCAGGTCGGTGTTATACACCATGTTGATGCGGATGTCGTCCCCCGGCACGCCCTCCGTCACCAGCGTCCAGGTGCCGGGGAGAATGTCGGTCAGCTTGAGCATGGAGAAGCCGTCGAAGGACATCTGGGAGGCGGCGCTCTCCGAGCCGTCCGGCCGGAGGAGGCGGAGTGCCGACACATCGCCGTAGATAATGATGTTGACCTCCTCCACGCCGATCCCCGGTATGTCGAACGCCGTCTCCAACCGGCCGGAGGCGGGAATGACGTCGGAGAAAAGGGGGATGGTGGAGGTGCCGTAGATCAACTCATAGAACGTATTGAACGTCTCCTGCAAATCCTCCGCCGCCGTGACCTCCTGGAACACGCCGCCGGTGGCGTCGGAGATCTGCTGCATCTCCGAAATGTCGGCCGTCTGGTCCGCGTTGAGGCAGACGCTGTAGATGGAGATCCCCTTCTCCCGGGCGGCCTGGAGCGCCTCGGCTTTCATATCCAGGGAGTCCTGGGTCTCCTCGTCGGTGGACATCTCCGTATTGCCGTCGCTGAGGAGCAGGATCACGGAGGGCAGGGAGGGATCTCCGCAGCTCTCGATCATGGAGACGGCCTGGGAGAGGCCCGCGCCGATATTCGTCCAGCCGCCGTCGGCGGGGATCGACTCCAGCAGAGAGACGGCGGCGTCCTTCTCCGCCTGCTTCTGCACCGGGACCATGTTCTGCTCACCGGCAATGCCGGTATGGAAAACGATGCTGCCCAGGACATTCCCCCGCTCCGCCAGGAGGTTTGTGAATTGGGTGATGGCCCGGTATCGGTATCCCTCCGGATCGACACGCCGCATGGAGCCGCTGGCATCCAGTACGACGACCACGTTGAAACGATTTACGCCGCTGTTCCCCACCGCCTCAGCCGCAGGGATGGAGAAGGAAAGTGCAATGATACACACCAGAAGCCAGGTGGATATGCACCGAAACAATCTGTGCTGGTTCATTTTCTAATATCCCTCCTATTCCATTGCACGTATGTGTACATGATAGCATAACCCCGGTGCCGGTTCAACAACTTTTTACAATTTTTGCGTTTTTTACATTCTGATAGGCCGGCGAAAATGCGGATCCCCCGCGCGCAGGCTTGCGCCGCCGCCCCTGCAAGCGGAAAGGTTCCCCCGTAACCGTCTGGTGAAATCGTCCAAATTGAGTGTTGCACTTCCAATAACAAGATGGTATAATATAAAAAATATGGGAATTTAGCATTTTTCGTGCAATTTTGCACAGATTTGGCAGTCGGAAGCAATGGTAAGAAAAGTCAATCAATCATGGGAGGAAAGCTTATGTCGGAATCTATGGGAATCAGAGCAAAAATTGATGAGATCATCGCAGCACGCAAGGCACGGAAAACCCTGCTGGACCAGCGCATCCAGGACCTGGACGCGGCGATCGCCGTGGCGGAGAGGATGGACGAGCTGCGCCGCAGCGTGGTCAGTGAGGACGGAACCCTCCTGCCCCAGTCTCCCTACTATGATATTTTTGCGGACAACGTAAAAATGCTGAGCGCCATCGCCGGGGTCTCCGCCGGTCCGTTCATAGAGGACGCCCGCAAGCTGCGGGAGGGGTACGAGGCGCTGAATACCCGCTTCCAGCGGGATTTTATCAATATCGCCGTGGTGGGGCCCGCCCGGCAGGGGAAGAGCCGTCTGCTGCAATCCATCTCCGGTCTGGACAGCCGGTGCATCCCCGCCTTTGACGGCGACCACTGCACCGGCGCCCGCTCCGTCGTGGAAAACGGCAGCAACCAGCACGTGCGGGCCTGCATCGCCTTCAAAACCCAAGGCGACGTCCTACAGGAGGTGCAGGAGTATCTGAACACGATCTCCAACAAGACGGAGCATATTTACAATATCGACGATCTGCCCAACTACACGGCGGACAGGCTGAAGGCGATGCTGGAAAAGGTTACCACAGGGAAGTCCGACGCCACCGCTAAGATGCAGACCCTGTACAACCGGTACGTCGAGCACTACAGCGAGTGGCGCGGCCTGATAGGCAGGGAGCCCATCTGGCTGGAGAATGAGGACGAGATCATCTCTTACGTAGCGCAGCACAACGGGAAGAATCCCGAGGACCCGGCGTTTATGCGGTTCTACAAGTTCGTCGGCGTCAAGCTGGCGCGCATTGAGAAGGCGTTTACCTACGATGACGCGGGAAAGATCCGGCTGGTGGATACGGTGGGCCTGGGGGCCACCGACGTGGATACCAACCAGAGAATGCTGGAGACCATCAAGACGGACAGCGACGCCGTGGTCTTCTTCAAGTTTCCGGACGCCAACACCGGCGGCAGCCCGCTGGACACGGAAATCAGGATTTTTGACGAGGTCCGTACCTTCTTTGAGAAGCGGCAGATGGAAAAGTGGTTCGCCTTCCTGCTCAACCACAGCAAGGACAATCCCGAGGCCAAGCGGTACGACAATATCAGCACCTGCCGGAACTACAAGGCCATCATGGACCGTGAGAAGTTTCTGCCGGCCATCATGAACCAGATCGTGGACGTCACCGACGCCGACGAGGTACGCAGGGACTTCCTGGTGCCCCTGCTCCAGTCGCTCTCCGATAACCTGGGGGGCATCGACCAGCTGTACGTGGACGAGCTCTCGGACCTGGCTGGCCGCACCTGGCGGGCCTACGACATCCTGTGCAAGAGCGTGGAGGGCATGGTGAAGTACAGCGTCGGCGGCAACCTCACCAACGACGTCTACAAGCTGATCCAGAAAACCTACGACGGGGATATGACGGTCCAGCTGAAAAAGCGCAACCTCCACTATGGAGCGCTGCGCAACGAGAAATGCGAGGTCCTCTGCGAGCGCATAGACCACATTGTGAGCAGTCTGATGGACCACGTTCCCCAGGAGGCGGCCGTACAGGAGTACATGGACACCCACGGCCTGCCGTCCGTTGCGGAGGTCTATAAGCACTTCCTCGATGCGGCCCGCTCCGACATCACCCAGCAGTTCATTGAGGTGGACACCTCCCTGGCCCCCATTATCACCGCCTTCAAGAACGAGATCACCGGTATCCTGGTGGAAAACGGACGGCTGGGCAAGGTTCTCACGCCCAGCGGCGAGGGGGAGCTCTTCCAGTGGTTGCACGATTTCTCAAAGGCCCATCTGGAGAGCGATTCCCAGATCCGGCGGGCGTGTGAGTTCCTGTATGACTTTGATTTCAGCGTGCGGGGGGCCCTGATGAACAAGGTGCGGCTGAGTCTGTACGAGATCAGCCTGGCCAACCCCAATATGATAAACGTCATGTTCCAGAGCGCCTCCGCCAGAAGCGTCGTGTTCCAGCTGAAGGTGGCCCTCAAGCGGGTCCAGGATAACCTGAAGGGCTCCCTCCGGGCCTTTTATATGTCGCCCAACGAGGCGCTTTTCGCGGTGTGCGACGAGTTCTTTGAGCGTATCACCACCTCCGAGGGGGTATACGACGAGTGGTTCGCGCTGTACAGCGGCTTTGCCGGGCGGATCTGGAGCAAGGAGCTGATGGCCAGTCAGAAAAACGGGGCCGTCATGGAGACGTGGGCCGCCGACATTGAGCAGCTCCAGAAATATAACAGAAAGGACAGCTTCATTTTGAGCCTGGAGTGAGAGATGGATATTTTAAGTAAATTCAAAAAGACCGTGGGGAATGCCGTCAGGTCGAAAAATGCGCGGATGCAGATCTGCATGATGGGCGCCCGGGGCGTGGGGAAGACCAGCGTGCTGACCTCCATGTTCCACGATCTGAACGCCGTGAACTCGAACTCGAACCTGTTTCTGACCACCATGGAGGACGAACAGAGCAAGCTGGACATGACCGCCGGGATCATCCTCAAGAAGCACGAGGAGCTGCTGGAGATGTTCGACGGCGCGGCGAAGGGGAAGAGCGTTCCCAGCGGCGGGATCTCCGGTGATATGGAGGAGCGCAGCTACTATTTCCAATTCGGCGTCAAGGGAAAGGCCGCCCGGATCGACCTGGTCATCAAGGACTTTCCCGGGGAGTATTTGAAGGACCACCCGGATGACGTCCGCGGGTTCATCGCCAACTCCAGCGCCATCGTCATTGCCATCGACACGCCCCACCTGATGGAGGAGAACGGCCGGTTCAACGAGGTGAAAAACCGCGTTTCCCTGGTCACGGAGTTCATTAAGGGCGAGTTTGCGCAGCTGGAGGACGACAAGCTGGTCCTGTTCGTCCCCCTGAAATGTGAGAAGTACCAGCTGGAGGGCCGCATGGAGGAGGTGCGCGAGGCGGTGGAGCGCTCCTACGGCGAGCTGCTGGACTTCTTCTCCGGCAGCGGCATAAAGGCCCATATCGCAGCGGCGATCACGCCGATCTTCACCGTGGGCGAGGTGGCGTTTTCCGACTTCAAGCGGGATGACGCCGGAGAGGTAAAGGTCCTGTCGGCGGGGCTCCCCGCCCGGGCCGAGTATGTCTATACAAAGGCCGGTGCGCAGTACCATCCCCAATACTGCGAGCAGCCGCTGTGCTACCTGCTCGCCTTTATAACGAAGCTCTACCAGCGCACAAAGAGCTCTGACAGCGGCGGATTTTTCAGCAAGCTGGCGGCCATCTTCCGGCTGTTCCCGGACGACCCGGAGCTGCTGCTGGAGATCGGGAAATTCTCCCGGAAGCGCGTGCGCGATAAGGACGGCTATAAGATCCTGATCGGTGCGCACTTGATGTAGACGACATACATAAAAGGAGGAAGAATAGAGATGGGACTGTTTACGAAGAAACCGAAGATCAAGATTTTTATGGTGGGCGGACGGCGCTGCGGGAAGTCCACGGTCCTCGCCTCCATGTGGAACAACGCGGATGCGACGCTCTCCGGCACAAACCTGACGCTGACGGCCGGCAACGTGATGATCAATAAGCTCCAGGATACGGTTGATCTCTCACAGAGCTATTTTGACGCGCCGGATATGGAGTCCTTTGTGACGGTCAGCGATGACAACGCGAGCTCCTCTCTGGACAGCTTCGATTTCAGCCTTGATCTGGCGGGAAAGAAAACCGGTATCAGCCTTCAGTTTGTGGATGTCCCCGGAGAATTTTTCGCCAAGCCGGATGATTTTGATGCGGTAAAGGAGGAGATCCGGGAGAGCCACGTCATCATCTTCGCCATCGACACCCCGTGTCTGATGGAGGACATGAAGGAGGACCAGGACGGCAACCCCATGTATGGAGAGCGGCATATCAGCAACAACAAGCCCTCCCATATCACCCATTTTATCAAGGATGAGCTGAAGGTGGAGGACATCGAGGACCGGCTGATCCTCTTTGTTCCCATCAAATGTGAAAAATACTACTATCGGGGCGAGATGCGTCAGGTGGTGGAGGCGGTCAAAAAGGGATACGGCGAGCTGCTGCAATACCTCGCCTCGCCCAATCTGGCGGGGCACTGCACGGCGGCGGTGCTGCCCATCATCTCCCTGGGCGGGCTGGAGTTCTTCGGCTTCAAGAACAACGACATCAGCCCCACCGCAAGCCAGGAGTACATCTACCACGCCAACAACGGCAATCTGGCGGAGTACCGGCCTCTGTACTGCGACCAGCCCCTCCTCTACTCCCTGGCCTATATCCTGAAGACCCAGGACAGCCACCGCACGGGACCCATCTGGGCGCTGCGCAGCCTCCTCTTCGGCACGCCGGACGGAAAGGCGTTGAGCAAGGAGCTCCAGCCGCTGGTCGAAAAAATCAACCGCGACGCTGAGAAGGGGTTTGTACTGCTTCAGAACCCCCTCCAGCTGTAGGAGGGACGAAATGGGTGACAAAAAGACAGTTCATATCCTTATGATCGGAGCCCACCGGACAGGAAAAAGCAGCGTCCTGGCCTCGATGATCAACAGCTTCCAGATGGTGGCGGAGAATACGGGCTTTCATCTGGACGCGGACAAGAATACCCGCCTCTTTATCGACAGCAAGCTGATTAACCTGCGGGATGTGGTCAGCGAGCACATGGGGCAGCGGCGCTTTACCATTGACGCGGACCCCACCTCCGGCCAGGATGCCTATACCTTTACGGTCTCCTACCAGGAGAAGAAGCAAAAGCAGAAGGTCGCCATGCTGGTGTTCCATGATATTGCCGGTGAGGATGTCGGCAGCGATGATACCGCGGCGCTGATCCAAAAGTCGGGCGTGCTGCTCATCGCGGTGGATACGGTCCACCTGATGGAGGAGAACGGCGCCTATTCCTCGGTGTTCCACAAACCCAGTGTGATCAAAAATGCAATCGCCAGGGCCGGGTTTACTGCGGATACCAAGAAGATGGAACCGAAAATGGTCCTGTTTGTTCCACTGAAATGTGAGAAATACTATAAAGAGGGGCGAATGCAGGAGGTGGTCGAGCAGATCCAGGGGGAAAAGGGCTTCAAGAGCCTCATTGACTATCTGAAGAGCCCTAACTTCCAGGACCGGATCACCGTGGCCGTTACGCCGATCCTCACCATGGGCGCGGTGGCCTTCGACAGCTTCGGGAGGGGCGAGGACGGCAAGGTCATCCGGCAGCAGGTCCAGGGCCAGGCCAACCTGCGGCCCGCCCAGGTGTTCTACAAGTTCATCGCGGACACCTTTTCCCCGAAATACTGCGAACAGCCGGTGCTCTATATCCTGGGGTTTGTCGTCGCCTCCGCGCAAAAGGTGCGGAAGGAGGCGGAAACGGCAGGGAAAATGATCTTTGACGCCATCAAGCGCGGCGTGTTGATTTATCTTTTCGGGTGGCTCTATCTGGGAATCTGGCTTTTGATGAAGAGCACGACATTCAAGAAGGACTATACGGTGCTCGCCGGGCAGCTGAAAAAATCCGGAGATGGATACAAAATCCTGCAAAATCCTTTGAATCTTTGAGGAGGAGCTATGAAGACGTATTTTTATTGTTCGTACAACCAGTCGCCCACCGGCTACCAGAAGCTCGCGCTGGATCTGGAGACCGGGGTCCAGACGCGGGACGGCGGACCCGAGGTGGTCAAAACCCTCTTTACCCACGGCGGCGCGAAGTCGGCCCTGGGCTTTGACGGGAGCGCGTACTATCTGGTGCTGAAGGGGATGCGGGTGACGAAATCGGAGGTCCCCGCGGACACGGCGGGGCGGGACTGGTATATGAACTGCGCGCTGACGGCCTCCGAGGAGGAGCTGCCGCAGCTCTGCGCCGCCGCGTACTACGGCTATACCGCCTACTCGCTCTTTGCCGCCCGGCTGGCCGCCTGTCTGACGCCGGAGAGCGAGACGGTATCCTACGCCGTCGATGTCCCCAGCTGGCGTCGGGTCCTGGAGGAGGCGTCCGGGCGCTATCAGGCGTTCCTGGAGAGCGGCGCGGTGGATTTCTCGGACGCCCCCGGCGCTCTCACCCTACAGCAGATGAAACCGGCCATCAAGGTCCTGCACGCACAAAAGATGACGAGCCTGTACGAATTTGCCCTGCTGGAGGGGAATCCGGACTATTTCTTCTCCTCCATCGACTGCACGGACCGGTCCCGGCTCCGGCACTACGTCTCCCTCAACGCCGAGGAATCCAGCGCAGACGGGCGGGAGACGGACGAGAGCCCGATCCCGGGGATCCTGCTGGGCGGCGCGCTTGTCCTTGTGGGCACTTATGCCGGGTGTCAGATCGGCAAACGCATTATGAAAGCAGTGAGAAAAAAGCGGAAGGCGCGCATGGGCGATGGCCCTTCGCGGCATGGCGGGAAGCGCCGCGGCATAGAGTGTTAGAGGCAGCGGGCGTCTTCGGGCGGAAAGGAGTCTTATGATAAAGCTACTTTTGTATTGTTCCTACAGCGGCTCTGCGGTAGGATACCAGCGGGCGATCGTGGATGAGGCGGCGAAAACCGTCAGGAGGCCCCGGGAGGGGGAGGTCCCTAAGCTCGTCGGGCAGATCTGGACCCACGGCGGGGCCAGTGCGGCGGCGGGCGTCGAGGGCGCGAGCGCCTATTTCCTCGTCAAGCGGATGGAGTATCAGAACAGGGACAAGCAGCAGGATGAGCAGGGCCGGAAGGTCTATATGAACTGCGCCTTTACCGGGAACAGCCGCGCAGAGCTGCAATACCTGGCGGACGGCTTCCTCTCCCACTACAAGGCCGCCGTACTGGAGCTGGGCGATCTGCTGACGGTAGACGATTCGGAGATCGGCTACACGATCCAGGATTTTGACCGCTTCCAGCGCCTTGTCCGCGCCTGCATCTCCGCGGGCAGGCGGATTCGCACCTCCCGCGTCGGCGTCCTGGAGGGGGCGATCAGCTTTGTTGCCCTGGAGGGCGATTGGAGCTATTTTACATCGCAGAACGCCGTACCGGCATTCCCGCGCCCCAAGACGATGCTGACGGCGGCGGACTATCAGCGGATGCTCGCGGAAAGCCGGGAAAGTTTCCCTCCGCCGGAGCAGGAGGCCTCCCCCCCTAAGCCGCCTGCGGCGCCCGCCGTCCCCAGGAAGGCGGAAGCGGTCCCCCCTGCTCCTCCTGCTCCTCCTGCCCCCCCGCCGCCGGAGGCGAACAGGGCGGAAAAGCCGCCCGTCCCCCCGCCGGACCACGCCGGACTCTCTGCAGACGCGGAGAGACGCATGGTGAAGCTGCTGCAAGAGGAGTTGGCGCAGGAGCGGACCCGGCTGGAGACCGTCCGGCGGGACCTTTTGAACCGATTGGAGCAGCTGGAGCAGAAAATCAAGCGTCAGGATTTGTGGATCAAGGTGGATCTGGCGCTGTCCCTGGCGGCGATCCTCCTGACGCTGCTCCTGCACTACTGGGGAGGTGGGCAGTAATGCCGGAAACGCTGTATGGCCTGGACGTGTCGGAGTTCCGCCACCCCGCCGATAGGGCGGCGCAGGAGGCGGTGGAAAAGGTGGTCCTGGTGAACAAGCTGGGACAGGCGCTGGAGGACTTCGAGAACCTCTACCAGGACCGGATCAAATTCCTGGGCGACAACGTCCGGCTGACCGAGCGGAACGCACCCCGCATGATTGGACTGCTGGAGCAGGCGAAGGAGGCCCTGGACTACCAGGGGGATATGGAACTGTTCGTGGGGCGGCGCTACTCTTTCCGCATTGAGGTCGTGGGGGACCGCAATCCGACGGTGCTGCTGCCTGACGCCGCCATCCGGCAGCTGCCGGACCCCTACCTCCTCTTCTTGCTGGGACAAGCGGTCACCATGGTGAAGGGCCGGGTCCTGAAGGTCATCCATCTCGCGGACGGCTTTGGCAGCTTCACGGAGATGGTCCCCCTTGCGGGCAAGGTGCTCCAGCTTCCGCTGGGGATCTATCTGCGAAAAATGCAGCTGACCATCGACCGGGGCGGCCTGCTGGCCTGCCAGGACTATGACACCGCCATGCGGTATCTCACCCTGCTGGCGGGCATCCCCCTGAAGGACGTGGCGTCCGTGGACCTGGACGCCCGCATGGAGCAGATCCATTTTTCCGACACCCAGGAGAAGGACCTCGTCGAGTCGTGGGGCCATGTGGGAGGGACCGTCTTCAATCACCGCCGGGCCTGGTCCAATGAGCGCTTTGTGGAGATGTACAACTGGTACGCCTCCGGAGAATATGGGAAGATCATACAGGCACATACATGACGGAGGGAGGGAAACCATGTGATTCCAGTAAAATCCTATCTTTATCCGGGGGACGAGGCGGCCATTCAAACGGTGAACAGTATTCCCGGGTTTGAAAAGCTCCTCGCCTTTATCTCCCAAAACAGTGTGGAGCGGTACTACGACATCGTTTACACCTCAACCTATCTGAAGCTCACCGAGAAGACCGCCCCGGAAATCCATGCGATGTACCAGAGGGCCTGCCAGCGCTTTGGCGTGGAAAAAATGCCGGACATCTATCTGCACCGGTCCTACGATTGCAGCACCTTCCTGTTCGGCATGGAGTCCCCCAAGATCATGATCAGCTCCTCGCTGCTGGAGCTGCTCCCTCCGCAGGAGCTGGAGACGTTTCTGGCCTCGGATGTGGCCGCCATGAAGGCGGGACACGGCATGATCGGACTGCTCCTGATGGTCGTCAATTCCTTCGGCGGCGCTCTGCCGATTTCCTCCGGCCTGCTTACCTATCCGCTCTACCAGTGGAAGCGGCAGAGCTACTACACCTATGACCGCGCCAGACTTCTGTTCTGCGGCGATTTCGACTTGACCGCCAGGCTGATTGGCTGCGGGGAGGCGCCGGAGGACATCATGGAGCAGACGCCCTTTGAGGAGCGTATGCGCCAGAACGCGGAGTTTTTGCAGATCAGCGGCACCGCCGGCGCCGCGAAGGCCCTGCAAACGCTGTCCACGGCGCGGCCGTGGAATGCCAGCAGATTGACCGAGCTCTACAACTGGGTGGAGTCTGGAACGTATCAGACCGTGAAGGAGGCAAACGATGGTTTATTATGATCCCGACGGCCTCAGAGCGTCCGACTACGAGCACCCCAGCGACCGGGCGGCGCTGGCCGCGCTGAAGAGCATTCCCGTGGTGGACAAGCTGCTGGCCGCGTATTTGGATTTCAATATCAAGAGCAGTATGTACATACAGACCAAGGGCGACGGCTTCCGGGTCACCGGGGAGACCTACCCCAGGCTCTACCGCCTGTATGAGACGGCGCTCCGCCGCCTGAATATGCAGAAGGAGCCCAAGCTCCTGCTGGAGCTGAGCTATGAATACAACGCTTACGCAACGGGCGCCGGTGAGCCGTATATTGTGCTGAACTCCTCCTCGGTCCGGGATGCAACGGACGGGGAGCTCCTGTACCTGATGGGACACGAGCTGGGACATATCAACAGTGGACACGTGCTGTACCACGGGCTGGCCCGCATCCTGAGCAATGAGCTCACGGGAATTTTCAGGGGGTTTGCCCCGCTGATCTCCGCCGGACTCATGTACTCCCTTTACGATTGGGACAGAAAGTCCGAGCTTACGGCCGACCGGGCGGGCGCGATTGCGGCCGGAGGCGTGGAGAACGCGATCAAGTACCGCATTCGCACCATGGGGCAGGGCACTTGCAGCCGCTATGTGAACTTCTCGCTGGAGAACGTGCTGAGTCAGTACGAGGACTTTGATACCTCCAAGGACAGCGTGATCGGAAAGCTCATTTACACGGTGCAGACGCTCCCGCAGTCGCACCCCTGGTCCATTACCCGCATCAAGGCGCTGACGGACTGGTCGGAGACCGAGCAATATCAGACCGTGGTGCACCCGGCAAGAGATGCGTGAGGGGAGAGCGGCCATTGCCGCCGAAGAGGCGGCGGGACGGATAGAAGATCAATTTGAAAACAGGCCCACCGGGATCGGAAACCCCGGCGGGCCTGTTTTTGGCGCAGCGTGGAGTCCGGCCTTGGCGGTCTGCGAAGGGAACTCCCTGCCTTTTCTATTTTTCGGCCTCTACGGAGGCAGTCCGGTAGATGAACTTCACCTGTCCCTCCGTTTCCGGGGCAATGCCCGAGAAGGACTGGTAATCTCTGGACACGTCCGCCGTAGCCCGCAGACGCTCCACGAACCCTTCCAGGTCTCCGTCCACGGCATTCACCAGCTTCTCGATTCCCTCCCGATTGAGCTCGTCGAGGCCGTCGGCCAGCTCCCTGGAGCCGTCCCGCAGCTGCTCCACGCCGTCCACCAGGGCGGGGGCGCTGTTTTTCAGCGTCATGATGCCGCCATGCAGCTCCGCCGTACCGCTGCGGAGTTTGGAGGCCCCGTCGCACAGACGGGACGCTCCGTCCGTTAGACTTCCGGCTCCGGCAGAGGCCTGGGCTACGCCCGCCGTATAGCTCTGCAAGCCCTGATAAAACTGGTTATAGCTGTCCAGGGAGGCTTTCAGCTGGACGACCGGCCCCGACGCCGCCTCGGGCAGGGAGGCCAGCAGGCCGTCCAGGATCTGGCCATAATTTTCTGCTGTCAGCTCCGCGGGCAGGGGCACACCGGCCTTTTTCAACTGCTCCCCGGCGGAGGCCAGCAGCACCTGGAAGACCTGCTCCGCCCCTGCATTCAGGGCCTCGCTGTTTTCGTTCAAGGTCTTCAGACCCAGGCTGAGGGCCTCGCTCCCCTCCTGAAGCTGGGATACGCCGGTTTCCAATGCGTCCGCACCGGCTGTCAGCGCCGCAGCGCCCTCCGACAGCTTGTCGATGCCGCTCACCAGTTCGCCGGATTTCTCCAGCAGGGTGTTCAGTCCCTCGTGCAGCTGATCCGCGCCGTCCATCAGCTGGTCCATGGCGTCGGTAAGCTGATCCAGGGATTCATTCAGGTCGTCCGTCCCGTTCAGCTTTTCCGTGTCCAGCTGCCCGAAGAGGTCGCTCACGGCCACCGTAAAGGTGGTCCCCAGCGCAAACCCGGTCACATCGGCGGTGATCTCCACATAATCGGGGATCTCCAGTCGCTCGGGATCCACATTCAGATCCTCCTGTAGTCCGGGGAAGGCCATGCCGATCACCGCCGTGCGGTCCCCGTCGTTAAAGATCCTGCCGCTGGAGACCTCCACGTTGCGAAAGACGTCCTGCTCCAGGACCACGCCGGTGAGGACAGCGAAGGGGACGTAGATCTTTTCCTGCTTGCCGCCCACGTCCATAAGCTGATACGCATGGTTGTCGTAGTCGAAGCGGATGGCGACCCTGCCGCTCTTCCCGGCCAGCTCCTCCGGAGAGATCGCCTTGCCATCCAGGGTGTAGCGGACGGTCATGCTCACCGGCAGATCCTGCTCCGTGGTGCCCCGGGTGTATATATCGTTCCCCTGCGCATCCCAGACGCGGGTATCGCCGCTGAGGGTGAAGGACTCGCTGCCCTTCACGTTCTCCACGCCGTCCAGCCTGGCATCGTCCGCCAGGGACGCGCTGCCGCCGGCATTTTTGAGCCAGTCGCTGACAATGACCTTTTCCACCGTGCCGTCGGCGCTTGCCAGCACATAGACGGTCTCCTCCTTGGCGGAGGGCGGAGGGGCCTGGACCGGCGCGGCGGCGCTGACCGGAACCGGCCGGACGGACGCCTCATTGCCGGAGGCCAGGGCATGAACGCCCCCGCATCCGATGACTAATGTGCCGCACAGGCACAGGGAAACCGCTTTCAGAGCTGATTTTTTCATTTTGCATAAACCTCCTGCTTGGAAATGGGACGCCTTGTCCTGCTGCGCATGTCAAAGGTCGTTGCCCGGATGAGCCCGTCACAGAGAAGCAGCAGGGCGGGCAGGGTGAAGATAACGGACACCATGCTGACGATGGCCCCGCGGGCCATCAGCATACACATGGAGCTGATAATGTCGATCTCGGAGTAGAGAGCCACCCCGAAGGTGGCCGCAAACAGGCCCATACCGGAGACGATAATGGAGGGGATGGAGGTGGACAGCGCCGTGTGAACGGCGGCCTTCTTATCCGCTCCGTTGATGCGCTCCGCTTTGTAACGGGTGGTCATCAGAATGGCGTAGTCGACGGTTGCGCCCAGCTGGATGGTGCTGATGCAGATGGGGGCGATGAAGGGAAGGCTCTGGCCCAGGTAGTGGGGCAGGCCCAGGTTGACGAAGATGGCCGCCTCGATGACCGCGATGAGAATAAAGGGCAGGCTCAGGCTCTTTTCCACCAGGGCGATGATGAGGAAAATGGCGATAATGGATACCGCGTTGACCACCTTGAAGTCCTGATCCGTGGTCTCGATCATGTCCTTCATGCAGGGGGCCTCGCCGATGAGCATTCCACTGGGGTCATACCGCTTCAGGATGGCCCCTAGACGGTCGATCTGCGTGTTGACCTCCTCACCGGCCACCTTATAGGCGGAGTTGATCAGCATCAGCTCCCACTTGTCGCTGCGGAGGATGGAGGCAACGGACTCCGGCAGGACCTCCACAGGCACCCGGGAACCCAGTACGGACTCCAGGCCCAGGACGTACTTCACGCCGTCCACCGCTTCCATTTCCTTTATCATGGAGCGGATGTCCTTGGAGGGGACGTCCGTGCTGACCAGCAGCATGTGGGTGGAGGCGATGTCGAAGTCCTCCGAGAGCTTACTGTTGGCGATGACATACTCCATGTCCTCCGGCAGGCACCGGCCCATGTCGTAGTAGACCTCCTGGGTGGTCTTATGGTAGCCGGACAGGGCCGGGGGAACCACCAGGGCGAAGACCACCAGGAACACGGGGAACGCTTTGACGACGCCCCCCGCCATCCCGGCCATGTTCGGGATGAGGGACTTGTGCCGGGTCCTTTGCAGGGGCCCGTCGAACACCAGAATGAGGGCGGGCAGCACGGTTACGCAGCCCAGCACCCCCAGCAGGACCCCCTTGGCCATCACGATGCCCAGGTCGCGGCCCATGGTGAAGCTCATGAAGCACAGGGCGATGAAGCCCGCCACCGTGGTGATGGAGGAACCGACCACGCTGGCCAGGGTGGCCTGGATGGCGGAGGCCATGGCCTCGCCCTTGTCCCCGTGGAGCTGCCGCTGCTCGTTATAACTGTTCCACAGGAAGATGGAATAGTCCATCGTAACGGCCAGCTGGAGCACGGCGGAGAGGGCTTTGGTAATGTAAGAAATCTCTCCCATGAAGTAGTTGCTGCCCAGGTTCATGAGGATCATCATCCCGATGCTGGCCAGGAACACAAAGGGGATCAGCCAGCTGTCCAGCAGGAGCAGCATGGCACCGCAGGCCAGGGCCACCGCGATGCCCACATAGATGGGCTCCTCCTTCTCGCACAGGTCCTTCAGGTCCGTCACCAGGGCCGACATCCCGGAGACGAAGCACTGCTTTCCCGCGATGCTCCGGATCTCCCGGATGGCGTCCATGGTCAGGTCGGAGGAGGTGGAGGTGTCAAAGAACACGGCCATCATGGTGGCGCTGTCGGTGTTGAACGCGTCATACAGCTCCCGGGGCAGCAGCTCCATGGGGACCGACAGATCCAGCAGGGAATCATACCACAGCACGGTCTCCACATGGTCCACCTGCTCGATCTGCGCCCGGAGGGCGGCAGCGTCCCTGTCCGGCATGTCCTCCAGGATGAGGAAGGAGAAGGCCCCCTTGCCAAATTCATCCAGGAGCTCGTTCTGCCCGACCACGGTGTCCATGTCGGCCGGAAGGTAGTCCAGCATATCGTAGTTGATGCGCGTCCTCGCCATCCCCAGAACGGAGGGAACCAGCAGGAGAAGGGACAAAACGAGGATGGGGATGCGGTATCTGACCACCGCTTTGGAAAAACGCATGAGTAATCTGTCTTCCTTTCCTAAAAATTTATTCGTACTCTTTGATCTCGGTGTAATCGGCCTCAATCACGTCCGGGCACTGGTGGTCAATGATTTTCACCGTACTCACCGCCACGCAGAGGTTCAGGACCCCCTCGCACAGCAGAGACGCGCCCAGCAGCCACGCCAGCAGCTTCGCTCCCTGCCAGGGCCGCAGCACCAGCAGTGCGCCCGCTCCGCAGGTGACGATCGCCAGCACCAGGATCATCCACCAGTCGCGGATGCCGAAGGTCCTGGCGTCCATGGCGATGCGGATCTTGAACAGTCCGTCCGCCAGCACGGAGATCCCCAGCGCCGCCGCCAGCACGCCCACCACGTCTGACCACCGGGGCAGTGCAATGATCCCCAGCACGATGAGCAGGATGCCGAACTCCAGGTCGTACTGGAAAGCCAGCCGATACAGGTCCCGGGAGAAATATCCCACCAGCTTGAAGATGCCGAAGGCAATCATGGCCAGCCCCAGCACCTGTCCCATCACCTTTAGGGACTGGTCGGGCCGGACGATGAACAGCACTCCCAGAACACAGAATACGGCGGACATGAGGATATATCCGGCCTTGGCCACCCTCATGGGCGTCATGGAACGCATTTTCACGCTCTCACCTCCTTGGTATGTTCCCAGTATAGCAGGGCGGGCCCGCCCTGAAAATGGGCGGAAAAATCCCCGTGCCCAAAAATCAGGCACGGGGTTCAAATCGACTGAAAAACAGACACGGGCGCACGTTTGCCTAGGGCATGTTTGAAAAATGTCAAAACGCCCAAACAGCGGATCTTTTTCCGCTGTGCCGCGTTAAAAATTCTTGAAATCCGTCAGGATTCCTGCGAATTTTTGCCTTGCCCAGTGAAAAAATCTCTCGCCGTTGGGCATTCCGCCATTTATCAAACAAGCCCTAAAGGGAAAGCATCACGGCTCCACCGGCACGTAGATCCCGTCCTCCCAGCCGCGAACGATTTTTAACTGGAAAATGCGGCGGAAGTAGTCGGAGAGATCGTCCTTCATGCCGCCGTTGAGCCAGTCGATGATGTTGCCAAAGCAGGCGCAGGTGTGATAGCGGATCAGGATAGATTTGTCCGCCTCGTCAATGGTCCGTCCGGCCAGGGCGGTGTCCACGTAGGTGGTCACTACGTAGCGGCACGTCTCCATGAGATACCGCTCAAAGGTATCCCGCCGGACGGAATTGTAGATGTGCAGCACCGCGCGCTTGTTGGCGCGAATGAACTCCACCGCCGCGTCCACGGCCTGCTCCATGGAGTCGATGGTGGGGTGGGTCTCAATGAGCTTCTTCAATTCCTCGGCAATGATCTCCTCCAGCAGGGAGGGGATGCCCTCGTAGTGGTAGTAGAAGGAATTGCGGTTGATCCCGCACTCCTCCACAATGTCCTTGACGGTGATCTGGCCCAAAGGACGCTCTGCAAGCTGCCGTAAAAACGCGTCCTTGATGGCACGTTTCGTGAAATTTGGCATGTCTGGTACTCCTCCATTGCGTTCTCCCGGAAGGGGCGGCGTTGGTTGCAGTATAGCATATTTTCTGCGGAAATTGAATTGTACAATATCCATAAATCCGAATGGCCGGAAATTTCACCCTTTTGACAAAAGAGGCCGGGACCACCGATACAGGAGTGGTCCCGGCCGGATTCTATGTTCTTTTCTTCCGCAGATACGCCGCGTACCCGGTAATGGATCCCACCGTTACGACCACCTGGACGGCTACCGACGCGATGAACAGCGGGGAGGCGGGGTCGGTGATGCTGGAACCGATGACGGGAAACGTGATGATGGTCAGCAGCATCCCCGCGACGCTCCCCGGCAGGTACTTTCCATAGTGGATCCCCGACGCGCCCATGTAGAGGCTGAGGATGTCGCTGGGAAGGATGTTGATGATGCGGGTGATGAAGGAGAGAAACAGCTCGTTTTCCATCTGGAGCTGCCGCAGGAACGCCGTCTTGGGGTACTTGCAGACGATGGCGTCAACCAGTTCCCCGCCCACCTGCCGTCCCAGCCAGTAGGGCAGGGATACCATCACCACAGCGCCCATGAAATTCACCAGGATTGCCTCGGGCAGAGGGAAGAGGATCCCGGAGGCAATAAAGAGGATACCGCTGTAGATGAAGACGCTGAGGCTTTTCAGCGCGAACAGGAGCAGGAGAAACAGGGCGGCCGCCAGCATATTTTTCGGCGACGCCTGCAAGATGTTCTCCACCGAGAACCGGTCCCGGCAGAGCAGGCAAGCGCCCAGGATCACCAGCCATACGCCGAGGATCGCCAGCTTATAGGTCTTGGAATGGAGGAGCTTCTTCCCCCAGTCGCTTTTGGGCATAGGCAACCTTCCCTACTTGTTCTTCTTTTGCCTGCCGGCCGTCCAGAGGCGGTCGGCCTCCGGCTTCCAGCACTGGGCATAGGATGTACATTTGTCGCACAGGTGATCCACGCTCTCCGGGGATTGCAGGTCGGTGGAGTGCGCGCCGGTGCGGTGGACCATCTCCCGCAGCTTCTCCGGGTTCTCCAGCATGGGGCAGGGGCGCAGATGGTTCTCATTGAAGGGCTGTCCGTCGTGGTAGGCCATGAACATGGGCCCTTGCAGGCACTCCAGGAGCGTCTTCTCCCGGACGTTGGAGTCGGAGTAATGGATAAAAACGCAGGGGTCCACATCGCCGTTGGCGTTGATGTGCAAGTACCGCCGCCCACCGGCGATGCACCCGCCCACGTATTCCCCGTCGTTCTGGAAGTCCATGGCGAAGATCGGCTTGGTGGCGCGGATCTCCCGGATGCGGTGGTACATTTGCTCCCGCTGCCCGGGGTCGGGCAGCAGCGCGGGCGCGGCGTCATTGCCCACGGGCATGTAGTGGAAGTACCAGATGAACCGTGCGCCCCACTCCACTAATTGGTCGAGAAAGGCATCCGAGCTGATGGAATCCAGGTTCTGGCTGGTGTAACAGGCGGAAATTCCAAAGGGCAGCCGCTTCTCCTTGAGGATCTGCATGGCCTGGATCACCTTCTGATACACGCCCTCGCCCCGCCGCCCGTCGGTGGCCGTCTCGAAGCCCTCCAGGCTGATGGCGGGGATGAAGTTCTTTACCCGCAGCATGTCGTCCGCGAAGGCTTCATCGATCAGGGTGGCGTTGGTAAAGGTGAGGAACTGGCAGTCGGCGTGCTTCTCGCACAGGCGGATGAGGTCCTTTCTGCGGACCATGGGCTCGCCGCCGGTGTAGATATACATATAGACGCCCAGCGCCTTCCCTTGCTGGATGATGGAGTCAATTTCCTCGAAGCTCAGGTTCAGCTTGTTGCCGTACTCGGCGGCCCAGCATCCGGTACAGTGCAGATTGCAGGCGCTGGTGGGGTCCAGCAGGATGGCCCAAGGGATATTGCAGTTGTACTTCTTCCGCATTTCCTCCTGAATGGGCCAGCCTATGATGTTGGCGTTGAGAAAGAAATTCTCAAAGGTGGCTTTCAGCACGTCGTTGTCCACATCCCGAAAGATGTTCATGATAAGCTGGTACATATTGTTGCCGGGGTCGTTGATGACGGTGCGGAACGCGTCCCGCTGCTCCTGGAAGCTGTCCGGACCGTCCCCGGCCAGCCTGTCCACCCACGCCATCAGCTTGGGGAGATTTTTTTCGGGGTCCTTCTCAATGTAACTATAAGCGGTCTTCATGCCTAATTTGCTCAGGCTCTTGGGTATCATGGTGTGCCCTCCTTAAAATATATCTTATCTTGCGGGGGAGGCTTTCTATCCTCTATGGCCGCAGGATACCACACCATAATTCCTCTGAAAACAGGCAAAGAAAGTCCTCTGCCCAAAATTTGAACACGGGGTAATATCTGTCTGGTACAAGGAAGCTTGTCCTGCGATATGACGAAGTTGACATAGGAGAAGTCGAAGTGTATCCTTACTACTGAGTGGAAAATGGACGTCCGGGACCGTCTCGGAAGGACCTATGAAAATGAGGAGAGCGCAGACATGGCGGATATTCTTGAAATGAGATTGAACGAGAACACCGGTGAGGAGACCTTGGAGGGGCTTTCCCGGACTTTTCCCTATACGAAATCCAGGGCCTTTCTCAATCGGTACACGGTTTGCTGGCACTGGCATAAGGCGGTGGAACTGTTTTTTGTAGAGCGCGGCTCGTTAGAGTATGAGACATCCCGTGGCCGTATGGTATTCCCTGCGGGTTCCGGAGGACTTGTCAATACGGGCGTGCTGCACACAACAAGGCCGCGGGAGAACGCCTGCGATACCATCCAGCTGCTGCATATCTTTCACGCCTCCCTTTTGTACGGTCAGACGGACGGGCAGATCTATCAGAAATACTTTTCCCCTGTCCTCACCGCCCCACAGATCGACCTCGTTCCGCTTTATCCCGACAGTCCGGGGCATATCGGTGTGCTGGAGAAGCTGAAAAATTCTTTTGCTATTTCTGAACGCGAGTTTGGCTATGAGTTGAAGCTCCGGGAGGCCCTTACCAGTATATGGAGCGACCTGCTGCCGTTGCTGCCGCCTGTTACAGAGGCAGCGGTGGAATCCAGCGAGAAAGTGAAACGAATGCTGCGCTACATTCACGAACACTACCAGGAAAGGATCGCCGTGTCCGATGTGGCGATGGCGGGGTGCGTCAGCCAGCGGGAGTGCTATCGCTCATTTCAGAAATTTCTCCACACATCACCGGCCGAATATATAAAGGATTTCCGTTTGCAGATCGCGTGCAGAATGTTGTCAGATGGGAATGATACCATCACGCAGATCAGCCATGCCTGCGGCTTTGGGAGCAGCAGCTTTTTCGGGAAGGTGTTCTCGGCCAGCTTGGGATTAACACCTACCGCCTACCGTCAAAAATGGCAGGATACTACCAAATGACGGCGGCACGGCGATAGCGAATCGTTTCTGTTTCCGTTACAATATGCTGTGGTGGGCAACCCCTGCCGGAGTATATTGTAACGGAGGAAATCCATATGGCAAATCGGGACCTGACCGTTGGCGACCCTGGCAGGGTTATTCGGAGTTACTGCCTGCCCCTGTTCGGCAGCGTGTTTTTTCAGCAGCTATATAATCTTGCGGACAGTTTTGTGGCCGGACGCTTTATCGGGGAAGATGCTCTCGCGGCGGTCGGAAACAGCTATGAGATCACGATGATCTTTCTGGCTTTTGCTGTAGGCTGCAACACGGGATGTTCGGTAACCGTCTCCCGCTATTTTGGCGCGAAGGACTACGATAAGGTCAAAACTGCAATTTCCACTTCGCTCATTGCTACTGGGTATATCTACGCTCTGCTTCTGGCAGCGGGCGCCGCTTTGGCCGCCCCCTTGCTGCGGATCATTCAAACCCCGGCGGCAATTTTTGATGACTCCCTGACCTATCTGCGGATTTACCTGTGCGGCCTTGTGTTCATGTTTTTTTACAATGTGTCCAATGGGATTTTTTCTGCGCTGGGGGATTCCAGGACGCCCTTCCTGTTTCTCGCGGCATCCTCTACTGCGAACATTGCCCTGGATATTCTGTTTGTCGCGAAATTCGATATGGGAGTTGCAGGTGTCGGTATGGCTACTTTTATCTGCTAGGGTACGGCCTGCATCCCGGCGCTGGTTGTTACGGCGCTGAAAATGAAAAGTCTGCCGGTTGGAAACGCACCCGTCTTTACTTTTTCTATGCTCCGGGAATTTATTTTCGTAGCCATTCCTAGTGTTCTTCAGCAGTGCTTTGTCGCCGCTGGAAATATTATGATCCAGGGCGTTGTAAACGTCTATGGAGCGGCAGTCATTGCGGGATACTCCGCTGCGGTAAAGCTGAATAATTTAGTTACCGCCTGCTTTTCCACGATTGGAAGCGGGGTCATCAACTATACATCGCAGAATTTTGGAGCGGAGAAACCGTGCCGCGTCAAGGCGGGGTTTAAGGCGTCCGTCCAATTCGTATGGGTGATCTCCCTTGCTATGTGCCTGCTTTACGAGGCGTGCCCTGCCCTTCTGATCCGGATTTTTTTGGATGACCCCTCCGCTGCGGCCTTGCAAACCGGGATCGACTTTCTGCGAATTGCGGCCCCATTCTACTTCGCTGCCTCATTCAAGGTCATGTGCGATTCCCTTTTGAGTGGAGCGAAACGAATGTGGGATGTGGTATTTAGTATCTTCCTGGACTTGGGCTTGCGGGCCGGTGTTGCGGTGCTCTGTTCGGCGGCATTCCATTCGGCGTTCAGCGTATGGTTTGCGTGGCCCATCGGATGGACGATTGCGGCGGCGGTTACATATCGGTTGTACCGGCATGGCGGGAAAACGCTGATTCCCGGTTGACTTATGCCTGAAAAGCCGGTAAAATAGCGTTTAGGACCTGTGAAAATGCGCAATAGAGGCACTCAGAACCTGTATTCACAACCGTTGCACGCTGTCTGGGCGGTCTTTTCCCCGCCGTACGGCGTCAATTTTCCTCGCAATCCGTCAGGATTGCTTCAAAAAATTTCCTTGTCCGGCGAGAAAAATCCTCGCTCATCCAGCATCCCCCGGTTATGAATACAGGTTCTAAGACAGAAAAAGGGGGGAGTTCTATGAAGGGGTATGAGCAATGGCTGATTCAATATATGGGCGGCAGCGCCCACCTCATTATTCCGGTTTACCAGCGCAATTATGATTGGAAAATGGAACAATGCCGTCAGTTGTATGACGATTTGGTGTCGGTCGCGCGGAAGGGACTGAACAGTCACTTTTTCGGGAGCGTCGTCTCGGTCAGCGATCCCGGCGGGCAGATGATGGATTATCTCATCATTGACGGGCAGCAGCGCCTTACGACGGTTTCCCTGCTGATGCTGGCGATACACCGCCTGCTGGAGGCGGGCGCGGTGCGGGCGGAGCAAAAAAATCTGTCCTCTCTGCTGCTCAAGCGGTATCTGATTGACGAATTTGGAAACGAGAGTCAGAAAATCAAGCTCAAGCCGATCAAAGACGATCAACGGGCGTTTGTCAGCTTGTTTGACGATGACGCCGAACAAATTGCGGAGTCGAATCTTACCATCAACTACCGCTATTTCTGCGAGCGCATCCGGCGGCAGGAAATATCCGTTGACGCCCTCTACAGCGCCATCAGCAAATTGCAGATCATCAACATCACCCTGAACCACGAGGACGACCCGCAGCTGATTTTTGAAAGCCTGAATTCCACCGGTCTGGCGCTGAGCGAAGGCGATAAGATCCGCAACTACATTCTCATGGGGCTGTCGCTCCACGAGCAGGAGCATTACTACACAAAGTATTGGAACGAGATCGAGAAGAACACGGGCTACGACGTCAGCTCCTTTGTCCGGGATTATCTCAGCATCAAGCAGCAGACGATCCCCAATCTTAAAAATGTCTATCCCAGCTTCAAGAGCTTCCGGCAGGAGGCCGAGCGGGACGGGCAGACCACAGAGGATATTCTGAAGGACATGCTCGCCTATGCCAGGCGATACCACAGGCTGATTCAGCCGGACGTTACTTCCCCCCGTTCCTCCGAGCTGGACTGGTGTATTTACCGTCTGAACCGGCTGAAAACGACGGTTACCCGGCCGTTCTTCCTGGAGATATTGCGGCTGAAGGACGCCGGAACGCTGGGGGAGGCCGACATCCTCAGCATCTTCCGTCAGACCGAGGTCTATCTGTTCCGGAGGACCATCTGCGACCTGCCCACCAACGCCCTGAACAAGATATTCCTGTTTTTGCACCGCGACATTGTCAATCTGGACGGAACGACGGAGAACTACTGTGAGAAACTGATCCATACCCTGAACGGGAAGCGGGAGTCCGGACGGTTCCCAACCGACGAGGAATTTCGCGCGGCCCTCTCCCAGAAGAGCGTCTATCTGATGCGGGGCGAAAACAGGAAGTACCTCTTTGAGCGGCTGGAAAACGGGGGCCTCAAGGATGGCTCCATCGGCGTCTGGAACAAGCTGGACAGCGGAGCGCTGTCCATAGAGCACATCATGCCGCAGACCCTGACCCACGGGTGGATGGAGGATTTGGGGGAGGACTTTGAGCGGATCTATGAGCAGTGGCTGCACAGACTGGCAAATCTGACCCTGACGGGGTACAATTCCGAGTATCAAAACGCCCGCTTCCCCGAGAAAAAGGCGATGACCGGAGGGTTTGAAGAGGGCGGTCTCCACATCAACCGCTGGATCAAGAAGCAGGAAAAGTGGACCGAGGCAGAGCTGGAGCAGCGGGACGCCATCTTGCAGGACGAGGCGGTGACGCTCTGGCCCAGGCCGGAAACCGCCTATTGTCCGCCGGTTCGCCAGATGGACCGGGTGGCGCTGGAGGAGGATACCCCGCTGACGGGAAAGGTGATTTCGCGCTATCTTTTCCACGGGATCGAACAGCCAGTGAACAGTTGGACGGAGATGTACCAGCAGGTTTTGATGCAGCTGCACGAAAAGGATCGGTCCGTGCTGACCCGCCTGGCCCGCAGCAGCGACCCCGGCGAGGATATGTCCCTCCATTTCTCCAGTCAGCCGGACCAGTTTCACTCCTCCCGGAAGATTGAGGACGGGGTTTATGTTCTGACCGGGACAGATACGCAGTCAAAGATCAACATGCTGAAGAAGCTCCTCCCCCTCTTTGGGGAGGACCCGGAGCAGTTGATCTTCTGCCTGGACGAGCCGGAGCAGGCGGACGATCTTGCGGAAGGACGCCATGCCATCCGGAAGAGGTATTGGCAGTTCGCCATGTCGGCCATCCGGGAGGCCACCGGCACATTTACCTACAGCGGCGATACGACCGGCAACACGGTCTCCGGCATTACCACGGTGCCGGGGGTGCATCCGGTATGCGTTGCGAATTTCAATTCCGCCCTGGTGAAGATCTACATTGATGTGGGAAATTATCAGAAGAACAAGGCAATCTTCGACCGGCTCCTCACCCATAAGGTGGAGATCGAGGCGGCATACGGCGGCGCGTTGACGTGGAACCGGTCCGACGAGACCCGCGCCTCCCAGATTTCGGATGAGCTGGCGGAGGTCGGCATTGGCGCAGAGGAGGACTGGCCCCGGATGGCGCGCTTTCATTCCATGCAGATGGCAAAGCTGCTGAGGGCGGTCCAAGGCTATCTGGAATGATCAAGAGCCGGTGCGTTGCTGTGGGAAAACAGGCTTTCCATTTTTCTCCGGCTGTGGTATACTATGGGTATCATCGGATTGCAGCACGCGTCATCATGAATAGAAAGAAGGTAAAACGATATGTCTACTCCTCATAACTCCGCCAATCCCGGCGATTTCGCCAAGACCGTCCTCATGCCCGGCGATCCCCTCCGGGCCAAGTTTATTGCGGACACCTTCCTGGAGAACGCCAGGCTGGTCAACAACGTCCGGGGGATCCACGGCTACACCGGGACCTACCGGGGGACCCCCGTCTCCGTCATGGCCTCCGGTATGGGCATTCCCTCCATGGGGATCTACGCCTATGAGCTGTTCAGCCAGTACGATGTGGACAACATCATCCGCATCGGCTCCGCCGGGGCCATCAGCGCGAAGCTGAAGCTGCGGGACGTGGTGGCGGGCCAGGGGGCCTGCACCAACTCCCATTTTGCCCATCAGTACGGCCTCCCCGGCCAATTTGCCCCCATCGCGGACTTTACGCTGCTGGAGACCGCCGTGGCCTGCGCCCGGGAGATCGGCGTGGAGATGCCCGTGGGCAACCTGCTCTCCTCGGACACCTTCTACGACGCCTCCCAGTCCACCATGAAGTGGGCGGAAATGGGCGTGCTGGCGGTGGAGATGGAGGCCGCGGGGCTCTACATGACCGCCGCCAAGCTGGGCAAGCGGGCGCTGGCCCTCTGCTCCATCTCCGACAGCATCGTTACCGGCGAGGAGCTGGACGCCTCTGAGCGGCAAACCAGCTTTACCACCATGATGAAGATCGCCCTGGAGACCGCTGTGAAGATGGCGGAGAAGGGAACCGTTTCCCGCCCCTGAAAATAGCGATACCACACTTCCAATGGAGAAACAGGAATAGGAGGACATGAACATGACCATCACCTGGCTGGGCCACTCGTGTTTTGTATTGGAGAGCGGCGGCTTCCGGGTCCTGCTGGACCCCTACCGTGAGGTACAGGGCCTATCCGACATTGAGGCGGAGGCGGACGCCGTCTATTGCAGCCACGACCACTTCGACCACGGCTGGACGGAGAACGTCCGCCTGACATCCGGGAAGGAAAATCCCTTCACGGTCAGAGAGATTTCCACCTTCCACGACGACCAGGGCGGCGCCCTGCGGGGCAGCAACATGGTCCGCACCTTTACCGCAGAAGGGCTCACGGTGGCCCACCTGGGCGACCTGGGTCACCAGCTGAGCGCCTCGCAGCTGGCGGAGATCGGCCGCTGCGATGCCGTCCTGATTCCGGTGGGAGGGTTCTACACCATCGACGCCGCCCAGGCGAAGCAGGCAGCCGACGCCATCGGGGCCGGTGTGGTGATTCCTATGCACTACCGGAAGGGGCCCGTGGGTTTCGACGTCCTGGGCACGCTGGAGGACTTCCTGGCGCTCTATCCCCGGGAGGCGGTGAAGACCTATCCCGCCAACACCATGTCCCTGACAAGGGAGACGCCCCGTCAGGTGGCCGTGCTGGCTCTGCCGTGACCTGCTCTTGCTGTCTCTGCAACGGCGGAGGGCCGTATCCTTAGGGCGTATATTGTATAACACCTGCCGAAAAGAAATTGCTTTTCGGCAGGTGCTGCTTTATAATGAACTGACTAACAATTGCTTTTTAATTGTTAGTTTACAGAGGATGGAGCGTACATGCTGTATGGATTGTAAGGAAGCCATTGCCATATTTGAAAACAATACGAAAAAGAGCGTCGTGCAAATAGAGCGGTGCAGCATTGGTATTGCGAACTATGTATTTGCTGTTTCCACTGCTGCGGAAAAGTTTATCCTCAGGTGCAGTAAAGAAAGGGACGCTTATGAAGCAACTGCGGATTGGCTCAACAAGCTGTCGGTATGTGAAATTCCGGTGCCTGTGGTGTTATCGAAGGGAACCGATGGAGACCATTCGTTTTTGATCCTTTCCTACATTCCTGGGGATGACATTGGAACGGTCTATAATGAGTTAAATGACGATGAGAAAAAGCAAATTGCCAAGGAAGTCGTTGCGATACAGAGAAGAGTATCCAGAATGGATATAGCAACAGATAGGGATTGGACATGGAACGACTTTATTGATGAACTGCTGGATCGTGCCCATGCGCGGATCAAAAGAAATCGTCACTTCGACACGGACAAAATACATACCCTGAAAAAATTGCAGCAGGAAATAAAAGAATATTTGGATGCGGTCCGACCGACGCCATATTTGGATGATATTAGCACAAAAAATTTGTTGATTTATGGGGGAAAAGTATCCGGAATCATTGACGTTGATTGGATCGGTCTGGGTGATATGCTGACCTTTGCTGCACTGACGAGGGTTGCATTGCTCAATATGGATTTGGATACGAAATATGTTGATGATCTGTTGGATGAAATCCATCCAAACGCGATCGAGTATAAAGCGTTCGTGTTCTATT
Source organism: uncultured Oscillospiraceae bacterium (assembly GCA_910588045.1). Taxonomy (GTDB): domain Bacteria; phylum Bacillota; class Clostridia; order Oscillospirales; family Oscillospiraceae; genus Pelethomonas. The sequence goes on along the minus strand of CAJUPS010000005.1, from coordinate 18,267 downwards.
GTCTGCTCTACTGTGTCGATTTTATGGGAGAAAGAGGGATGCAATTTCTTGATAAGGAAGTTCCGGTAAATGAGGGCATAGTCAAGAGGTTAAATGATATATTTGACATTCTCATGAGGGAATGGAACAGATGCTGTGAATGGTAGCTTCCGGTTTGCCGCCTCCGCCTTTTTCGGGGCAGCGCCTGCGGCTTGAATCATATCACGGCGCTCATACAGGGTCCGCGCTGTCGCTGCTCTCCGCAGACCCCTGTTCCTCCGGAGCGCCGTCCTCGCCCTGCGCCTCCCCCTCCGGCTCCTGGGGGCGCAGAGGGACGTCCATCAAGTCCTTCAGGTCCTCTACGGTGATGGTACAAATATCCTCGTCCGTGGGATCCTCCAGCTCGGCCACCCGGTCCGCCTGAGCGGCCACGATCTTCTCGAAGAGATTGCGCACATCCCGGGCGTTGCCGAAGTTGCCATCCCGGTCCTCGTAGAGCTCCTGGAGGTGGTCCTTCACCGCCGCCTCGGCGTCCTCGGAGAGCTTGTAGTCGTTGCGGTCCACTCTTCCCCTGAAGATTTCGTAGAGCTGGTCCCCGTTGTAGTCCTCGAAGTACAGATACTTGTTGAACCGGGATTTCAGGCCCGGATTGGAGTCGATGAGGCGGGGCATCAGGGTGGCATAGCCCGCCACGATGACCACGAAGTCGTCCCGGTGGTCCTCCATGGCCTTGAGGATGGTGTCGATGGCCTCCTGGCCGAAGTCCTTATCCGCATTCTCAGGGGCGAGGGTGTACGCCTCGTCGATGAACAGTACGCCGCCCAGGGCCTTGTCGATGACCTCCTTGGTCTTGATGGCTGTCTGGCCCACGTACCCGGCCACCAGGCCGGACCGGTCCACCTCCACCAGATGGCCCTTGGAGAGGATCCCCAGAGCGCTGTATACCTTGCCTACGATGCGGGCTACCGTGGTCTTGCCGGTGCCGGGGTTGCCGGAGAACACCAGGTGGAAGCTCATGTCCGGGGTCTTCATGCCCCGCTCCTGGCGGAGCTTCCGGACCTTGACCAGGTTGACCAGGCTGTCCACGTCCTTCTTCACCACATCCAAGCCGATGAGATGGTCCAGTTCCGCCATGGCCTCCTCCAGGGTGGGCTTAGGGGGTTCCGGCTCGGTCTCCGCCGCCGCCCCGGCGGGGGCAGAGGAGGCGGGGGTCGGATTGGCGGGTTCCCCGGGACCTCCGGCCACCGGCAGAGGGGCCATGGGGTCGCCGGGCTTCCCGGACCCGCCGAAGAAGTCATCGTAGAGGCCCCGGGTGCGGTTGTCCCGACTGAGGACCTTGCTGAACTCGTCCATGAGGTCGTTGAGCTCTTTTCCGGCGTCCTTGGACGGGGCGTCGGAGAGATTGGGGGCGCCGCCCAGGTAGGCATCCGGTCCGGGCGTGGCGGGCGCGGCGGGGACCCCGGCCTTGTCGCAGCACTCCACCAGCTGGTTGTAGAGCATGGTGATCCGGCGGCTCTCGGCGAAGGAGAAAGCGCCGTCGTAGGCCGCGCAGAGCATCAGGAGGTTTTTTTGCACCTCGGCGAAGGTCCGGCTGTAGGTGGTGCCGTTTGTTGCGTCGGCGTCGGCCAGTTTGCGGAAGAAGTCCGGCACGCCCACGGTGTAGTGGGGGTTTGCCTGGTAGTAGGAGATGGCCTTGTCAAATTGGGCGGCGGTGAACTTCACCTGGCGGTCGGTATAGATCTGGTTAATGCCGATAACGTCGCCGCCCCGGTTTCCCCCGGACTCGCCGCCCACGGCCCAGAGGCACAGCGTGCACGCACGGAAATAGGAGTCGACCTCCTGTGCGGAGATGCGCAGAGAGGAGGGAATGCTCTGACAGAAATGGCCCACGCTGTCGGCGTAGTCCCGGTGGAAATTCTTGCTCATGGTGAGGATGCCTCTTTTCCTTTTTCCTCATACTTTTTCTTGAAAGAAAAAGTATCAAAAAGAACTTTAACTCGCTCTTCAGATGGCGGCGATTCCAAAATTTCCGCATGGTGACGATGGGAACAGCCGGTTACCTCTGAATGGAAGACAGTATACCACAGAATCGGGAGAAAGTAAATCCGGGATTACATGTCGGACTGGTACGCGCTGGGGCTCTTGCCGGTGTACTTTTTGAATACGCGGCTAAAATATTTGGAGTCGTTGAAGCCGACCTCAAAGCAGACGTCAATGAGCTTTTTATTTCGATTTTGCATCAGGTGCTTCGCTCGTTCGATGCGTACACCGGTGATATAGCTGGTGAGCGTCTGGCCGGTCTCCTGCTTAAATAACAGGCATAAGTAGGAGGGGGAGAGGTATACGTCCTTGGCAATGGTGCGCAGGGAGATGTTTTCGCTGTAGTGTTCATTGACGATGGTCTTGACGGTGTGGACTATATCGCCGGGAACGGAGAGACTGGCGGAGAGAATCCGCTCCGCGCTCTGCCGGATGTGCCCCTCCACCATGCTGCGCATCTCGTCGATGGTGGTGCAGGATTGAATCCGCGCGAGTGCGCCCGTCAGGGCGGCGGCATCCTCGTCCGAGCACTCTATGCTCTCCGTCAGGGCGCTGTTGGCGGCGGTGATGATCTGGGCGCATACCGTCAGCACCTGGGCCCGCTTCCATGTGCCGCACGCCCCGATGGTCCGGAAAATCTCATCCGTCACCAGCAGGGCCTCGTCCACGTTGCTATTGACAACCGCCGTGTATATCCTGTTATAATGGAAAAAGGGGATATGGACAAAGGGGGCCTGGTGGATACCCGTGCTGCTGCCGAGGATGATCTGATTGGTGCCCAGGTACAGCCGTCGGGCGGCGGCCTGCTGGGCGATTTCATAGGCGGCGGGCAGGTCGGTGAGGCGCTCGCACCAGGGGGCAACCCCGATGGTAACGCTCAGCTCCAGATTCTCCGCCAGCGCCTGGCGCACCTCTCCGGCAATGGACTCCAGCAGCTCCTCGGCGGTGGGGGTGAGGCTGTCGTCTCCGGGCAGCGACTGGAGCTGGGGCAGCGTGAGAATGCACACGAAGTGGGAATCCGCCTTCTCAAAGCAGTAGCCGCCGCCGTGGGCGGAGAGGATCTCCTGCGTATTGCTGGCAATGGCCACGGACAGGAGGCCCCCGTCCGATGGTCTGGCCTCCGCCGGGTGATCCGGCACAATGACAAAGACGGCGTACCCCGTGTCAGGCGTGAACGACAGGCGCAGGACGCGGAGTCTCTCCGCAATCAGCGCCGGATCGGAGAAGTCGTTGTTCAGAAGGCCCAGGAAGAACTTCTCCCGCAGCAGGGGTATGCTCTCGTCCAGGCGGCTCTCGATCTCTCGCAGATAGGCCGTCCGTTGGCGCTCGGTACTGATTTGGGCAGTGATGCGCTCCATGACGCTGCGGAGCTCCTGCACGTCGATGGGCTTGAGGATATAGTCTGCTGCCTGGGCCTTGAAGGCGGACTTCATGTAATCCACGTCCGCGTGTCCGGTGATAAAGGCGATCCGGACGGCGGGATACAGGCGGCACAGCTCCCGTGAGAGCTCAATTCCGCTCATCTTGGGCATTCCGATGTCCGCCAGCACGATGTCCGCGGGAAAGTGCTCCATCGTCTCCAGCGCCGCCAGCCCGTCCGAGGCGGTGCGGATCTCGTGGATGCCGAAGCTGGCGTAGTCCAGGCACTTGAGCAGACCCTTTACGGTGCGGGGCTCGTCGTCTACAATCAACAGTTTCATAGTGTGTTCTCTCCTGGCCGTTCTGATCCCGTCGATTAGGGGGTGGGATCATACATCTGGTTTTTCAATCTGCGGGGGGTATTATGGGGTTTCTACGACGCATCGGCGCCAGCTATATGGAGCTGAAATTCAGGACAAAGCTGCTGCTGAACTTTTTTGCGGTCAGTATCGTTGTGATTGCGGGACTGACCTCCTGTTACTATGTGGTATTGACCAATAATGTCTACTCCGCCATGGCGTCGGACGTGGACCGGTCGGTGGCCCAGCTGTCCGTCACGCTGGGTCACGTGGTGAGCAATATACACCAGGTCTCCGAGCGGATGGCGACCAATTCGACGGTGTACTCGGCCATGTCGTCCCTGGCCACGGGGCGCAGCTTCGACGAACAGATCGAGGATTACGCCCAGCTGCGACGAATCGTCAACGACGTATATACCAATAATGTCACGATCTATACCACGCTCTATTTCCAGCAGGACGCCATCTACCTGGGACGCGGCCGGAACTTCCTGCACCTGGAGGACAACCCGCCCCCCTGGCGTGACCGGCTGGACATGCGGTACGGGCGGCCTCTGTGGACCAACCCCTTCCAGATGGAGGGGTACAGCCACCTGTTTGACGGCCTCCTTGTGGGGATGGCCCGCATCACCCGGGACTACAGTATGAGCGCGGGCGTTCTGGGTGTGGTCAGCGTGTATGCGAGCACAGCGGAATTGAGCCGCCTGCTCCGGGAGGTGGAGGATGCCTGCGGTTCCCGGGTGCTGCTGGTCCATGAGGACGGCGCCGTGCTGACCTCGACGCAGGGGGACCAGGTGGGGCTTCCGCTCTCGGAGATCCCGCTCTTTGACCAGCTGGAGGTAGGCGGAGAGAGCGGCTATAAGACGAGAATCGGGGGGGAACAGTTTCTGGTTCACCGGAGGGCGGTGGAGCAGAGCGACTGGCGGCTGATTTCTCTCACCCCGGTGGCGCCCCTGCGGGCTCGGAACCGATCGGCCCTGCTGCTCTTGGGCGGCAGCATGGCGCTGGCCTGTCTGGTGCTGCTGCTCTTGGACTCCGTTCTCTCCCGGTCCATGACCTGGCGGGTGAAGAAGCTGCTCTCCCGGGTAGTTCTGCCCGACGGCAGCGTGGGGATTGATCCCCAGGAGAAGGTGGAATTTTACAATGAGCTGCGGCAGATCATCGACGCGTTCGCCGATATGCAGGACCGAAACCAGCGCCTGAGCCAGCACATTCTCCAGGAGGAGCTGGAGAAAAAGGAGGCCCAGCTGTCCGCCATGCAGGCGCAGATTGACTCCCACTTCCTATACAACTCCCTGGATGTCATTAACTGGATGGCCCTGGAGCACGGCGCGGAGGACATCTCCCACATGGTGCAGCTGCTCTCCCGGTTTTACCGGATCTCCCTGTCCAAGGGAAATGAGATCGTTCCCCTGCGGGACGAGCTGGCCCATGTCCAAACCTATTTGGAGATCCAGAAGATCCGCTTCGAGGATGCGGTCATGTACACCCTGGAGGTGGAGCCCGGAATCGAGTCGGTCCCCATAACCAAGCTGGTACTCCAACCCATCGCGGAAAATGCCATCATCCACGGGCTGATGGAAAAGCCGGAGCCCGGGGGCCACATTGCCATCCAGGCGGTTCGGGCGGGCGCGAAGCTGCGCATTTCCGTGTCGGACGACGGCGTGGGCATCCCGCCGGAAAAGCTGGAGGCCATCAACAGTGGACACGCCTTGGACCTGGAGGAGCACGACTGTGCCCGGGGCAGTAACTTCGGTCTGCGCAACATCCGGGCGAGGCTGCGGCTATACTACCGCGAGACGGCGGAGCTGCACATCTCCTCCTCGCCAGAGGGAACGAGGGTGGAGGTGGTGATCCCCATCACCGGTGGAGAGAGCGACCATCCCGACTGACGGGCAGTGATACCGCAGGGCCGGTGGCAGGGTCAACCTGCCGCCGGCCCTTTTGCGCATATACCGACGCTCTCCTTTATTGTACCGTTGCCGGCAGAAAAAATCAATAACCTCTCGCATCATAATAGGATAGAATTTGTGCGAACAGACGGTAAAGCGCAAAATTGTCCACTTACGACAAAAAAACTTTACCCGCAAGAGGGAAGTCGGTTCTGCTATACTGACAGCATCAAGCAACGGCCGCCGCGTCCGGGCAAAACGCAGGAAAGGAGAAATTCAGAATGAATCAATTGAAACGGAGGGCGCCAGGATACCTGCTGAACCTGCTCACCCTGGGGGTGGTGCTTTGCTCCCTGTTCCCCCTGTACTGGCTGATCTCCACGTCGATGAAGTCCAAGATGGAGGCATTTGCCACGCCGCCGGTGTGGTTTTTTGCTCCAAACTTCAAAAACTATGCGGCGGTGCTGACCACCGGGGGCTTCCTGGCCAGCTACCGCAACAGTCTGATTGTAGCGCTGATCACCACCGTGCTGGCCATCCTCTTCGGCGTAACCTCGGGCTACTCGCTGGCGCGGAACAACACGAAGGCGGGCAACGCCATGGGTATGTGGATCATCCTGGCCCGCATGATTCCCCCTATGGGAATCGTCATCCCCTTCTACATGATTTGCCGCAGCCTGGGATGGACCGACAAGTATTTCACCACCTCCATGGTGTATATGACCATGGTGCTCCCCTTTGTGACCTGGCTCATCATGGGCTTTGTCAAGGGGGTCCCCAAGGAGATCGAGGAGGCGGCCATGATCGACGGCTGTTCCCGGACACAGACGCTTTTGCGCGTAGTCATCCCCATGATTGTGCCCGGCATTGCGACCTGCGCCATGTTCTCCTTCATGATGTCCTGGAACGAATACTTCTACGCACTGATCCTGACCGGGAAGGAGACCCGGCCCGTGTCCGTGGCAATCCAGGGGTTCATGAACTCCGCGGGGACCAACTGGGGCGAGCTGTGCGCGGCCTCTGTGCTGGTGGTGCTGCCCATTCTGGTGTTCACCATTCTCTGCCAGAAGGGCCTGGTCCGGGGCCTGACCGGCGGCGCGGTGAAGGGCTGATGCTGCGTCTTGTTTCATCCGTGTCCGGGGCGGCGCTCCGGAGGAAATATTGTTGGTACACTTGAGAAGAAGATAAGGAGGATCATTCAATGAAAAAGCGCATCCTATCCCTGCTGCTGGCAGCGGTCATGGCGGCATCCCTGCTGGTGGGCTGCGGCAACAAATCCGACGAACAGAAGGACCCGGCTTCCGACGGGGGGCAGCAGTCCTCCGCGTCCCAGACCGGCAATGAGACCCCCAAGGGGGACCCTGTTGTTATCAATCTCGCCCTGTCGCAGGGGGAGCACACGGACGACCTGGTCAACTTCCTGCCCAAATTTGAGGAGGAGAACAACGTCAAGGTCAACGTGGACATCATTACGGAGTCCGGTTACATTCAGAAGGTGATGCTGGGCCTGTCCGCGGAGAAGCAGGAGTACGATGTCTTCATGGCCAGTAACGGCATGTGGGGACAGCTGCTGGATTCCGGCTGGGCACACCCCCTGGAGGAGTTCATTGCGGACGACAGCCTGACCAGTCAGGAGTGGCGGGACGGCTTTGCCGACTCCATGCTGGACGTGGTAACACGGGATGGGCACCGCTACGCCGTGGTCTACCAGATGGGCACCAACATCCTCTACTACAACAAGGCCATCTTTGCGGCCAACGGCCTGGATCCCGACAGCCCGCCCAAGACTCTCGCCGAGGTGCTGGAGGTAGCCGAGAAGCTCAACCACCCCGAAGACGGCCAGTACGGCATCGTCTTCCGCGCCAGCCGCGAGCAGACCATCAACACCTTCTTCTGGCTGATGCTGTGGTTCTCCCAGGGCGGAAACTGGTATGATGTCCCCGGCTGTCCCGACATCGCCGTGCTCGACCAGCCCGCCGCCATCCAGGCGACCCAATACTACGCGGACTTCCACAAGTACGCCCCCCAGGGCATTGCCAACTACGGCTTTGAGGACGCCATGCTGGCCATGCAGCAGGGGAAGGCCGCCATGTGGATCGACACCTCCATCCTGGCGGGCAATTTGCTCAACCCGGAGAACTCCCTGATCTCGGAGGACGTGGGCTTCTCCGCCTTTGAGGAAGGCCGGGCCATCGGCGCCCCCTGGACCTTTATGATGGCAAAGAACACCGAGCACCCGGAGGAATCCTGGAAGCTGATGGAGTACCTGACGGGCTTCGAGGTGACCTGGGAGCAGACCAAGTCCGGGAAGCAGACCTCTCCCGTCCGTACCGACGTGCTGGAGCACCCGGAGATCGACCAGTACATGAACGCCGAGCTGGGCGCCGCCCTGGCCAAGAGCCTGGAGACCGCCTGTCCCCTGTACTGGCCCGTGATTTCTCAGACGGCGGAGATCCGCAACATTATGTCCGTCAATATTTCGGATGCCGCCGCAGGCAAGAAGACGGCGGAGGAGGCCATGCTGGAGACCAACGCGGAGACCATCAAGATCCTACAGCGGGATGGTCTGATGTAACGCCCGGCGCATCAACAGAAGGCGGCATTAAGGAAGGAAGGGATAACCTTGGAAGGGATAACTTTAACCACAGCGAACGTCGCGCGGCAAGCCGACAGCCACAGGGAGAGACGCACCATCAGCCGGGATAAAATGACCTATTTTATGCTGATTGGCCCTTCATTCCTCCTGCTGTTCCTGCTGACGGTTGTACCATTGATCTTCTCCGTGGGGATCGCCCTGTTTGACTACACCCTGATGAATCCGGAGAACATCCGGTTCGTAGGGCTGGATAACTTCGTGCGGGCCTGTCAGGACAAGAATTTCTGGCACTCTGTCTGGATCAGCTTTATCCAGGTGTGTGCAACGGTGGCGGGACAGATGGTGTGCGGTATGCTGATTGCGCTGCTGCTCTCCCGGGAGTTTCGGGGCGTCAAACTCATGCGGGCGCTCTATATCATCCCTATGATGATCACGCCGGTGGTCTCCGGTATCATGTGGCGGATGCTGTTCAACACGGACCTGGGCATGGTGAACTATTTCCTCTCCCTGCTGCACATTCCGCCGGTGAACTGGCTGGGGGACTCCAGTACGGCGCTGATGACGGTCATCATCACCGACATCTGGATGTCCACGCCCTTTGTCTCCACCATCCTGCTGGCGGGCATCCAGTCCATCAGCAAGGACTACTACGAGGCGGCCCGCATGGATGGGGCCAGCACCACCCGGCAGTTTTTCAGCATTACCCTACCCCTGGTGCGGCCCATGCTTTTGCTGGCCCTGCTGTTCCGAATCATGGACGCCATCCGGCGATTTGACTCCATCATGGCCATGACGGCCGGCGGCCCCGGCAACGCCACGGAGACGCTGAATCTGTTCGCCTACTACCAGGGGTTCAACTACTGGTATATCGGCTACAGCTCGGCGCTGTCCTTCCTGATGCTGGCCATCATCTTCGGCATTTCCATCTTCCTGTTGCGGCGCATCCAGCGCAGCGACCAGTAACGAAAAGGGGCGAAAACAGTGGCAGTTTTTGATTTGAGTCTGCATCAGCTCCACCAGTACCAGGGGGTCAATCCCCGCCCGGCGGATTTTGATACATACTGGGCGAGGACACTGGACGAGGTGGGGGCGCTGGGGGTGTCCTACGAGTTGGAGCCCGAGGCGTTTCCCGCACCGGGCGTGCGGTGTGACCATCTCTACTTCACGGGCCTGGGCGGCGCGCGTATCCACGGTAAGCTGCTGCGGCCGGAGAGGATCGAGGGGCGCCTCCCCGCCGTGTGTGTGTTCCACGGGTATCACCACTTCTGCGGGAGCTGGTTTGAGCGTCTGCCCTTTGTCTACAGCGGCATGGTCGTATTGGCCCTGGATACCCGGGGGCAGGGGGGATGCTCGGAGGATGTCTCCTGCGGCGGCGACACGGAGACCCTGTATGGTCAGATCCTGCGGGGCACGTCCTGCACGGACCCGGAGGCGCTGCTCTACCGGTCCATCTACGCCGACTGCGTCCAGGCCGTCCGCATCCTGAAATCCATGCCTTTTGTGGATGAGGCGCGCATCGGCCTGACAGGGAACTCCCAGGGCGGCGGATTGAGCGTGGCCTGTGCGGCGCTGGAGCCGGTGCAGCGGATCGCGGTGATCTACCCCTTCCTGTCGGACTTCAAGCGGGTGTGGGAGATGGATCTGTGCAACGCCAGCAACGCCTATCGGCAGTTCTGGTGGCACTTCCGGAAGAAGGACCCCTTCCACCAGCGGGAGGATGAGCTGTGGGAGCGGCTGGGCTATATCGACATCCAGCACCATGCGCCCCACATTCAGGCAAAGGTGCTGTGGTTTACCGGCATGATGGACCAGATCTGTCCGCCATCCACCCAGTTTGCCGCCTATAACAAAATTTCTTCCGAGAAGGAGATGCGGATCCTCCCCGACTACGGGCATGAGATGGATATGTTCCCGTTCGTGGACGATTTGATCTATCGCTTCCTCCGGGAGCTATAAAAGAGGAAAAAACCGCCGCCCCAGTTGCAAGGACTGGGGCGGCGGTTTCTTATGCCTGGTTTTCGCGCTGCTCTTCGTCTGGTATGTCCGGACTGCTGATATACATTTCCTCGCATTTTTGCTGCACGTCAATCAGAATGTTGATAGCCTTTTCTGTCCCTCGGACCATTTCGAGATACATTTCCTTGTAATCTGGCATTTGATCACCTCCTGCATAAATCACAGGACATATCGTCCATTTTGCCAATAGGACAGATTGTCCTGAGATATAATAAATGCGGTGATACTGATGCGATTAAGGATACGAGACCTGCGAGAGGATTCTGACTTGAAGCAGCGCCAGATTGCGGAATATTTGATGTGCGATCAGTCGCTTTACTCCAAGTATGAACGGGGTGAACGCGATTTGCCGCTGGAAGCGGCGGTCAGGCTGGCGCAATTTTATGGAACAAGTGTGGACTATCTGGTAGGTCTGACCGGCAGGAAAAAACCATATCCCCCATAATGCTGCTCCGGTACGAATGCCTGAGCAGCAATTTTTATTTTCCCCGGCACATTTTCACCTTCGTTTTCGTCTATATAGTCGATGCGGTTGAGAATCGGTAAAAAGGAGGCGAGGGAAAACAGTGCGTGGCGAGGCGGAGGACGCGGGCGGGCTGTCGCCCGCCAAGGACGACAACGAAGTCCACGCATTGTTTTTACCGCTGAACTTTACCGATTTTCAACTGCTTCGACTATAGAAGCAAAGGGGTGATTCCTGTGGACAAAAGACTGCTGGCGCTCTACAGCGCCGCCCACTTCTGGGTGGACCTGAGCTGCGCACTGCTGGTATTCCGAACCATGGCGGGTGGGGCGGATTTCGCGCTGTGCCTGCTGCTGTATAACTTCTGCGCCTTTGCGCTGCAAATGCCGTTGGGGTTGCTGGCGGACCGCTGGAACCGGAACGGCGTGGCGGCTGCGGCGGGCTGCGCCCTGACAGCGCTGGCGTATCTGCTCCCCCTGCCGCTCCCTGCCGCCGTGACGGCGGGCGTGGGCAACGCCCTGTTCCACCTGGGCGGCGGTATTGACGTACTGAACCGGAGCGAGGAGCGGGCCTGGGCGCTGGGGATCTTCGTCTCCCCCGGGGCGCTGGGCCTCTTTCTCGGGACGCTGTGGGGGCGGGGGATGTCCCCCGGACTTTGGATGGGACCGCTGGGGTTGCTGGTCCTGGGCGGACTGCTGCTGGCGCTGCGCCGGGGCCCCTCCGGCAATGCGGCGGTGGACGTGACCGCAGCTGGCGGGTACGGGACGCTGCTGCCCCTGTTTCTGGTGGTGGTGCTGCGGTCCTACATGGGGATGAACCAGGCGTTTGCCTGGAAGGCGGACTGGGCGCTGGTCCTGACCCTGGCGCTGGTGCTGGGCAAGACGGCGGGGGGCTTCGCCATGGACCGGCTGGGCGGACGGCGGGCCTCCGCCTGGAGCCTGGGGCTGGCTGCGGCGCTGTACCTGGCCTCCGCGCTGCCCATGCCGGGGATTCTGGCGGTGTTCCTCTTCAACATGACCATGCCGGTGACCCTCTGGGCGGCGGCGCGTGTGATGCCGGGAGCCAAGGGGTTCACCTTCGGTCTGCTGACCTTTGCGCTGTTTCTTGGATTCCTGCCCTCCTGGCTGGGCTGGCCCGGTCTGCTGACCGGACCGGTGAGCTATGCGCTGGTTGCCCTGGTCAGTTTGGCGCTGCTGTGGTTCCCCCTGCGGAAGGAGGCGGCGCGATGCTGACCATTCTGGCGGTGTCCCTGGCGCTGACGCTGTTCTTCGAGGAGGGCTTTGCCCTGCTCTGGGGTCTCCGTGGGAAGCGGGAGCTGGGACTGGTGGCCCTGGCGAACGTGCTGACCAACCCGCCTGTGGTGCTGCTGTACTACACCGCCACCACCCTCTGGGGGTGGCGCGCCGTCCCGGTGACGGCAGTCCTGGAGGCCGCAGCGGTACTCGTGGAGTGGCGCTGCTACCGGGCGTACTCGGAGCAGGTGAAAAAACCGTTTTTGTTCGCCCTGCTGATAAACCTGTTTTCCTATGGCGCGGGATGCGTCATCAATCTATTATAAATCGGGAGGTTTCGAGATGAAGAAGTTTTTAACCCTGGCGCTGGTCCTCGTGACCGCGCTGTCCCTTTCGGCGGTGGCCCACGCGGACGTGATTGCCGGACCGGCAACGGTCAGCTTTGTGCTGCTGCCCTGGATTCTGGTGGGGGCCGCGGTGGGTGTCACCGTGTACCTGCTGCAAAAATTCTGGAAGAGGAGGAAGAAATGAGATGTTCCACGTGAAACATTTGTACTCTTTTGTCCTGTCGCTCCTGCTGCTCCTGGCCCTCGCCGCCCCCGCTTACGCGGACCTCGTGTGGGAGCCGCTGGATAACCAGTTTTTCAAGCAGCACGGGTGCAGCTATGAGGACCGCAGCTACCGGGCCAACGGCCCGGAGGGCTTCGTCACCGCCTGGGACGCGCCGGACGGCAGCGTTGTGCAGGCGCAGTACCAGAACGGAGAGGCCCTCTGGGTGGGCTACACCTGGCAGGGCTGGGCTCTCATCAACCGCTGGGAGGACAACAAGGAGGTCTCCGGCTGGGTTCCCCTGGCGGAGCTGTCCCTGATTTACGACCACATCTCCTTTGAAGAGGAGTATGCGGACCAGATCAAGGACTACAACGGCGAGTTCGCAGACTACGCCGGGGACGCGGCGGTGGTGAACTTCTACGAGTACCCCGGCGCGCCGGAGGTCAAGCACGGCTTTGAGACCGGCGACGTGGACGTTCTGGACTGCCTGACCGGCGCCAGCGATAACCCCAGCTATATCAGCAAGATCTTTGTGGACGAGAATGGGCGTACCTGGGGCTATGTGACCTATATGTACGGGTGCCGGAACAGCTGGTTCTGCCTGGATGCGCCGGATGGGGCGGGCCTCCCCGTTCGGGCGGTGGCCGAGCCGGAGATCGTCCCCGCCCGGACGCCCACCCTGCCCGCCAAGGGGTACACGGCCTATATCCTGGTGGCCCTGGTGGTGGGCGCTACCGGGGGGATCCTGGCCTTCTTTTACGGTAAACGGCGGAAATCGACCAAGTAGCTCTTGCGGACGAGCCCGCTTTCGGTTACAATAGAGAACCGAGGTGACCGCCGTGAAGAAAGAGTACAAGCCGTTGGGGCTCTACATCCATATTCCCTTCTGCAAGAGCAAGTGCATCTACTGCGATTTCTACTCCCTCCCCAACAGTGGGGAGAAGATGGACCGCTACGTCTCCGTCCTCTGCCGTCAGCTGGAGGAGATCGCGCCGAGGACCGCCGCCCACGCGGTGGATACCGTCTATTTCGGCGGCGGTACGCCCTCCTGGCTGGGCGTGAAGCGGCTGCGGCAGATTCTCAGGACGGTGGAGAAGCACTATCGCTTCGCCAAAAAGCCGGAGATCACCCTGGAGGCCAACCCCGACAGCGCCGGGGACTGGAGGGCCCTCCGCGCCCTGCGGCGGGCGGGGTTCAACCGCCTCTCCCTGGGGGTGCAGTCGGCGGACGACGGGCAGCTGCAAACTCTGGGGCGTCCCCACACCTTCGCCCAGGCGGAGGAGGCGGTCGCCGCCGCCCGGCGGGCGAAAATCAAGAACCTCTCCCTGGACCTCATCTACGGTCTGCCGGGGCAGACCCTGGAGAGCTGGAAGGACACGCTGGAAAAGGCCGCCACCCTCTCCCCGGAGCACTTGAGCTGCTACGGATTGAAGGTGGAGGAGGGAACCCCGCTGTGGGAGATGCAGGGGACGCTGCCCCTGCCGGACGACGATGCGCAGGCGGATATGTACCTGTGGGCCGTAGAGCGGCTGGGAGAGCTGGGATACCGGCAGTATGAGATCTCCAACTTCGCCAAGCCGGATTTCGAGTCCCGGCACAACCTGAAATACTGGACCCTGGGGGAGTACGCGGGCTTCGGCCCGGGGGCCCACTCCGACCTGGGGGACGTGCGCTACGCCTACGTCCGGGACCTGGACGCCTACTGCGCCGGGGTGGAGAACGAGGGGGACATCCTCTCGGAGAACGAGCGGATTCCCCAGCGGGAGAGGGACATCGAGTACATCATGTTGGGCCTGCGGATTACCAGGGGCATCTCCCGGCAGGAGTTTGAGTACCGGTTCCGCCTCCCCTTCGGGCCGATCCAGGAGGTGTTGGAGCGGTTTGAGAAATCCGGCCACGCCCTGCTGCGGGGCGGCCGCTGGCATCTGACGCCGGAGGGGTTCCTCCTGTCCAACCAGATCATCGGCCAGTGTCTGGAGGCCCTGGCGGGGGAGAAGCTGCGGCGGGAAGAGGCTGCGATAAAGCATGATTACCGGGTGCGGTGAGCACCCGGTAATCTTTTTGACGAAAATATGTTGGGCTCTGCCCTGGACCCTGTAGGGGCGCACACTGTGCGCCCCTACAGGGTGTTACGAATTTTGAAGGTTGCTATAGGAATGGAACCGCGCCTGTTACAACTGCCGCAGCGCAGCTTCCAGGGCGGTCTTCTGGGTGGTGCCCTCGTCCTTCATCTTGATGACCCGGGCGGGGCATCCGGCCACCACGGCGTCCTCCGGCACGTCCTCGATGACCACGGCACCGGCGGCCACCACGGCGTTCCTGCCCACATGGACGCCCTCGATGACCACGGCGTTGGCCCCCACCAGGACCCCGTCCTCCACGATCACCGGCGTGGCGCTGGCGGGCTCGATGACCCCGGCCAGGACCGCCCCGGCCCCGATGTGGCAGTTCGCCCCCACGGTAGCCCGGCCGCCCAGGATGGCTCCCATGTCGATCATGGTGCCCGCGCCGACCACCGCGCCGATGTTGATGACGGCCCCCATCATGATGACGGCGTTGTCGCCGATCTCCACCTGTTCCCGGATGATCGCGCCCGGCTCAATGCGGGCGTTGATGTTCTTCAAATCCAGCATGGGGATGGCGCTGTTGCGGCGGTCATTCTCAACCACCAGGTCCTCAATGAGGTCCGCACGGTCCGCCAGGATGGGTCCCAGCTCCCGCCAGTCCCCGAAGACCACCTTGCTGGCCCCCTCGCCAAACACCTTGGCCGAGCCATAGTCGATGGGCCGGCGCTCCTTTACGTAGACCTTCACCGGGGTTTTCTTCTCGGCGGAACCAATATAGGCGATGATCTCCTGTGCGTTCATTTTTTCCCTCCAAATAACAGTTCCTGCAATTCATAGCGCCCCTTGGGCAGCAAATACAGCTTCCTGGCGGCGTGGAGCGCCCCGTTGACGAAAATCTGCCGGGAGGAGGCACGGTGGGTGATCTCGAACACCTCGTCGGGGCCGAAGAAGCTGACGGTATGGGTCCCCGCCTCGGTGCCCCCCCGGAGGGAGTGCATCCCGATTTCCTTCTTCTCCCGGGGGCCGGTGAGCCCAAAGCGGCCATAGACGGGGGTGCGCCGGTGGTGGGGGTCCACCGCGTCCAGGAGGAGCTTGGCGGTGCCGCTGGGGGCGTCGGCCTTCTGGTTGTGGTGGGTCTCCACGATCTCGATGTCGAAGTCGGCCAGCGTGCCCGCCACGTCCTCCAGGGCCCGACGGAACACCGCCACCCCCAGCGAGTAGTTGGCGGAGTGGATGACGGGGGCGAAGCGGCCCAGGTCGTCGAATACCGCCAGCTCCGCCTCGTTCAGCCCGGTGACGCCGGAGAGCAGGGGAGTCCCGGTGGAGCGCACATAGTGGGCCACCGCAGGCAGCGCAGCGGGGGCGGAGAAGTCGATGGCTACGTCCGCTACCCGCCCGATGGTCTCCAGGTCCGAGAGGTTTCCGATGTCGATGACGCCCCCCAGGGAGTCTCCGGCGGCCAGGGCGGTTTGTTCGATGAGGCGGCCCATGCGGCCGTGTCCAATCAGGAGGATCTTCATTTCACCAGCCCCGCCTTCTCCAGCAGCGAGCGCAGCTGGGCGGTGTGGGCCCCGGTCATCTCGCACAGGGGCAGGCGGAAGGGTCCCACGTCCTTCCCCATCAGGTTCAGCGCGGTCTTCACGGGGATGGGGTTGACCTCCATGAACAATCCGTTCATGAGGTCGAGGTGCTTGACCGCCGCAGAGACCGCTTTCTCTCTCCGGCCCTCCAGGTAATCCATGACCATCTCGTGGCACTCCCGGGGCATGATGTTGGCCCAGACGGAGATCACGCCGCTGCCCCCGATGGAGAGCATGGGGAGGGTGATGTCGTCGTTGCCGCACCAGAGGGCGAAGTCCGGGCCCACGCAGTGGGCGATCTTCATGGCGTAGGACATGTCCCCGCTGGCCTCCTTGATGCCGCAGATATGGGGGTGCTTTGCCAGCCGCTCTACGTTCTCCACGGAAATGGAGCACCCCGTCCGGCCGGGCACGTTGTAGAGGATGCAGGGGATTTGCACCGCGTCGGCCACCGCCACGAAATGGCGGTAGATGCCCTCCGGGTTGCCCTTGTTGTAATAGGGGGTGATGAGCAGCAGGCCATCGGCCCCCAGCTTCTCCGCCCGGAGGCTCTTCTCCAGCATGGTCTGGGTGGAGTTGGAGCCCGTCCCGGCGATGACGGGCACCCGGCCCGCCGCGGTGTCGATGACGCAGCGGAGCGCCGCGTCGTCCTCCTCGTGGGTCATGGTGGAGCTCTCGCCGGTGGTGCCCAGGGCCAGGATGGCGTCGGTGCCGCTGGCGATGTGCCACTCGGTGAGCTCCCGCAGCTTTTCAAAATTCACCGAGCCGTCGGCGTGGAAGGGGGTCACCAGGGCCACGATGGAGCCCTTCAAGTTGCGGATGTCCATTGGTACATTCCTCCTAATTTGCGATTCTTTATGAAGAACCTTCCTTCGTTACCGTGCAGAAATCTTGGGAACGCAGAAGATTACAGAGCGCGTTAAAGTTCTTTTTGCATCCTTTTTCTTTCAAGAAAAAGGATGGCCGGTGAACGTATCCACCGGCCATGAACGACATGTTTCATGCGAGCAGATAGCGCAACCATGAAGCCGGATGCTTCACAGACAGTAACGGAGGTCTTTCCCCCGTCCCCACCCATGGCCCGCGCCCGGGCCACAGATTCGGCGGACTTGCCTCCACTGCGCTCTCAGCCTGCCGACTCCCGCAGTTTCATCTCACCCGCAACCTCTATCGTGTTTCCATACAATATCACAGTTTTTTGTTGTTGGCAAGGGGAAAAATGAACAAAAATGCTTCAAAATTTCTTCTTCCGGCGGATAGGGGGGACATATTTGTTCATTCCACTCCGTCGGGCAGGGTGTCGTCCGCCTCGATCCAGTCGCTGACGTTGGTGACGGAGTAGGTTCCGGCCCCGGTACGGGCGATGACCTTGGCGATGCCCGCGTTGATGATGAGCCTGCGGCACATGGAGCAGGAGGAGGTGTCGTGGAGCAGCTCGCCGGTAGCGGCGTCCTTTCCGGCCAGGTAGAGGGTCCCGCCCACCATATCCCGCCGGGCGGCGGAGATGATGGCGTTGGCCTCGGCGTGGACGGAGCGGCAGAGCTCGTAGCGCTCGCCCCTGGGGATGTTCAGGATTTCCCGGGTGCAGCGGCCCAGGTCCACGCAGTTTTTGCGCCCACGGGGCGCACCGTTGTAGCCGGTTGAGATGATTTCATCGTTTTTGACGATGATTGCGCCATAGCAGCGGCGCAGGCAGGTGGCCCGGCCGATGACGGTTTCTGCAATATCCAGGTAGTAGTTTTCCTTACTGATGCGGCTCATTTTTTCTTCCCCGCTTTCTTTCTTTTTTCTTTTATAGTATAGAAGAATTTTGGGAAAAAGGCAAGGGGAAGGAGGAATTTTTCAGACTATTGCTGAATGGAAGAAAATATGATATAATTCTTGCAGCGCTGTGCGCCGCTCCACATTTAATCTGCGGCCCTGCGGGCCGCCCCGCTTTTTTCTTTTTGCTAGATTCGCCCCTGCCGGGGCGGGGCGTTCTTTTCCCTTGTGGGAAAAGAACCAAAAGCACCCTCAAGGGGGCTTCGCCGCCCTTGAGAATCCCCTAATGTTATTATTTATTTTCCCTCCGACGTACTTGGTTTAGTTCTGTCTTAATACCTTCGTTGGTGCGCCACACTTCTGCGGCTACCC